>JBBRQB010000057.1:0-13573 GCA_038227105.1 Candidatus Limnocylindria bacterium | reverse complement strand
GGTCTCGCCTACGCCGACGCAGGCCAGCTCGTGGCGTCCACCGAAGCGTTCGAGGCGGTGCGGGATCTGATCGAGAAGCACGAGGTCGTCGAGCCGCGCCTTCGGGCGCGCGTTTCCGTCGCGCTCGGGACGGCCTACCGGCGGCTTGGCCGGACGACCAAGGCGATCGAGTCGTACGAGTCAGCCCTCGCGATCGCGTCTCGCGCGAACGAGCTCAAGCTCGCGGCGCAGGGATTCATGGGGATCGCGGTCACGCACTACGACGCCGGCGAGCTCGACGCCGCCATCTCCAGCTATGGCCGCGCGCTCGAGCTCTTCGAGCGCGTCTCAGATACCTATTTCGAGCTGAACGTGCGGCAATCGCTCGCGTTCATTCACTTCCAGCAGGGCCACGTCGCCCAGGCACGCGACCTCGCCGAGCGCACGATCGAGCGCGCCGTCGAGGTGGGGGACACGCACTGGGGTGCGGTCGCTCAGATCGTGCGCGCTCGAGTCCTCCTGAGCGAGGGCAAGATCGACGAGGCCAAGGACGTCGCGACGCAGGCCGAGCGGATCCTCCAGATCGCTGGAGATCACATCCAGCGGGCGCATGCGCTACGCGTGATCGCCACCGCCAGTGAGGCCCGCGGCGAGGTCCTCGACGCCGACCGCGCATTCCGGGAGGCCATCGCGGTGTTCTCCTCGGTCGACGACCGCGCGGACCTGACGATCGCCGCGTCCGAATACGCGCAGATCCTGCGCGCGCGCGGCGCGATCGATGAGGCGTTTGCGATGCTCGACCTCGCGCACCGCAAGCCCTAGGTACCATCGCTCGCGTGGTCCGCGAGTACGCATCCGAGGAGAACTCCCGCGTCGCCGATCTGCTCGACGAGATCGGTGACCTGCTCGAGCTGAAGGGCGAGAACGTCTTCCGTGCGGTCACGTATCGCGCGGCCGCGCGCGAGATCCGTGATCTGCGCGAGCCCATCCGCGCCATCTACGAAGCCGGGAACCTCGCCACCATCCCCGAGGTCGGCACGTCCGTCGGCGAGGCCATCGCGCAATACCTCCAGGGTGGCAAGGCCAAGCGGCACGAGGAGCTCAAGGCCGCGGTCCCCGACGGGCTGCTCACGCTGCTCCGCGTGAAGGGTGTCGGCCCCGCTACCGCACGGGCGATCTACCAGCACCTCAAGATCACGACGATCGACGAGCTCGAGGTCGCGGCCAAGGCCGGCCGACTACGGGAGCTTCCGAAGATCCAGGCGCGCACCGAAGAGAACATCCTCAAGTCGATCGCCTCGCTGCGGCAGCGCACCGGACGGTCGCTCATCAGCACCGCGCGGGTATCCGCCGACCGGATGATCGCGCACCTGCGCGCGACGACCGCGGTGACGGACATCTCGGTCTGCGGCAGCCTGCGCCGGTGGAAGGAGACGATCGGCGACGTCGACCTCCTCGTGGCGAGCGACGCGGCCGCGCCGATCATGGCCGCGTTCACGGCCGCGCCACACGTGGAGCGCGTCCTCGCCAACGGCGAGACGAAGTCGTCCGTCGTCGTCGACCGCGGCCTCCAGATCGACCTGCGGGTCGTGCCGACGGCGTCCTTCGGAGCGGCGCTCCTGTACTTCACCGGCTCCAAGGAGCACAACGTCCGGCTGCGCGGGTACGCGCTGCGCAAGAAGCTGCTGCTGAACGAGTACGGCCTGTACCGGGTCGGCGAGGAAAAGGGCACGCCTATCGCCTCACGCACCGAGGAAGACATCTACTCGGCGCTCGGTATGGACTGGATCCCGCCGGAGCTGCGCGAGGACCACGGTGAGATCGACGCCGCGCTTGCGCACACGCTGCCGACGCTCGTGAAGGTCCAGGACCTCCGCGGGGATCTCCACACGCACTCGGACTGGACGGATGGCCGTGACTCGCTCGGCGACATGGTCCGCCGGGCGCGCGACAAGGGCTACGCGTACGTCGCGGTGACCGACCACTCGGTCGGTCTGGGCATGACCAATGGCCTCAACCTCGAGCGGATCGCCGCACGCAACAAGGAGATCGCGAAGCTGAACGCTGAGCTCGCGCCGTTCCGGGTGCTCATCGGCACCGAGATCGAGATCCGTGCCGATGGCCGGCTCGACTACCCCGACGACGTGCTCGCCGGTTTCGAGATCGTCACCGCGTCGATCCACTCGGCCTTCAACCAGCCACGGGCACAGATCACGCAGCGGCTGGTGGGCGCGATGCAGCACCCGCTCGTCACCGCCATCTCGCATCCCACGGGACGTCTGCTGGAGCGGCGAGACCCGTATGACGTCGACATGGACGCGGTCATTGACGCCGCGGTCAAGACCGGCACGCGTCTGGAGGTGAACGGCGGTCCCGAGCGTCTCGATCTCCCGGACTGGGCCGTGCGCAAGGCGATGGAGAGGGGCGCGACGATCGTCATCGATTCGGACGCGCATGCCGTCGAAGAGCTCGAGTGGACCGAGTACGGCGCCGCGAACGCCCGCCGCGGCTGGGCGACCGCCGACCGGGTGAACAACACCCGCGATCTCGATGCCGTGCTCAAGCGCAAGGTGAGATGAGTCGCAGGCGCTTCGTCGTGCGCGGCGCGGTCCAGGGCGTGAACTTCCGCTACGCGACGTTCCAGCAGGCGCGGCTCCTCCAGATCGGCGGCACGGTGTGGAATCGCGACGACGGGGCGGTCGAGGTGATCGCCGAGGGCGACGCACCGGCGCTCCGCGAGCTCGAGCGGTGGCTCGGGCACGGACCGCCGCTCGCGAGCGTGGAGTCGGTCCACGCTGAGGATCTTCCTGGCGAACCGCAGCACCGCGGCTTCGCGATCGGCTAGCGGCGGCGGCGCTTCGGCTTCGGCAGGTACTTCTGGCGTCGTTTCTCGCGGATCCAAGCGGCTTCGAGGGGTGGCACGTAGACGGTGTACAGATAGACGACGCCCGCGGCATCCAGCGCGAACACGATGACCGTCAGCAGGAACGGCGCCTTCGCGATGAACAGCACCGTGACGACGATGAGCGCGAGCACGTTGAACCAGAACGCCCACGGGCGCGCCGTTTCCTCGGCCGGCGCGACATCGCGGACGGGCAGGTAGTACCAAACGATGTTCGCGATGAGGGCGATCGCGAGCGCGATCACCGCCGGCCAGTAGAACCGGGACTCGGCGTTGAAGGGCTCGATGAGGCGGTGGGCGAAATGGCCCAAATCGATAGGCACGGGCTACCTATACTAGCCGCGCAAACCCCGGGGATGCCTTTTTGATGGAGACGCATGCGCGCACTTCTTTCCGTTGATGACAAGACCGGTCTCATCGCGCTCGCGCGCGGCCTACAGGAGCTCGGCTGGGAGCTGATCGCGACCGACGGCACACGCGCCGCGCTCGCCGCCGAGGGCATCACCTCACGCTCGGTCGAGGACGTCACTGGTTCGCCGTCGCTGCTCGACGGCCGGGTGAAGACCCTTCATCCCAAGGTCCACGGCGCGATCCTCGCGCGGCGCTCGAACGAGAAGCACATGGGCGAGCTCAAGGCCCAGGGCATCGAGCCGATCGACCTCGTGGCAGCCAACCTGTACCCGTTCCGTGAGGTCGCCGCGTCCGGCGCGTCCGGTGATGCGCTGCTCGAGAAGATCGACATCGGCGGCGTGACGCTCCTCCGCGCAGCGGCGAAGAATCACGCCGACGTGATCATCCTCTCGCGCCCCGAGCGCTACGGTCCGGTCCTCGAGGAGCTGCGCGAGCGAGGCTCGGTCTCCGTCGAGACGCGCCGCCAGCTCGCCGCGGAGGCGTTCTCGCACACCGCGGCGTACGACGCGGCGATCGCGGCGCAGGTCGCGACCGACGCGGGCGTCCAGTTCCCCGACGAGATGACGCTCTCGCTCCGTAAGGTCCGCGACCTGCGCTACGGCGAGAACCCCCACCAGCAGGCCGCGTTCTACGCCGTGCGCGGCGAGTCTGGTGCCATGACGGGCATGGAGCAGCTGCACGGCAAGGCCACGAGCTTCAACAACATGCTCGATATCAACGCCGCGTGGCGGATCGCATCGGACTTCACGCAGCCGACCGCGGCGATCGTGAAGCACCAGAACCCGTGCGGGATCGCGTCCGACGTCGAGATCGCGAAGGCGTACCGCAGCGCGTTCCTCTGCGACTCGGTGTCCGCGTTCGGCGGCATCGTCGCGGTGAACCGTCCGGTGTCGCGTGAGCTCGCCGACGCGCTGAAGGACACGTTCTATGAGGCGATCATCGCGCCGGCGTATGCCGAGGACGCGCTTCCGATCCTCAAGGAGCGCAAGAACCTCGAGATCTTCGCGGTGAAGGGCTGGGCGCCGCAGCTGCGCGGCCGCCGTGGCGATGGGATGCTCGACTACAAGCGCGTCTCCGGCGGCATGCTCGTGCAGACGCCCGACGAGTCCGTTGCCGACGAATCGAACTTCAAGGTCGTGACCGAGCGCCACCCGACGCTCGAGGAGCTCACCGACCTCATCTTCTCGTGGCGTTGCGTGCGGCACGTGACGTCCAACGGCATCGTGCTCGCGAAGAACCTCATGAGCGTTGGCATCGGCCCGGGCCAGCTGTCGCGCGTCGTCGCGGTCGAGGTCGCGGTCCGCAAGGCCGGCGAGAACGCCCGCCTCGCGGTCATGTCCTCAGACGCGTATTTCCCGTTCCCCGACGGTATCGAGGTCGCTGCCCGCGCCGGCGTGACCGCGATCATCCAGCCCGGTGGATCGATGCGCGATCAGATGATGATCGACACCGCGAACCGCCATCGCATGGCGATGCTCTTCACCGGACGGCGGCACTTCAAGCACTAGCGGCGGATCGCCACCCGGACCACAACCACGACGAGGCCGAAGATCAGGAACACCGGCAAAAGGCTCAGCAGTACCGACCCCACGACCCCGAACGATGGCGCCTCGTTCTGGATGCTCAGCACGACGAATCGCTCCGGCGGGGCGGTCGCGTTGTAGTCGAGGACGACTTTCTTGAGCGAGTCACTCGGCACGCCGACGGTCGCCACCTGGTGGGTGCCGTCCCGGAGGACGAGCGTCGTCTGGTCACCGGCGATCGCAACAGCTTTTACCTGACCGCTCTGGATCTCGGCGATCGCTTGCGACATCGGGACCTGCGCCGCCGAAGGGCTCTGCGCCCGGTACGCGTAGAGGAGCGCGATGCCCATGACGACCAACAGGAGCGCGAGCGCCGCGAGCCTGAGGACGCCGAAGCTGCCGTTCGCCGCTCTGGCAGACCGCAGCGGCGCCACGTCCTTGCCGCAATAGCGGCAAAGGATCGCGGCATTCTGGATCCGTTCCGCGCAGGAGGGACATCGGCGCACATGGGGAGTATGGCGGGCCGCGTGCTCGCTTAGGCGAGCTCCAGGTAGCGGAACGCTTCCGCCTTCTCGAGGCCCCAGGCCTTGCCGGTCGCTGCGGCGAACATGTGCATCCGCTCGGAGAGCTGCTTGAAGTCGCCGATCTGGCTCTCGTGCGCCTGGAGCGCGCTGATCTTGGTCGTCATCGTCGTGCTGATGTCGAACCATATGTTCGGCTCGGCGGTGCCGAACATCAGCACGCGCGAGACGCGGTGATGCGTGACGCCGTCCCTGAGCTGCTCGGGGAAGAACAGGTGGTCGCGCGCAGCGATGACGCCGTCGAGCGCCGACCAGCCCGCGACGCGGTGATCGGGATGCATCTGATACTGCCGCCACGGGTCCTGGCAGAACACGAGGTCGGGCTTGTGGATGCGGATCTGCTTGCAGACCTCGCCGCGCAGATCCATGCCGACCTCGAGCTCGCCGTCATCGTGGCGAAGGAACACGAACTCGGATGCGCCCGCGCGGCGGCCGGCCTCGGCCTGCTCCTTCTCGCGGATCGACGCGATGCGCTCCGGCGTCATCTTCGGATCGTGGGTGCCCTTGTTGCCGCTCGTGAGCAGGCAGTACGTCAGGTGGACGCCCTGCGCGGTCCAGAGCGCGATCGTGCCGGAACAGCCGAAGTCCACGTCGTCGGGGTGCGCGTAGATCGCCATCGCGCGGCGCGGGAGCTCGAACGCGTCGGCCATCAGACCTCCACCGGCTGCATGAGATCCGCGTATAGGGCGGCGACCGCCTCGCCGACACGATGCCATGAATACGCCTTGGCTCGCTCGCGGGCACCCGCGGCGAGCCGCAGCCGGAGGGCGGGATCGAGAAGCACCCGCACCATCGCCTCGGCGAGGGCCGTGTCGTCACCCGCCGGCACGAGGAGCCCGGAGACGTTGTTGTCGATGACGGTCTGGAGGCCGCCGACGCGCGTCGCGACGACCGGCGTGCCGCACGCCATTGCCTCGAGCGCGACGAGCCCGAACGATTCCGTCAGCGACGGGACCGCGCAGACGTCCGCCGCGTTGTAGAAGAGGGCGAGGCGCTGCTGCTCCTGCGAGCCGACGAAGTCCACTGTGTCCTCGAGGCGGTGCTCGTGGACGAGCCTGCGGAGCTCGACGATCTTGTCGGTCTCGGCCTCACTGTCCTGCGCGTCGAGCGCGCCCCCGACGACGAGCAGGCAGAGCTCGTTGCGGAACTCCGGGTACGTCTGGAAGAGGAGACCGATCGCGCGCAGGAGCACGTCGATGCCCTTGATCTGCTCGATCCGGCCGACGAACAGCACCATCTGCTCGCACTCGTCGCGCCCGAGCGCGCGGCGCGCATCGGCCTGGCGGATCGGGTGGAAGACGTCCGGGTCGACGCCGCACGGGATGATGCGGAGCTTCGACGGGTCCGCGGCATAGAGCTGCTCGAGCTCGCTCGCCTCGATCTCGCTCGCCGCGACGATCGCCTGCGACTCGGCGACCGCGCGCCGCTCGATCATGACTCGCACGTCGCTCTCGCCGTCAAGGTCCTCGTCCATGACCTCGCGCTTCACCAGACCGAGCGTGTGGAACATCTGGATGCGCGGCACCCCCCAGCGAGGCGCGAGGATGCGGGCCACCTCCGCGGACAGCCAGTAGTGCGCGTGGATGACGTCGTACCGGATCTCGTGCTCGTTGACGTACGCGTCGACACCGGCCGTGAACTCGTCGAGCCGGTCGTAGACCTCCATCTTCGGGATGTAGCTCACCGGACCGGCCGAGATGTGGATGACCCGCGCGCCGGGCACGATCTCCTGGATCGTCGGGTGGTCGTTTTCGCGCTGACGCGTGTAGACGTCCACTTCGACGCCGCGGCTCGCGAGATCGCGTGCGAGCTCACGGATGTACAGGTTCATGCCGCCGGAGTCGCGGCCACCGAGCTTCGCCATCGGGCACGCGTGCACCGAGAGCATCGCGACGCGCATCAGGCGCGCTCCGCGTCTAGGCGCGCGAGCCAGCGGTCCGTCGCGCCGAGGTCGTATTTGTACGGTTCGTCGCCGCGGAGGAGGTCGTACGTCGTGTAGCCCTGCGCGATCGCTTCGCGGATCTCCCAGGCGTGACTGACGATACCGACGGAGAGCGAGGCGAGGCCGGGGTCGTAGGCGGCGTTGTACAGCTGCAGGACGCGGCCGACGCTGAAGCCGAACAACACCGCAGCATCCGCGCCGGCGAACGACAGGACACCGAGCCGCAGGCGATCGAGCGGTGCAAGCGTGTCCGCGACGTCACGGAAGAAGCGCTCGACATCGGGCGTCATGAAGCCGGACTTGTCGCCACGACTGAGCCGGTGCAGATCGAAGAACCGGTCGAGAATCGCGCCACGCTCCGCGTCGCTCGCGAAGCGGAAGCCCGCTGCCCCCGCGGCCTCGAGCCGGCGCACCTTGCGCCGGAGCTCGTGGCGCTCCTTCTTGCCCAGCGACTGCACGTAGTCCTCGTACGAGCTCGGCAGGGCGAGCAGCGGCGAGACGATCTGCCGCGCGCGCGTGACCCGGTAGCCCGCGGCGGTCAGGACGGAGTCGAATGCGTCGAGGGTCGGCCGCTCTTCGGGCACGAACTCGAGGCGGACGCGCGGCGGGCGCTGCTCCGCGACCCAGCAGGCGACCGCGGTCGCGACGTCGGCCGCGTGTGCCGGCGACGCCACGACGTCCTGCTCATCGGTGATCTGGCCACCCGCGAACGTGATGGTCCCGTCGGTCTCGCGCGCGAGCGCGGCGATGCCGCGCATGGGCGTGCCGACCGAGAGGGTGATGGGGGTGGAGCGGTCGTGGGCGCGGGCGGTGGCGATCCATTCGGGGGTGAGGAAGATGCTCGGGGGCTGCCGATCGGCGGAAAGCGCGGACCAGGCCGGGGCGAGCTCGGCTGGTTCGCGCTCGATACAGGCGGGATCGCTCTCCCGGGAAACGACGGTCACCTGTCGAGTCTATTTCTGTTGCGGGCCACGGTTCCGTCAACGCGTTTACGCTCAGCGGCATTCCGTACCGGGTCGTGATCGCGCCGCAATCCTTCAAGGGAAGCGCCGATGCGGTCGCCGTCGCGGCCGCGATCGCACGCGGCTTCCGGCGCGTCCTGCCCGATGCGCAGCTCGACGAGGTCCCGCTCGCTGACGGCGGGGAGGGCACGGTCCACGCGCTCGTCCGCGCCACCAAAGGAACGCTCCGAACGTCCCTCGTCCACGATCCGCTGCTGCGCGAGATCGATGCGGAGTGGGGGATCCTCGGCGACGGGAAGACCGCGGTCGTCGAGATGGCCGCAGCGAGCGGGCTGCCGCTGTTGCGCGAGAACGAGCGCGATCCGCGCATCACGAGCACGCGCGGCACCGGCGAGCTCATCCTCGAGGCGGCAGCGAGCGGCGCGCACCGGATCGTCATCGGGATCGGCGGCAGCGCGACGAACGACGGCGGGTCCGGCATGGCTCGCGCGCTCGGCTACCGGTTCCTCGATCGCGAGGGACGCGATCTTCCTGAGGGCGGCGCTCCGTTGCGGCGGCTCCATCATCTGGAAGGGCAGACCGATCCGCGGCTGATCCGGCCGTCGATCGAGGTCGCGTGCGACGTCAGCAATCCGTTGCTCGGCCCCGAGGGCGCGTCAGCGATCTACGGTCCGCAGAAGGGCGCCACGCCCGAGATGATCAGCGAGCTCGATGCAGCGCTCGCGACGTACGCCGATGTGATCGAGGCATTCGTTGGTCGCAACGTGCGCGATGTTCCCGGTGCCGGTGCCGCCGGTGGACTGGGCGCGGGTCTCCTCGCGTTCCTCGATGCGCGGCTGCGCTCAGGCGCCGAGCTCGTGCTCGACGCGACCAAGTTCGCTTCGCGCATCGCGGGCGCCGACCTGGTGATCACCGGCGAGGGCCGCGTCGATGCGCAAAGCGCGTATGGCAAGCTCACCCAGGCCGTGACGCACGCGGCGCGCGACGCCGGCGTTCGTGCTGCGATGGTGGTCGGCGGGACCGCGCCTGGGTACGAGGCGCTGCTGCAGCAGGGCGTCGAGTTGATCGAGGTCAGCAGACCGGATGGGATGCCACTCGCGGCCGCGATGCGACATGCAGAGCCGCTCATCGAAGAGGCCGCCGCGCGGCTCGCGGAGCGCCTCACGTCCCATTGACACGACTTCGCGAGGTTCGTATCTGATGGACTGTGGATGAAGACGAGAAACGGGCGGCACGACGAGAGGCTGTGCGCCGCTACCGCGAGCGGCTGAAACATGACCCAATCCGGTTCGCCTTGGCGCGTGAGCGCCTTCGCGCGAAGTAGCGGGCGTATTACTTGAGTCATCGGGACGAGCGCGTCGCATGGCAACGTGCCTACAACGATCGAAACCGCCAGCTCGTGTATGCGCGCAACCGCTCCTACGCCGCCGTCAGGGGGTGAGTTCATTCGCGTTCAGGATTCGGAAGCCCTTCTGAAGAAGTACGGCGGGCGTTGTGCGTACTGTGGCGTAACGGCTGAAAAGATCGAAGCCGACCATCGAACACCCCTCAGTCGCAGAGGCAAGAACACGATCGCGAACATATTGCCTGCTTGCCAGCGGTGCAATCGGCGCAAGCGCACGAAGACGGAAGAGGAGTTCCGCGCCTGGATCGCGGCGCAGGCTACGGAGTCGGCGAGGGTGAAGCCGAAGGCGAAACGCCCGGGAAAGCCTGACGCGTTGGCGGAAGCAGCAGGTCCTTACCGAACAACTCGGTCGAGGGAACCTCAGATAAGAATCGCTCGATACCGTTCGCGATTGCGCGTGCAAGCACATCGGGGTGGTCCATCGCGAGTGCGCGGTCGCCATCGTTGCTGAGGTAACCCATCTCGATGATCACCGACGGAGTGAATGGCGAGGTCGCCGACCTATAGCGCTGCCAAGAAAAACCGTAGTAGCCGCGCATCCCCGCCGAGATTCGTAGTGCATCGTACGGAAGCCCGGTCGCGCTGCCGTACTCATCCTTGATGTCGTCGAGCAGTAGCTGTTCGTACGGCCCGCGGCGTGTCCCATGTGCGAGCTTGTAGCCGCTGTTCTCGCCCGTCCCGTCGCCATCCATGTGAAGCGCAACGAACGTGTCAGCGAGGTACCCCGCGGGAACGGTTGTCGGAAGAATGTCGACGAGATACCCATGGCTCTTGAGGAGATCAGAGATCCAGTTTGCGATCTCCATCGTGACCTCGACCTCGCTGAGGCCGTTCCAGCTCGTGCCCGTCTGCACTTCGAGCCGGCGGAGCTCCGGCGGCACGTTGTCGGTCTGCCAATGTCCGATCTGGATGCCGACCCGTCGTGCACCGCCCTCGACCTTTGGCGCGGGAACACGCGTGTAGCCCGGCGGGTCTCCAGGCTTCGGCGCGAGGATCGGTTGCTGCAACGCGATCGTGTTCGGGAGATCGCCGGGGTCCGGTTCTGACGCAACCAGAGCGGGACGTACCGGTTCCGCTTGCGCTTCGCGCCCGCCGACCCGCCAGACCGCGCTGACCAAAGCACCGCTCGCGATGAGCAAAGCCGTCAGCAGCAGCACGTTGGACCAGCGCCAGTTCATGCGCAAAATCCTATGCCTGCGTGCTATCCGCTAGCGTTGCGAATCGTGATCGAACGCACACCAGGTCTGGAACTTGTCCGCATCACGGAGGCTGCGGCGATCGCCGCGTCCCACTGGATGGGCCACGGCGAGAAGAACCAGGCCGACCAAGCGGCCGTGTCGGCGATGCGCACCACCATGGACGAGGTGTCCTTCCACGGACGGATCGTCATCGGCGAAGGTGAGCGCGACGAAGCGCCCATGCTGTACATCGGCGAAGAGGTCGGCAAGGGCATCGGTCCCGAGGTCGACATCGCGGTCGACCCGCTCGAAGGCACGAATCCGGTCGCGCACGGTCGCGCGAACGCGATCGCGGTGCTCGCCGCATCGGAGCGAGGCGGCCTCCTCAACGCACCAGACACGTATATGGAGAAGCTCGTCGTTGGTCTGCCGGCGAAGGGCAAGGTCGACCTCGACCGGCCGGTCAAGGAGAACCTGAAGATCATCGCGGACTCCCTTAATCGCGAGATCGATGACCTCACCGTCGTGATCCTCGACCGGCCGCGGCACGAGAAGCTCATCGCCGACGTCCGCGCTGCCGGCGCGCGCATCAAGCTCATCGAAGACGGTGACCTCATGGCCGCAATGTCCGTCGCTGTCGCCGGCACCGCCGTGCACGCCGTGATGGGCACGGGTGGCGCGCCCGAGGGTGTGCTCGCGGCGGCCGCGATGCGTTGCCTCGGCGGCGAGATCCTCGGCCGACTCAGGTTCCGCAGCGAAGAAGAGCGCGCCCGGGCGAAGAAGATGGGCATCACCGACGAAAACCGCATCTATCGGACCGAGGACCTCGCGAGCGGCGCGGACATCCGCTTCGTGGCGACCGGCGTTACCGACGGCGAGCTCCTCCGTGGCGTCCGCTTCTTCAGCCGCGGCGCCCGCACGCATTCCATCCTCCTGGACGCCGCGCGCGGCCGCGTCCGGTACATCGATACCCAGCACTTCGACGACCCGGCCCACCCGCCGGTCATCCGGGCGCCCAGCTCGCTCTAGAACAGGCTGTCGATTCGATATTGACGTGGCCCGGCGGCGGGCATATCGTCGCCGCGCCATGCCTCAGGTGCGCAGTCGTGTCCGCCGCCCAGCGCCCGTATCTGACTCGCTGCAGCAGATCGGCGAGCGGATCCGCAAAGCTCGGCTCGACTCCGGCCTGAGCCAGGCGCAGCTCGGCGCACCGCACTTCACGCGCGCGTACGTGAGCGCGATCGAGCTCGGCAAGGTGCGTCCGGCGATGAAGTCGCTCGAGTTCCTGGCAGAGAAGCTCAGCAAGCCAGCTTCGTACTTCTTGGAAGATGCAGACGCCGACCGCCGGCGTCAGGAGCGAGAGCTTGATATCCGCAGCGCTGAGGCACTTCTAAGTCGTCAGACGGCCGGAGAGGCGATCGAACGAACACGTCCGCTTCTCGAGTCGTCTGAGTCGCCCACCGAGCGCTGTCGTCTCCACTTGATTCTCGGTACCGCGCACAACCACCTCGTCCAAGGCAGTGATGCCTTACGCGAGTTGGCAGCTGCAGAAAGACTTCAGCAATCGGCGAGCTCATCCGTCGTGAGTCGAATCCAGTACCAGACCGCCCTTGCGTACCGGCAGAGCGGAAATGCCCCTCAGGCGGTCACGATGCTGCGAAAGTTGCTCGGCGAACTCGACAAGTCGGCGGTGCGTGATCAGATGCTCAGGCTTCGAGTCGTGAAAGATTTGGGCGTAATCCTCATAGACAACGGCGATTACGAAGAGGCGAACAGTTACTTGCAGACGGCCCTCGAATGGGCGCAGGACTTCGGTGATGTCGCCGGCCTCGTATCGATCTACAACGCGCTCGGCTACGCGTATCGAGCGTTGGGTGACCTGGAGGCAGCAACCGGTTACACGCAGAAAGCCCTGGCTCTAAATGAGGCTGGGCAGGACATGACGGTCATGGCAATGACCTTGAACTTCCTCGCCGTGATCGCTACCGAACGCGGTCACTTCAAAGCTGCAACTGATCACGTCGACCAAGCGATACGCATCGCGACGGCGAGCGGCCCAGCCTTCAACTTGCCGCACTACATCTGCACCAAGGCGGAAGGCGAGTTGAAAGCAGGCAAGTTGGACCTCGCCGAGACCCATGCCCGCGAGGCGCTCGCAGCTGCCGAGGCGGTCAAGAACCAACGCGCGGCTGCTGCAGCCAAGCTCGTGCTCGCCGACATCAGTGGGGCCAATGGTGACCACTCGCAGGTAGAAACGCAGCTGGAGGAGGCAGCCGCGATCTACAAAGTGCTCGGTGCGAAAGCTGAGCTCGGCGACACGTATATGCGCCTGAGCAAGTCTGCTGCAGCGCGAAGCGACGCCCGCGACTCCCAGCGATACGCGGACCTTGCTTACAAGACGACCAAGAAAATCAGCGCTTTGGTGGAGAGATGAATCGTCGACTGAAGTTCGTTCTGTTCCTGTTTGTCGTGAACGCGAGCCAAGTACTGGCGTTTCCGATTGGGCAACCGCCCACGTGTTGCTAGCTGGTCTGGCGCTCCGTCGCGATCAGCACATTTCGCAGTAGCAACGCGGCGGTCACCGCGCCGAGACCACCGGGCACCGGACTGAGCGCGCCGGCGACGCTCGCAACGCTTTCGAGTTCGACGTCGCCGGCGAGCCCGTTCGGAGTCATGTTGATGCCGGCATC
>JBBRQB010000056.1:0-13677 GCA_038227105.1 Candidatus Limnocylindria bacterium | reverse complement strand
GCGCTGCGCGACGAGCGGGACAAGATCATCGGCTACCTGCTCATCGGAACCGATAACAGCGCCCGCAAGCAGATCGAAGCAGAGCGGCAGAAGCTCGACCAACGCCTGCGCGATCAGCAGTTCTACACGCGCTCGCTCATCGAGTCCAACATCGACGCGCTGATGACCACCGATCCGCTCGGCATCATCACCGACGTCAATAAGCAGATGGAAGCGCTCACCGGCTGCACGCGCGACGAGTTGATCGGCGCGCCGTTCAAGAACTACTTCACCGATTCCGAGCGGGCCGAAGCGGCCATCAAGCTGGTGCTGAGCGAGAAGAAGGTCACCAACTACGAACTTACCGCGCGCGCCAGGGACGGCAAGATGACAGTCGTGTCCTACAATGCGACCACCTTCTACGATCGAGATCGGGTGCTGCAGGGCGTGTTCGCCGCCGCGCGCGACGTCACCGAGCGCAAGCACTTCGAGCAGGCGCTCCAGGAAACGAACGAGCGCGAGCAGGCGCTGCGCGCGGCGGCCGAACAGGCAACGCAGTCGAAGGACCGATTCCTCGCAGTCCTGTCACATGAGCTGCGCAGCCCGCTTCAATCGATGCTGGGCTGGGTCAGGCTGCTCCGGTCTCGGCGTCTCTCGACGGACCACACCGAGCGGGCGCTGGACGTGATCGAGCGCAACACCGTCTTGCAGGCTCGGCTGATCGAAGATTTGCTCGATGTCTCGCGGATCACTGCCGGCGTGCTGCAGCTCGACCTCGCACCGATGTTGGTCGCGCCAGCGGTGCAGACGGTGATCGAGAACCTGCGTCCGTCGGCCGACGCGAAGGGGATCCGCCTTGGCATGTCGATCGAGGATGGCGCCGGCCGGATCCAGGGCGACGCCGCGCGGGTGCAGCAGATCGTCGGCAACCTCGTCTCCAACGCGATGAAGTTCACTCCCAGCGGGGGCCAGATCGCGGTACGGATCGCCCGGAACGGCTCCGAGGTCGAGATACAAGTGAGCGATACGGGCGCAGGGATCTCGTCCGACCAGCTGCCGCAGGTCTTCGCTCCGTTCGGCACCGAACCTCGTAAACGCAGCCACGGTGGCCTCGGGCTCGGGCTCGGGATCGCCCGACATCTGGCGGAGCTGCACGGCGGGGCGCTCAATGCCGCGAGCCCCGGGCTCGGCCACGGAGCGACCTTCACGGTGACGTTGCCGCTGACCGTTGAACTCCCGGCGGCGGATGAGGCTGCGGATCGGGCCGCTGCGTCTGATCCGACCACGGGTCTCGCGGGACGGCACGTGCTCCTGGTGGAAGACAATGCCGATGCGCGGGAGGTAATCACGTTGATGCTCGAGGACAGCGGCGCCATAGTGACGGCCACCGAAACCGTCGCGGCCGCGCTGAGCGAGCTCGAGCGCGTGAGGCCCGATGTCTTGTTGAGCGACCTTGCACTCCCGGAGCGCGACGGCTATGACCTCATTCGTAGCGTGCGGGCGCTGGACCCCGCCCGCGGGGGATCGATCCCCGCGATCGCGCTGACGGCCTATGCCAGTACCGAGGACCGTGAGCGCGTGATGGCCGCCGGCTTCCAGCGATGCCTGTCCAAGCCGATCGATATCGATGAGCTCGTGGCGGCGATCGCGAACTGCTGCTGACCAGTCGCCCACACCGAACGCGTCGCCAAATGCCGATACGGCCGCGGCGTCACCGCTCGACAGATGCAGCACCACGGGGAGAGTCAGTCATGACGGACGAACATGTCACGCTTGCGAGAAGAAGATCGGCGATGCCAAGGAGCGCTCCCAAGCTCGTCCGCTCGCCCTTTACTTCGGTCAGTAGAAAGCCCCGGATCACTCCGGGGCTTTCCTGTTGAAACGGCGTCAGCAGCTTCGCCTCGCTGCTCCTGTTTGCTTTCCGCTTAGCTGATCTTGCCGCTCTTCTTCAGTGCTCGCGCGCCATCGTGGATGTTGTCGGCGGCCTTCTCAACCTCCATGTCGTGGCCCTTGGCCGCTGCTGTGAGGTCGCTCAGGGTGATGTCGGTGGGCTTGTGCCGCTCTTCGTTCTTACCGCAGCCACAGTTCATGCACATGACGTCGACTCCTTCAATCTGTTCGGGCGATCGCGCTTAACTCCCGTCAACGGTAGCCGTACGCGGAGCGCCGCGACATGACGGTCCCGTTACGTGCGACCCGCCCTTCACGCGCGCATGGCAGGCCCAAGGGGCCTCGCGCGAGAGATTGCCGGCCGCGGGGAAGATCGCCGTTAACCGCTGGGAGTCCTAGTCGGGCCTGGGCGGACGAGTTACGTCGCTGTTAACGATCTCCGGATTACTTGGGGCTGTCTAACGTGTGCGACGGGGCGGCCACCATGAGCCCCGACGACGTCTAGGGAGGTAAGGAACAATGCCAAGCCCGGGACACACATATTTGAAGACGCATCGCGTGAGTGGTCCCGCGTTGAGCTTCGCGCTACGAAAAGAGACGGCCGCCCTTGAGGAAACCGCGGCGTATCGGCGATCGGGCCGCACGGCGAAGACGCTCGTGCGCGAAGAAGGGCTTGGCGTCGAAGTCGTCGCGCTCCGGAAGGGGACCTCGATGGCTCGACATCGGGCACGGGCTCACGTGACGATCCACGTGCTGCGCGGCGCGCTGCGGATCACCACCGCGGAAGGGCCGACGGACCTCGGGCCGGGCGGCCTGCTGGTTCTCGCGCCGAACCTGGAGCACACGGTCACCGCGCGTAGGGACGCCTGCTTCCTGCTCACGCTCTCGCTACAGCGCTGACCTCGGCCGGGCTCCGTTGCAATGCGCCTGGGTCACTGCACGGCGCGAGCTCGGGGATGTTCATGCGCTGGGCGGCGCGGTACGAGGCCACCGTGTCACCACCCCAGCATCATGACGGTCAGGTTCCGTCGGCGGCAGAATACGATGGAGTTACGCCATGACGAACGCCCGTCAATCTCTCCGCGATGAACACGTTGCACTGGTCAAGCACCTTGAGCATCCCCGGGCCATCGCGACTCGATCGGTACCGTCCCATTCGACGACCTGTGTGGCGAGCTCGAGCACGTCAGCGATACCCTCGTCAATCACCTCCTACCGCATGCGGAGCACGAGGATCGAATGCTGTACGACGCGATCGTGAACAACCTGGGCGCCCCCACAGCAGCATCGCTGCTACGTCCGGACCACGTCGAACTCAAGGCGCTCGCGGACGAGTTCGCGATGGTGCGTACGCATCTGAAGACGCCGCTCGAGCCCAAGGCCGCCAACGACCTGCGCCGCATCCTTTATGGCATGTACGCGATCTTGAAGCTGCACTTCGCGAAGGAAGAGCAGCTCGACTCGTCATTCCTCGAACAGAACAGCTTCCGACTTCGCGACAGCGATTAACGTGCGCGGCGTTCCGGATGATCCATCCGTGAACGCTAGGGCGCGGAGGTAGGCGTGGCGGACAAGACCGGACCCCGCAACGAGCAAGGCCAGGCTCCCTCGACCGGAGGCGACAGCACGACCGAGCGGCTGCGCGAGAAGGAGCGGGCCGATCATGGCCGGGCGAACCGCGCTCGCATCGAGCACAAGATCGAAGACAACGAAGAACGCGAAGCCGCGACGGCCCGCGATCCGATATGCGGAATGGCTGTCGATGCGGCGAGCCCGCCCGGTGGCAAGACCGATCATCGCGGTACGAGCTACTACTTCTGCAGCACAGGGTGCAAGAAGACCTTCGACATTGACCCAGCGAAATACGTCGGGAAGCCGTAGTCGGTACGCACTGGTGAGCTCCGTGCCGTCGCAGCTGTTTTCCACCCGCGCCTTGCCGAGTACCGCCGTGCGCTATTACCCGCTTGATCAGGTCAGCCAAGCGGGACTGGGCGATCCATCACGCCTGCCCGTCACGCTCAAGATCCTGCTCGAGGTGCTCGTCCGGCGCGCCGCGGCCGGTCTTGCGCGGCCAGAGGATGTCCGTGGGCTAGCCAACTGGCCGGCGGTGAGTGACCACGGCGCCGAGATCGCGTTCCTGCCGGCGCGGATCCTGCTCCAGGATTTCACCGGGGTTCCGGCAGTCGTCGATCTCGCCGCCATGCGCTCGGCCGTCGTTCGGTCCGGGGTCGATCCACGTCGGATGGCTCCGCTCATCCCCGTCGACTTGGTGATCGACCATTCCGTCCAGGTCGACGCGTTCGGTGCGACCGCCGCCTACGAACGCAACATCGAGCTGGAATATGAACGCAACAGCGAGCGATACGCGCTGCTGCGCTGGGCCCAGCAGGCTTTTCCGAACTTCCGCGTCGTCCCGCCGGGGATGGGGATCTGTCATCAGGTGAACCTCGAGCGCCTTTCGCGCGTGGTGGCGGTGCGCGACGAGGACGGAGGGCCCGTCGCCATCCCCGACACGCTCGTCGGGACGGACTCGCACACGACGATGGTCAACGGGATGGGTGTGCTCGGATGGGGCGTTGGCGGCATCGAAGCGGAGGCGGCCATGCTGGGGCAGCCGATGTACCTGCCGACGCCGCGGGTCGTCGGCCTGCGCTTCGCCGGAGCGCTGGGTTCGGGCGTGACGGCGACGGATCTCGTGCTCACGCTCACCGAGCTACTGCGGCGTACCGGTGTGGTGAACGCCTTCGTCGAGTTCTGCGGTACCGGGCTCTCGAGCCTGTCCGTCGCGGACCGCGCCACGCTGTCGAACATGTGTCCCGAGTACGGCGCGACCGCCGCGTTTTTCCCGCCAGATGCGGAGACGCTGCGCTATCTAAAGGCGACCGGCCGCGAGTCCGAACTCATCGACCTCGTCGAGCGGTACACCAAGACCCAGGGGTTGTTCCGCAGCGATGACACGCCGCTGCCACTCTTCAGCGAGCTCATCGACCTCGACCTTTCGAGCATCGAACCCAGCGTTGCTGGTCCCAGGCGTCCGCAGGACCGCGTACCGCTCGCCAAGGTCTGGGACAGCTTCGTTGCGAGCCACGGCCGCGAACCCACGGGCACCGCGCTCCAGCGCTTCGACGACGAGGGCGGGACGGCCGACGCGGAGAACTCGCGCTCCGATCGCCCGGCCGCGCCCAGCCGGCTCGTCCACGATGGCTCCATCGTCATCGCCGCGATCACCAGCTGCACGAACACGTCGAATCCCTCGGTGATGATCGCGGCCGGCCTTCTCGCCAAGCGGGCGGTCGAGCGCGGCCTCCAGGTGCCCAAGTCGGTGAAGACGAGCCTTGCCCCGGGCTCGCGGGTGGTCACCGACTACCTGCGGGCCGCCGGTCTCATGGAGCCGCTGGAGGCCCTCGGCTTCTACCTCGTCGGGTTCGGCTGCACTACCTGCATCGGCAACAGCGGTCCGCTGGCCAGCGCACAGGTCGAGGCCGCAGTCACCGACGAAGGCCTCAACGTCGTGGCCGTCCTGTCGGGTAACCGCAACTTCGAGGGCCGGATCCATCCGCTCGTGCGCTCCAGCTACCTTGCCTCACCGCCCTTGGTCGTGGCGTATGCCCTCGCCGGCACCGTACGAACAAATCTCACGACCGACCCGCTCGGCCAGGACCGCGACGGAAAGCCGGTCTACCTGCGCGAGCTGTGGCCCTCCTCCGAGGAGATCGCGAGCGTGATCCGCTCGTCGCTGCGCGTGGAGATGTTCCAGCGCCAGTACGAACGCATCTTCGAAGGCGATGAGCGCTGGCAGGGTATGGCGGCGCCGTCGGGCGAACTGTTCGCATGGGATCCGCGATCGACCTACGTGCGCGAACCGCCGTTCTTTCAGGCCAGCGGCGCGGAACCTCCGGCGCTGACCGACATCCTCGCCGCGAGAGCGCTCCTGGTGCTCGGTGACTCAGTGACGACCGATCACATCTCCCCGGCTGGGACCATCCCGTCCGCGAGCCCGGCGGGGCGATACCTGATCGACCACGGCGTCGAGCCGCGCCTCTTCAACAGCTACGGCGCCCGTCGCGGCAACGACGCCGTCATGGTCCGTGGCACGTTCGCCAACATCCGGCTGCGCAACCATCTGGTGCCGGGCCGCGAGGGCTACTGGACGAAGCACCTGCCCGGCGGCGACGTAATGACGATCTTCGACGCCTCCGAACGCTACCGCGCCGAGTCGGTGCCGCTGATCATCCTCGCCGGCAAGGAGTACGGGTCGGGCAGCTCACGCGATTGGGCCGCGAAAGGCCCCGCGCTCCTGGGTGTCCGCGCGGTCATTGCCGAGAGCTTCGAACGCATCCACCGCAGCAACCTCGTGGGGATGGGCATCTTGCCGCTCGAGTTCCGAGCCGGCGGATCGGTCGCCAGTCTTGGTCTCACCGGGGAGGAGCTGTTCTTCATCCGCGACATCGGCGGTGGGATCGCACCCCGGGCGCTCCTGAGCGTCGATGCTCTGGCGCGTGACGGGACCAACCGGGTCTTCGAGGTGACGGCGCGTCTCGACAACGAGGCCGATGTCGCGTACCTGCGCGCTGGCGGGATCCTTCCGATGGTGCTGCGAGACCGAGTGGCGGGCCACGTCCCCGCGCCGGTGAACGGTAGCGGGGGGGGGCTGCGGATGACCGCGCCGTAGGCGGCGCCCACGCCCGCGAGACGAGCGGCGATCATTCAGTCAGTCTGAACGTCGAAGCGGCTGGCGCCTCAGGCCCGCGCGCCACGCAGTCGCAAGGCGTTCGTCACCACCGAGACGGAGCTGAGGCTCATCGCAGCGGCGGCGATGACCGGGGAGAGCAATAGGCCGAAGAACGGATAGAGCACGCCGGCCGCGATCGGTACGCCGGCGGTGTTGTAGACGAAGGCAGAGAAGAGGTTCTGCTTGATGTTGCGCATCGTCTGCCGCGAGAGGCGGCGGGCGCGCACGATCCCGCGGAGGTCGCCTTTCACCAGCGTGACCGACGCGCTCTCCATTGCAACGTCGGTACCGGTGCCCATCGCGATGCCGACCTGCGCTTGGGCGAGGGCGGGCGCGTCGTTGATGCCGTCGCCGGCCATCGCGACGAAGCGTCCCTCGCGCTGCAGGCGCTTGACCACCTCGACCTTCTGATCAGGCAGGACCTCGGCGATGACCTCGTCGAGTCCGAGCGTGCGCGCGACCGCCTGTGCAGTCGTGCGGCTATCCCCGGTCACCATGACGATGCGGATGCCCTCCGCGTGGAGATCCTTGATCGCTTCGGCGGTGCTCGCCTTGATCGGGTCCGCGACGCCGAGCAGACCAGCCGCCTTGCCGTCGAGGGCCACGAACATGACGGTCTGGCCGTCGGCGCGCAGCGACTCGGCGCGCTCGGCGAGCGCCCCGGGCTCGATCCCAAGGTCTTTCAAGAGCGCAAGGTTCCCCAGGGCCACAGCTCGACCGTCCACGTTGCCGCGGACTCCCTTGCCGGTGGGCGCCTCGAACTCCGAGGCGCTCCCAAGCGCGACCCCGCGCTCTTCGCTTCCGCCCACGATCGCCCCAGCCAGCGGATGCTCGCTGCCGCGCTCGAGCGTCGCCGCGAGCCGCAGGAGATCCTGCTCATCGATACCCGGGGCGGCTTCGACTGTCACAAGCTTCGGCTTGCCTTCGGTGAGCGTCCCGGTCTTATCGACGACGAGGGTGTCGACCTTGCGCAGGACCTCAATCGCCTCGGCGTTGCGAAAGAGCACACCGAGCGTCGCCGCCTTGCCGGTGGCGACCATGATCGACATCGGCGTGGCCAGACCGAGCGCGCAGGGGCAGGCGATGATGAGCACCGCGACGGCGTTCACGATCGCATGAGCCATCCGCGGCTCGGGACCGACGAGCGCCCATACCGCGAAGGTCAGGACGGCGACGGCAATGACGAGCGGGACGAAGTAGCCGGAGACCTGATCGGCGAGCCGCTGGATCGGGGCCCGGCTGCGCTGCGCATCGGAGACCATCGCGATGATGCGCGCGAGCAGGGTCTCCGCGCCAACCTTCTCGGCCCGCATCACGAGCGAGCCCGTCCCGTTGATCGTCGCGCCGACGACCGGGTCGCCCACCTGCTTCTCGACCGGGATCGGCTCGCCGCTGACCATCGACTCGTCGACCGAGCTCGTGCCCTCGAGCACCACCCCGTCCACCGGGACGCGCTCGCCCGGGCGGACGCGCAGCCGATCGCCGACTCCGACTGCGTCTAGCGGCACCTCTTCCTCTGTGCCGTCGTCGCGCAGCCGGCGCGCCGTCTTCGGCGCGAGGCCGAGGAGCTCGCGGATCGCGGTGCCGGTGGTGCTCCGCGCGCGCAGCTCGAGGACCTGACCGAGCAGGATGAGCGCCACGATCACGGCGGCGGCCTCGAAGTAGGTGGCGACGGCGCCGCCTTCGCCGCGGAACGACGCGGGGAAGAGGCCGGGGAGGAGGGTGGCGACAACGCTGTAGCCGTAGGCGACCGATACGCCGAGGCCGATGAGCGTGAACATGTTGAGGCTGCGGTTGCGAACGGAGTTCACGGCTCGCACGTAGAAGGGCCAAGCCGCCCACACGCACACCGGTGTTGCGAGAACGAGCATCAGGATCGCTCCTGCATTCGCCGGGAGCACTGCTGCCAGCGGCCGGCCGGGCAGCAGGTCGGCCATGCCGATCGCAACGACCGGGAGCGCAAGCGCGAGCGAGATCCAGAAGCGTCGGCTCATATCGCGGAGCTCTGCGCTTCCCTCGCCATCCTCGGCCGCTCCTGAGCGAGGCTCGAGGGCCATGCCACAGATCGGACAGCTGCCGGGGGCGTCGCGGACGATCTCGGGATGCATCGGGCAGGTCCATTCAGTCTTCCCGCTCGGAGCGGGGGTGACGCGCTCAAGCGCCATGCCGCATTTCGGGCACGCGTCGGGACGATCGGAACGGACCTCAGGATGCATCGGGCACGTATACATGTGGGTCGAGCCTACCGTGGCCCGGCGCGGATACGGCCCGCGGCGACGGCCGCTATTGGCCGGCGAGATGGGCGCGGCGGGTGCGGTGCGCCTCGGCGTCGATTTCGCCCTGAGCGAACTTTCAAGGAACAGCGAGTCATGGGTTCGAATCCCTCCTGGCTCACAAGTGTGCGACTGACGTTGGTCGGGGACTCCAGCGTCATCGACCAACGTCAGTCGCACAGCTAGCCCTGCTTGTGTGACGCGGGCGAGCTCCGCCTCGGTGACAAGATGAGAAACGCGCTCAGCGCGCACCCGCCTCCGAAGAGAAGTAGACCGGTGAACACCAGGTCCGAGTTGTCTCCCATCTGACAGGACGATTGTGGCTGGCGATTGAGTTCGGCGCACTGCTCGGACGCGCGCTGGAGCGTGAGCAACCAGCCTGCGCCGATCGTCAGTAGGAAGCCCGCGGCGCCGTCCGGTCGTGGGTGCGCGACCGTGGCCGCCACCGCGAGTCCGACCGCGTGGCACGCCGTAGAGCGCGAACGTGTACGGCACGACGATCGCCGCGGCCGCACCCAGAAGCAGACCGATCGCCCAGAGCCGAAAGCTCAACATGCGCTGACGATATTGATCGCTACGCGAACGACCGACGTTCTCGTCGCCGACCGATCAGTCTTCCGGAAGAGCAGCGAACGCCTTCTTTGTGTTCATGTACCACCCGATCCCTGCTATCGGATTCTTCCACCGATCCTGCATCCTCTTCCGGGCGCTCTTGTGGGTTTCATCACCCTTCGCGACCATCTCTTTCAGATGGCTGTCTTCGGCTTTGATAACCTCGTCGGCAGTTTTTCCACGGAATGGCGAGTCACAGGGACCACCCATCTGCCTACACGTCATAGTCTTCATGAGGTCACTTCCTTTCCCGGCAAACCTACTTCGTGGTCACCGGGCACGCTCGCGCCAGCGGCCGCCGAGGGATCTCCCCGAAGGTAGGGGACGACCTTACAGGCCGCTTCTCTGACGTCAGCTTTTTGCGTGGGTCGTCCGTCGACACCGCGCGGCACAGGTGGGTCGTGCGTTGGTGTCGGCGATCGCGTCGCTAGGGCCGCGGTCTGCCCAGGACGTACACGAGCACGACGACGTAGATAGAGATGGCCGCCGCGATCGTCATGAGGTGAAAGGCCTCGTGATAGCCGAAGACGCGCGGCCAGAGGGTCGGCCACTTCCGCGCGTACAACACGGCCCCCAACGAATACAGGACCCCTCCGCCGATCAGCAGCGCGATCGCGGGCCCCGGTAGCGCATCGGCAAGCGGCCCGATCGCGACCACGGCGATCCAGCCCATCCCGACGTAGAGGCCGGCCCGCGCCCACCGGGGGAGCTGCAGGTCCGCGACCGCGGCGCTCACCCCGACCAGGGCCACCGGCCACACCGCGCCGAGGATGCCGACCCGCCACCACCCCGAGAGCACGTTGAACGCGATCGGTGTGTCGGACGCTGCGATGAGGACAAAGATGTTCGCGTGGTCGACCCGCCGCAGGATCGCCCGCCAGCGCGGCGACCACGTGCGCACGTGGTAAAGCGCGCTGAGCGCAAAGAGCCAAGTGAGGCCGATGCCGTACACGAGCATCGACAGCTGCTCCGGCCGATCGCCGCTCGACCGAACGACGAGGTACGTCCCGCCGAGCGCGGCGGCGACCGCGGCTCCGGCATGTAGATAGCCGCGCAATAGAGGGCGCTCGTCCGACGCCATTGGCTGCTCGACCTACTGCGCCGAGTAGCCGCCGTCGACGAGGTGATAGCTGCCGGTCACGAACGACGCGTCACCTGACGCGAGGAAGGACACCAGGGCCGCTACCTCTTCGGGACGGCCGAGGCGGTGAAGCGCGTGCATACCGGCGAGCGCAGTCATGGTCGCCTCGTCCAAGTTCGCGTCGAGCAGCGGAGTCTTTATGAAGCCCGGTCCCACCGCGTTGACCCGAATGTTCTTGGTCCCGTATTCGAGAGCGGCTGTCTTCGTGAGACCAAGGAGCGCGTGCTTGGCCGAGACGTACGCCGATGAGGCGGCGAAACCGACGGAACCCAGAACCGATGCCATGTTGATGATCGAGCCGCCGCCGCGGGCGAGCATCGCCGGGATCTCCGAGTGCATGCAGTAGAAGACACCGTTCAGATTCACATTGATGACCTTGAGCCACTCGTCCGGCGGCAGCTCTCCGACAGGCTTGGCGACGCCGCCGATGCCGGCGTTGTTGACCGCGACGTCCAGACCGCCGAACGTCTTGACCGCGAATTGGACCATCGCCTCGACTGACTCGGGATCCGACACCTCGACGGAGATCGCTGCCGCGCTGCCGTTCGCCGCCCGAATGTCCTTCGCCACGGCCTCGGCCGCCGGAAGATTGCGATCGGCAACGATGACCTTCGCGCCTTCCCTTGCGAACCGGCGACTGCATTCCGCGCCGATGCCAGAACCGCCTCCGGTCACGAGCGCGACCGTACCGGCGAACAGAGATGAATCTTGAGACATGGATCCCACCTTTCCGAGCGACCGTGATCCGGTGCGTCTTCCACTCTGGCATCGATCGGGTCGATGGATAGAGGCGAACGGCACTGCCTGCGTGGCGGACGGCCGACCTGTAGGCCGGCTTGGCCGGCGCCGAGCGATCCCGACACCGGAAGCGCACCGCCGCCGTCAGATCTCTTCGATCACGACCAACACGCCGAGGACGTTTCCCTCCGCGTCGCGCAGTGGCCGGCCTGAAGCGCGGATGTGCACATCCTCGCCGCGTCGGCCTATCAGGTATTCGATCCAGTTCGTGATCTCACCGCGCTGAGCGCACGCGAGCGGCGTGTGCTCGGCTGGGACAGGTTCGCCGTTGCTATCGCGAAGGCGCAGAACGCTCATTGCTTCCGAGGCCCCGCTCGCAAGGAATCGTGCCCGCCCGATCCCGGTGATCCGTTCGATCGACTTGTTCACCTTGACGAGCCGATCTGCGCTGTCAGCGACAATGACGCCGCTCGGCACCAGATCGAGCAGCGCGGCAAATTCGCTGTGCAGAAGCTCCGTGCGTTGGCGCTTGCTCACTGCATCGGTCACGTCCATTGCACAAGATCTCGATCCCTGACGCGATCCTGCTCAAGCGCAGGCCCCTCGATCCGGACGAATACGCCGTGATGCAGAGGCACTCGGAGATCGGGGAGCGGATCCTCCAGCCATTGCACAGCGTGGAGCGGTACTTGCCGATCGTGCGTCACCACCACGAGCGCGTCGACGGCCGCGAGTATCCCGATCACCTGGCCGGTGAAGAGATCGCGCTGGGCGCACGGATCGCCGCGATCGCCGATGCCTGGGACGCGATGACCTCGGATCGCCCGTACCGGCCGGGCTTGGACGTGGAGGAGGCTGGCCGCCGGCTGCAGGCAGGCAGCGGATCGCAGTGGGATGCCCGACTCGTGGACCTGTTCCTGGGCCTGGTCGCACAAGGTGACATCGCGCGGCTGATCTACTGCCAGTACGGCGACGCGGCGGCCTAGGTGAGGTTCCCAGCGGTCTCTGATACATCGCGGCTAGCGTCTCGCGGATGGAAGAGATCGCTGGCGACCCACGCAAGATTCACGATCCGGAGCGGCGTTGGCTCCGGCGCACGTACCAGGAAGGTCCAGGGTTCCGTTTTCTGGCGACCCGAGGCGGTCGTCCACCACAGTCGGATCGGCCCCACAGCCGGATGGGTGTGGTCCGCGAGCGTGCGCGGATCCTGCGGGTCGCCCGCGACGACGGGCTCGCTGCCGCGCTCGCGCTCGGCGGGTGCAGCCGGATGACTCTCTGGCGCTGGCAACAGACGTATGCGATCGGCGGCCTCGCGGCGCTGGTCCCGCAGCCGTACGGTCCGCGGCACCCGGTGCTCACGCACGATGGCTGGGTCGAGCAGGTCGTCATCGCGGTCCGGCTGCACACGTACTGGAACGCCAAGCGGATCTCGGCCGAGCTGCGCCGGCGCGAGATCGCCGTGGTCAGCCACGGCTGGATCGAGCGAGTGTTCGACGATCTGGGGACGAGCCGACCGTCGGGGCCGCGCGAGCGCGGCCCGCGCTATGAGCGCTCGAGCCCGAATGCGCTCTGGCACATCGACATCAAGGGCCCGTTCTTCATCCAGCTCGAGCCCCACCAGTACCTCAAGACCTGGATCTTCGGCTTGGTCGACGACCATTCCCGGTACGTCTTGGGGCTGCGGATCGGCGGCGGCAAGGAGCTGACGGCGATCCTCGACTGGCTGCGGGACTGCATCGAGCTGTGCGGCCGGCCGCTCGAGCTGATGACCGACAACGGCACCGAGTTCGTGCACTGGATGCCGGGGCTGCTCAACCGTTTCGGCAAGACGCTGCGCGACCTTGGGATCCGCCAGATCAAGACCCAGATCAACACCCCGTGGACGAACGGGAAGATCGAGTCGTTCTGGGCGACGCTCAAGAGCGAGGTCCTGGACCGCGAGGTGTTCCGCTCGCTCGCCGACGCCGAGGCGGCGATGGAGCGCTTCGTCCGCTACTACAACTACCACCGGCTCCATGGCGAGATCGGCTGGCTGACCCCCGGCGAGCGGTACGACGGGACTCCGTTCACCGATCGGGGCTTCGAGAACATCCCGGCGCTGACCCATCTCGCGGACTGGCTCGAGGATCTTCGTGCAGCGGCCTGAGCATGTATCAGAGACCGCTGGGAACCTCACCTAGGCCGGTGCGGATCGCGCTCGCGATAGCGATACCCCTGGCCGCAGCCCTCCTCCAAAGCGCGGTCGTCCCGTTCATCTCGATCGGTGGCGCCCGCCCGAACCTGCCGTTCCTCGTCGCCGGCTCATGGTCGCT
>JBBRQB010000055.1:0-14460 GCA_038227105.1 Candidatus Limnocylindria bacterium | reverse complement strand
AGCCTCGACTACCTGGCGAAGCCGCTCGTCGCGATCGAGGACGACGAAACGATGAAGATGCTGGAGGTGGCGAGTTAGAGTGCGCGTTCAGAGGATCGCGCGGTGGTTCTCCTACACCACGCCCGCGGACGTGGCCACGAGTCGACCGCGTTGATCTCGTCTCACACCTTCGACAAGTGCGATTACGTCTGGCACGCCGGCTACGGGCCCAACGGAAACTTGGTGTCTGGCTACGCCGTGACTTTCTATTTCACTGGGATGTTCCTCAGCGCATGACGAAGTTACGAGAGGGCTGAGGCGGTGCGGGCGGGGCGGGCGGGCCTTGCATTGGCGTTGATCTCGCCCTCGTGGCGGCCGCTAAGCGGACAATCGCATATCGGCGGGTCCACGACTACTTGTTAAGTGTTGTGCCCGCGGACTGGCGCGGGTGTCCAGCCCCGCGCGACCAGGACTACCTCCGCTCATCGTCTGGTAGTCCGGTGATCGGCGCCACCAGTCACGAGCTCGAGGTCCTGGTCCGACTTGGCTGCTTCCATTACCTCAGCAGCGCGCACGTGGAAGCATTTCTGTTCGACGGGTCGCCCGTCAGCCCGCGCTCGCGGACCGTGCTCACCCAGCGGATCTTGGCGCGGCTCCTGGAGCGCGGGCTGATCGGCGCAACGGAGCGGGTCATCGGCCGACCCGGCGGCGGATCCACGCGGCGGGCGGTGTACCTACGGCCGCCGGGAGCAGCGCTCCTCGCCGGCCTGGCCCCCCGCGCCGGGCGAGCTCCGACGCGCCGGGGCCTGCTGTTCGTCGAGCACGCGCTGACGACCGCTGAGGTTGCCGTCATCTTCACCCGGAGCGCTCAGGCGCACCTCGGTCACGAGCTCCTCAGCTGGCAGTCAGATTGGGATCTGGAGTCGGCACTGCGGCCGTCGCCGGTGCGGCCCGACGGGCAGTTGGTCTATGCGACACGGACCCAGGAGCTGGACGCCTTCCTTGAGGTTGACCTCGGGACCGAGTCCCCGGCGACCTTCGGCCAGAAGATCGTCCGATATCTCGACTTGTACCGCAGCGGAGCATGGACCGGCGTGGCGCCGACGTGGCCGCTCGTCCTCACGGTGACCCCGGGCAGCGCTCGCACCGAATCGCTCCGGCGGACGACGGAGACCGTCCTCTTAACGCAACCAGACCACGCGGCGCTCGCGGTGGCGACCGAGTTCCGGTTCGCGGCCCTGAGCGAACTTCGCGGGTCGAACGGTCCGCTCGGTGAGATCTGGCAGATCGCCGGACGCCGGGGCCGGCACCCGCTTGAAGCTGCCGCGGCATTCGCACCGGGACGCGAAGTACCCGTATGAGGGCCACCGCGCCCGTCGGCCACGGTCCTACCCATTGTCTGGCCTGCCCGCCGCAGACGCCCTCGCGGAGTCGGTGATCGTGTGACGTGGTGAGCGAACGGCAGCCTGCGGGATTGATCGTCGCCCGAGTGAGGGCGCGCGTGGCTACTCGACCGCTAGAGTCATCGCTGGCCTGCTGCCCGCCCGTGCAGGAGGGAATGTCATGGCACGGGAACGAACCTTTACAGCCGAAGACTGGCGACCTTTCATGAGGGGACCGAACACCCCCCTCCTCGATCTTGTGGAGAGCTACCTCCTCGCCAGAGAAGCGGAGCTCAGCCCACGGACGATTCACGGGTACCGGATGCATCTCCAGGCATTCGCCCGACACCTCGGCGAACCGACTCTGCGGGACCTCACACCACCGACGGTCCAGCGCTTCATCGCCGAACGCCGGCGCAAAGCACCGTTCGCCGCACGGTACGCCGCCGCGGTGCTCAAGGCCTTCGCGACCTGGCTCGCGGAGAATCAGTACCTCACGGGGCCACTTGGCGGATCGGTGCTCGCCGCAGTCAAGACCCCACGCGTCGATCGCCGCCGCGAGGCATACACCGATCAGGACGTCGACACGATGATCCGAGTCCTTAACTCCGGGTCCAACCGCAGCCGAGCGCGGGACAAGGCCGCAGTGCTCACACTTCTCGCGACCGGTCTGCGGCTCAACGAGCTGCGCGAACTTTCGTACGCCGACATCCATATCGAGCGTCCGATCGAGCGGAGCTTCATCGTGGTCCGGGCCGAGACCAGCAAGAGCAATTCCAGCCGTCAGGTCCGCCTGGATCCCATCGCCGCGACCGCCATCCATACGTACATAAAGGACTGGCGGCCCAACGGGACACCCGGTGACCCGCTCTTCCTCACCGAAGCGGGGAAGCCGTTCAGCTACGCCGGTTTCCAGAACTATCTCGCGCGGCTCGGGGACCGGTTCGAAGCCGCGGGAGTGGAGCATTGGATGGCGCATCGCTGCCGCCATTACTGGGCCACGAGCGCCCACCGGAGCGGGATGTCGATCATCGACATCGGCGCCGAGGGTGGCTGGAAGGACAGCGAGATGGTCAAGCGCTACGCGCATGACCGCCCCTTCGCCGAGCTCCAGCAGATGCCGACCCCACTGAGCGCAATGCTCAAGCGCCGGGCGAGCACCCAGCTGATTGGATGACTGATCCGAATCAGATGAGGTGTTAGCCACCTTCCGAATCAGTCACCTTATTTGCGAATCAGCTGAGCATGAGGGGTGACCGCCAACACCCACCCCACGCAATGGCGACGGGCCGATCTGCTGGGGAGAGAGGATTCGAACCTCTGATTGGCTGATCCAGAATCAGCTGCCTTACCGCTTGGCCACTCCCCAATGGTGATTGCGCTCATTATTGGTGGCGCAACAACAGGGCCGTCGTTATTAGAGGTTCACGCGTATTCGACGCTTTTTCTGTGGCTTGCCAACCGGTTCCAACTTGCCTAGCGCGCTCACTACCGGTTGGGTAGCTACCGGACCTCCTTGCATCACTGTCATCACCTCGGCATGGCGCGGGCGCTGGTCGGGCCTTATTTTCGCGTATCGGCGCAGGGTTTCCAACTGTGCGTGGCCCAGTTGGTCTTGAAGTGTAAACAACTCCACGCCCGCTCGGCGTAGTGCTCCTGCGTAGAAGTGGCGACAGCGGTGCGCCACTGCGCACCCTTGACCTTCGCCAGCCGTCCGAGCAGTCGCATGATGGACCGCATGCCTTCGTAGGTGAGCGCGCCGCCCTCGTGGCCAATCCAGAGCGGATCCTCCGGCGCGGCCGTGGTGCGGTGCTGCGAGGCGTAGGTGCGCAGCACATCGACCAGCGTTGTGTCGATTGAAACGAAACGCTCCTTGTGACCCTTCGACACCTCGGAACGCTTCAAGTCACCGAGCGCAACGGAAAGACGTACGTCACGGTTCGTGTCGCGGAGCTAGAGAGTGCCGCCTGACCGCGCGGCTTCGTCGGGGCGATGCCGCGCCGAGGGCGGAGCGATGTTCGCGCGCTCTACCAGGTCCGAGAGCGACTGAACTTCTACGCCCCTATCAACTGGGTGCCGACCGGCCCTACGCAATGGGGTCCTTCAGCACCAGGACGCCTCGCATTGAAAGGCTATCAACACGGTAGATCCTACGAATTTACTGCCGTGGAGCACGGAAGGAAGACCATGAAATTCTCGATTACCAAGATTGCCATCCTCGGAGCACTCGCCGCCGCGCTCGCGGTCGGCTGTGCTGCCACCCCTGCAACGACCCCCGCCCCCGTCGTCGCCAAGACGACCGTCCCGACGGTGGTGCCGACCGCCAAGGTGTCCGGCGGCACGGTCACCGCGAGCCTGACCGACATGAAGATCACGCTCGACAAGACGAGCGTGCCCGCCGGCCCAGTCACCTTCGTGGTGAAGAACAGCGGCGCGGTGGTCCATGAGCTGGTCGTGCTCCAGACCTCCGTAGCCCCGAATAAGATCGCGCCCGACCCCGCTGAGGCGGGCAAGATGATCGAGACCGGCAACGTCGGCGAGACCGGCGACATGGAGGTCGGCGCCTCCAAGACCTTCACGGTCACGCTGCCCGTAGGCACATACGTGATCATCTGCAACGAGATCGGCCACTACACCCTCGGCATGTACATCGCATTCACCGTCAACTAGCGAACTGCGGTAGGCCGGACGGTCCAGCGCGAGAATTGGACCGTCCGGACTCTGCGGATCTTCGTAAGAGGAAGGACCACCGTGTCTGACGGGCCACGGGTCCAGCGGTCTCTCGCGATGCAGATCATCGCCCCGCACTTGGTCGAGGGCACGTTGCACCCAGGGTCCGAGATCGCGCTGCGCATCGATCAGACCTCACCCAGGACGCGACTGGGACCCTCGCCTTCCTCCAGTTCGAAGCCCTCGGCCTGGCCCGCGTGCGCAGCGAACTGGCGGACCGCTATTACCCTTTCGACGAGTTGTACCCGTTGATTGAACGCTGTAGTCCCGGGCCATGTCTCGAACTGTTCGCGCGTCATTCGCGCGAAAGACGGCAGCAGTGCGGCGAAGAAGTGCGAGAAACGCCGCAGTTGAAGCTCATCGGCGCGTAGCTTCTGCTCCGCGTCAGCACCGATTGGGTAAGTGGCCAGCGCGTCTAAATTGTGCTCCGGTCAGACCAAAATTTACCGCTTGGCACTCCCCAATGAGTGTCGGTCGCGGGTCGATTATCCCATTTCGATCGCCGTCCCGCCTATCCCTCCCCGATGGGGGTACACCGCCTACGACGGTCTGACTACGCTGACCTGCTGGAATGATCAGCACTGAACAGGGCGTCTATCTGCAGTTCTTCGACGAGGGCGAGCCCGCCGACCGCGAGCTGCCGCCGCTCGGGCCGTTCGAGCTGCTCATCATTCGGCACAACCGCATCATCGGAGATCGCGAACAAGTCGAGCACGACATGCTCGGTGTCGGCTCGGTCGAGCGCTGGCTTGAGGCTGAGCTCGAGCTCCGGCGCGCGCTCGGCGACGAGCCGGGTGGCGTACGCCGCAGCCACATGCGCATTCGCGCGCCGCGCGGCGACATCATCGTCCGGTTCTACGACTACGCCGGCGACGAAGCGCCGAAGGTACCGGAGCTCGGTCCGTTCTATGCACTGACCGTCGGAAAGCGCGAGGTGCGCGCCGACGACAAGCTGATCGCGATCCGCTCCACCGACATGTCGCCCTGGACGCTGACCGACGCGATCCGCCCGGGCATCGCCGGCATCAACAAGGCCGACTTCTCCGTGTTCTCTCTGAGCGTTCGCGAGCCGCACGGCGTGACGCAGCAGCCACCGCCGCAGGCGCCGCCGGTCGCGGTGTACACGCCACCGCCCGTCGTGTCCGCTCCGGCGCAGGCGGCGCCGCTCGCACCGGCGCCGACGCCGGCGCAACCGGTCGCCTCCGAGGACGCAGCTCCTCCCGGGGAGTTCGTCGAGCGTCGAAAGATCCAGCGCGAGGTCTACGTCGCTCGGCCGCTGCCGGCGCAGTCTGACGAGCAGCTCACCCCCGCCGACGTCAACCTCATTCTCCGCGTCGACAAGCTGAAACAACAGGAGCTCGCGCAGCAGCTCATGGTCGAGCGGCTCCGCAAGTCGCAGCACATCGACCCGGAGTCGTCGCTGCGCACCGAGGCGATCGAGTCGGTGCCGATGCGCTTCCAGCCGCCGGTCAAGGAGCGCGATCGCGCGGCGGCAGAGGCCGCTGAAGAGGAGTACGAGGAGGTTCCGTTCACCACGCGCGTGCTCGAGCTCCTGTGGGCCGCACGCATTTTCCTCGTGACGGGCCTCGTGCTGCTCGCGATCGTCGCGGCGTACGGCTACATCAACTCGTCCGCGTCGCCCGTCGCCCGCCAACGGCCGCTGACGCGGGCCGCGATGAATGAGAAGGTCGAGACGAACGACTGGCGCTACATGGTCATCTCGGTGGAGCGCCCGCTGCGCATCGGGACAGTGCGTCCCACGACCGGCGGGTTCGTCGTCGTTCACGTCGCGGTGACCCGCAAGACGAGCGACGGAGCACCACCCGACCCAAACGACTTCGTGCTGATCGATCCGGTGAGCGGACAGGTCCTGGCTCTGCCCTTGAACAGCGACGTGTACACCGCCGGTCCGAAGTGGGCGACCCGCTACTCGGTCGGCGTCGCCATCGACGACCAGGTCGTCTTCGATGTGGGTCCGAACGTCCGTGGGCTGGAGCTCCTGATCAAGCCGGTGAACGCGCAGGTGCGGCTGCCGGATCCCTAGTCGACCTCGATCGCCGACGCGGTCATGAAGCACAGGAGCAGGATCGGCGCGACGAACAGCGCGTAGAGATAGGCGGTCCCGCCGCTCACGATGGCCGTCGCCTCGAGCCCCATCGCGAGGGCGATGACCCCGGGAGCGCGCTCCGTGCCCCGGGCCTTCTCCCGAATGGCGAGGGGCGCCACGAGCGGGACGAACGACCAGGGCATCCAGCCGGTGACGAGTGCGCCGAGGCCGAGCGCGACCCCGGTCGCAGCGATCGCCGAGAGCCACGCTGCCGTTCGGGCCATGCGCAGACCGTAGAACCTAAGATTGACCTTTCCAAGCGCGTGAACGGGGGTGCGTCCATCGATCCGTCGAGCGGCCTGGCCCTTCCGCGGGGCTTCCGCGACATCCTGCCGACCGAAGCGCGCGAGTTGCACGCCATCGAGCGGACGCTCATGGAGACGTTCGCGCGGTACGGCTACGTGCCGCTTGAGCCTCCGACGGTCGAGTTCGCCTCGAGCGCTCTCGCTCTCGACGAGCGACGGATGCTCCGGTTCCTCGATCGCGATGGCCGGCTGCTCGCGCTGCGGCCCGACGTCACGACCGCGGTCGCGCGGGTCGTCGCGCAGCGCTACCGCGACGCGACCGCAGCCCTGCGCCTTGCGTACTTCGCGCCGATCTTCCGTGAAGAGGCGTCGATGCGCGGATCCGAGCGCGAGTACGACCAGGCCGGCGTCGAGCTCATCGGCGACGCGAGCCTTCGCGGTGACGCGGAGGTCATCGCGCTGCTCGCGGAGGCGCTCGCCGGCTGTGGTCTGCTCGGCGTGGAGCTCGATGTCGGGCACGTTGGCTTTTTCGGCGGATTCGTGGCCGAGCTGCCCGATGGCGCTCGCGAAGCCGTCGCGTCCGCGGCGCGTACGGGTGATCTCGTCTCGGCGGTGCGCCTCGCGCGCGACGCGGGCCTGAGTACGACGCGTGTCGCGTCGCTCGAGCGCGGCCTCCGTCACCGGTCCGGCGAACTCGCGGCCGCGCGGCAGGACGCACCAGCGGCGTCGATCAAGGCGCTCGACGCGCTCGACGAGCTCGGACCGCTCCTCGAGGCGGCGGGCGTCGGCGCGGCCATCCGGTTCGATCTCGGCTTCATCCCGGCGCTTCCGTACTACTCCGGCGTCGTGTTCCAGGTGACCGCACCGGGCCTGGGCTTCCCGATCGCGGCCGGGGGCCGGTACGACCTACTCCTCGCGCGATTCGGCGCCGATCGCGCGGCGACGGGCTTCGGCATCGCGGTGCCGCATCTGCATCAGGCCGTGGTCGCCGCCGGCTGGCAGCCGCAGGCGGGCGCGCCACTACTTGTGCTCGCGCCAAGCACGAGCGACGAGGCCACGCTCGGCGTGGCCGCCGCCCTCCGCGCGCTCGGGGTCGCGGTCGCGATCGGCGACGTCGCGGAGCACGCCGGTCAAGAGGTGCACCGGGCGACGGTCGTCGACGCCACGCATGTCGAGTACGAGGGCGCCACCCGCGCCATCGAAGCGCTGGCCGGCCTGCTCACGCGGACGCCGCGTTGACCGCGCTCCGGATCGCGCTCGCCCAAGGCTCGATCTTCGAGGAGACGAAGACGGCGCTCGCCGCCGCCGGCCTCTCGATCGATACGCTCGCCGACGGTGGCCGGCGACTGCTCGTGCCCGCCGGTGACGTGGAGTACGTGCTCTGCCGCCCAAGTGACGTGCCGACCTACGTATCGCACGGCGCCGCGGATCTCGGCGTGACCGGCAAGGACGTGTTGATGGAGATGGAGGCCGACGTCCTCGAGCTCGTCGACCTTCGGTATGGGACGTGTCGGTTCGTCGTCGCCGCACCGCAGGACTCCATCGACCGTTCCCTGGACGAGTACCGGCACCTCGGCTCGCTCGAGGTCGCGACGAAGTACCCGCGGGTCGCCGAACGGCACTTCCAGCGGCGCGGCGTCCAGGTGGAGCTCATCAAGCTCAGCGGATCGGTCGAGCTCGCGCCGCAGGTGGGTCTATCGGACTGGATCGTCGACCTCGTGGGTACCGGCCGCACGCTCAAGGAGAACCGGCTCGCCATCGTCGAGGAGATCGCGACGTGTACGGCGCGGCTCATCGCGAATCGCGCGAGCTACTCGCGCGATCGTGACCGCATCGCGGCCATCGCCGCGTCGCTCGAACGGTGGGCGTCGACACGGTGAGGATCGACGTCGGCGACCTCGCGCGGTTCAAGAAGGACGTGACCCGCAGGCGCAACGCGTCGGCGTTCGACGAGGCGCTGCTCGCATCGGTGCGAACGACGATCGCGGACGTGCGGAAGCGCGGCGATGCCGCGGTGCTGGCGAACGTCAAGCGATTCGACCGGAAGGCTGCGACGACACGTGACCTCTGGGTCGACCGACGCGCCCTGCGGAGCGCCGCCCGAAGCTGCCCGACGGAGCTGCGCCGCGCGCTTGACGTGTCGTACGACGCGATCCTCGGCTTTCACTCCACGCAGCGGCCGAACGCGATCGTGCACCGTCGCGGGGCGTTCAGCGAGACGCTCGTGCCGCAGCCGCTCGCGCGTATGGGCGGTTGCGTCCCGCGTGGAACCGTTGCGTATCCGTCGACCGCGCTCATGATCGGCGTGCCGGCGTTCGTCGCCGGAGTGGGTGAGCTGGTGCTCGTGTCTCCGATGGGCTCCGGCGGCGAGGTCGACCCGGCGCTCGCCTACGCCGCGACAAAGGTGAAGGCCACCGGGCTCTATCGCGCGGGTGGCGCCGCGGCGGTCGCGGCGCTCGCGTACGGCACCGCGCTCGTCCCCCCCGTCGACAAGATCGCCGGTCCCGGCAACGACTACACCACCGCCGCGAAGTGGCTGGTGTCCGCGGACGTCGGGATCGACGCGCTGCAAGGTCCGAGCGAGCTCATCGTCATCGGCTCGAAGGACGCCGATCCTGCGTCTGTGATCCTCGACCTCGAGGCGCAGGCGGAGCACGGTGGCAGGCCATTCGCCGCGCTGCTCAGTGACGACGAAGGATTGCTTGCCGTCGTCGGCGCGGTGGTGTCGCGCGTCGGCTCGCGCACCGGGACGATCGCGCTCTATCGCGTGCCGTCGCTCGCGGCGGCGATCGAAGCGGCGGCGTTCGCGGCGCCCGAGCACCTGCACCTCGCTGGGGCTCGCGCGGCCCGGCTCGCGCCGCGTGCGCGTAACGCCGGCGCTGTCTTCATCGGGACCAAGACCGCTGTCGCGTTCGGCGATTACGTGGCCGGCTCCAACCACTGCCTTCCCACCGGCGGCTCGGCGCGCTGGTCGTCGCCGCTCCGCGTCGAGGACTTCGTGCGCTGGTCGACCCACGTGACTGCACGCGGAGATGTCAGCGCGCCGGCGGCAGCCGGCTCCGCGATCGCGCGGTACGAGGGGATGGACTTCCACGGCGCGTCGATGGAGCTGCGCCGCTAGCGATCGTCTCGAGTACCTGCCGCGTGTTGACCCCGGCGCGGGCCATCGACCGTTGTAGTGACCGCAGGTCGGCCGGCCGGTCGACATCCATCGTGAGCCTCGTGACCCGCAGCACCCTTCCCGCGCTGCCTGCCGCCCGCCGGTGGGCCGCGAGGCTGCCCCGTCCGAACCGCGGCGCGATGCGCGATGGCGGTCGCAGGAACAGCGCGTTGGTGCCCGAGCCGCGCCCATCCGGGACGATGACGACCGCGGCGCGGCGGCCGGCGGCGATGACCAGCCGCAGATCGGCGGCGGTCGCGAGCGGCAGATCCGCGGCGATGACGAGGGCCGCGTCCGCGCCGTCGCGCGACAGGATCCGCAGGCCGTGCGCGGCGGCGTCACGGGTGCCGCGCGCAGCCGCCACGGACGCTTTCGCGCCCAGCCTGCGCGCGCGTGTCGCGATGGAGCGCGCGTCCGTCACGACGAGGACCGGTCGCCGCGTCGCGATCGCCGCAGCCATGACGTCGTCGAACATCGCGAGCGCGAGCGATGCTCTCTCGCGCGGCGCGACCACGGACCGCAGGCGCGTCTTCGCGAGACGCGGGTCCCGCGCGACGACGACGATCGCGACCGTCAGGGCTGGGCTCAACGCGCGGCTGCGATGGTCGCGCGGGCAAGGTCGGCGCGTGTGGCTCGGTCGCGCATGATCGTCGGTACCACCGCCGTCGCGAGTCCGAGCTCCCGGACGGCCGGCTCCAGCGCCGCATCCTCCACGTCGAGCACGAAGGCGTCGGCGATCTTCGCGTACAGGCGGGCAACGCCGAGGGCGGACACCTCGTGGCCGAACGCCGCGAGCATGGCTGCCGCGGGCCCCTTGATCGCCGCGCCGCCGACGATCGGACTGACCGCGACGACGGTCGCGCGCGCGCCGTGGAGGTCGTCCCGCAGTCCGGTCAGGGCGAGGATCGGCCCGATGCTCACAAATGGATTGCTCGGGGCGATGACGATGATGTCCGCATCGGCGATCGCGGCGCGGACCGCAGCGGTCGGCGCGGCCTCCGGCTCGAATCGCAGCTCGCGCACGTCGTCGGCCGTGCGCCGCTGCACGAAGTACTCCTGGAAGCCGATCCAGCCGTCGTCGGTACGGACGCTCGTGCGCTGGCGGCCGTCGGACGCCGGGAGGATCGTCGCGCCGATGCCGAGCGTCTTCCGGATCCCGTCGACCACAACGGTCAGGGGCCGGCCCTCGGCGAGCAGCCGGGTTCGGTGGATGTGGAGCGCGAGGTCCTTGTCGCCGAGCCGGAACCAGGCGTCCTCACCGAGGTGGGCGAGCTCGGCCTGGGTGTTGAAGGTCTCGTCGCGGCGGCCCCAGCCCTGTTCCTCGTGGACGAGGCCGCCGAGCGTGTACAGGACCGTGTCGATATCCGGTGACACGTGCAGTCCATGGAATTCGTCGTCGTCCGCCACGTTCACGATGGCCGTCACCTGCGACGGGTCCACCACGTCGACGAGGCCGGAGAGGAAGCGTGCGGCGCCAACGCCACCGCACAGGACAGCGATCCGTTCCATCGCCCTACGCTATGCGACATGAGCGATCGCCTGCCCTGGCCGCGTGCCGATCTCGAGGCGTTCCAGGCCTACCGGACGCAGCAGACGGCGGCGGACGTGCGTGTCAATGCCAACGAGTGGGCCGAGCCGCACCCCGCGGGCCTCTACCTGTCGCCCCCGGAGCTCGACGACATCCTGTTGAACCGGTACCCGACGGCCGCGGCGAGCGCCGAGCTGCGCTCCGCGCTCGCGGACAGCTTCGGTGTCAAGCCGGAGCAGCTGATCTTCGGGAACGGCAGCAACGAGGTGCTGCTCAACACCTTCCTGGTCTTCGGTGGTCACGGCCGGACGACGCTCCTGTTCCAGCCGACCTACACGATGCACGCGCGGCTCACCCAGATCGCGGGCGGTACGAGCGTCGACGAGAACGTCGGCCTCCCGTACGACCTCACCATGGACGGCGCGATCGCAGCGATGGAGCGGTCGAGGCCGAACATCGTGTGCTTCACGACGCCGAACAACCCCACCGGGAACCTCATCGATGAGAAGATCATCGTTGCCGTCGCCGAGCGCTTTCCCGACACCCTCGTGCTCGTCGACGAGGCCTACAGCGACTTCGCCGGCAACACGGTGCTGCCGCTCATCCCGACGCATCCGAACATCGTCGTGACGAAGACCTTCTCGAAAGTGCGCGCGGCCGCGGGCCTGCGCCTCGGGATCCTCATCGTCGATCCGCGCGTCGCCGACATCTTCCGCGCCGTCCAGCTGCCGTACAACGTGAGCCCCCTGACGACCGTGGTCGGCGGGAAGCTCGCGCGGCAACACGACGACATCAAGCGGCGTATCGCCGAGTGTGCGAGCGAGCGCGAGCGCGTCTACGCCGCGCTGAAGCGCGCGCCCGGTGTCGAGGCGTTCCCCTCGGTCACGAACTTCATCCTGTTCCGGCTGAAGGGACGCGGACCGGCCGAGGTCCACGCGAAGTTCCTCGAGCACAGCGTCCTGATCCGCGACGTGTCGTCGTGGCCCGGGTGCACCGACTGCCTCCGCGTCTCTATCGGCACGCCCGCGGAGAACGACCGCGTGATCGCGGCGATCGACGCGGTCTTCGCGGCGTCAGCGGCGCGCGCGTGAGTCCCGCACGGAAGGCGACGCGAGCGCGAAGGACCAAGGAGACCGACATCAAGATCGCGCTGAAGCTCGACGCCAAGGGGACGGCGAAGGTCTCGACCGGGATCCCGTTCCTCGACCACATGCTCGAGCTGATCGCGGTGCACGGCCTGATGGATCTCACGATCGCGGCAACGGGTGACCTCGATGTCGATCAGCACCATACGGTCGAGGACATCGGCCTGGTGCTGGGCCGTGCGCTCGACGATGCACTTGGCGACCGGAACGGCATCGTGCGCTACGCATCGATCACGCTGCCGATGGACGAATGCCTCGTGAACGTGGCGATCGATCTCGGCGGCCGGCCGGCCTTCGCGTACGACCTCACGCCTTCCGAGCGGATCGTCGGAAGCTTCGACACCACGCTCATGCCGCACTTCCTGGAATCGTTCGCGCAGACCGGCCGGTTGACGCTGCATGTGACGCAGCTGCGCGGGGGGAACCCGCATCACCTGCTTGAGGCCGCATCGAAAGGGCTCGGTCGGGTCATCGACGCCGCGTCGCGGAAGGATCCGCGCCGTGGGGGCCGGGCGCCATCGAGCAAGGGCCGCATCGGCGCCTGAGCGCGCGAGCCTGAGGCCGTGACCGGTCCACTGCTCCTCATCGACGCGGCCAGCCTGCTCTACCGCGCGTATCACGCGGTGCCCGAGATGAAGCTGGCCGACGGGACGAAGGTCCACGCCGCCTACGGCTTCCTCAACTTCATAAGCCGGCTGCTGCCGGATCGCACGCCGTCACGGCTGATCATCGCGCTCGACAACGACTGGCGACCGGCCTTCCGCGTCGAGGCACTGCCGATGTACAAGACGCAGCGTGTCGCGGGACCGGACGATCCGCCCGACGACGTCGGTCTGCAGTTCCCGATCATCCTCGAGATCTTCGACGCGATCGGACTCTCGTACGCCGAGGCCGACGGCTTCGAGGCGGAGGACGTCATCGCCTCGATCGCCGCGAAGGAGCCCGGTCCGGTCGAGATCGTGACCGGCGACCGTGACCTCTATGCACTGGTCCGCGATCCCCGGGTCAAAGTGCTGTACACGCTCAAGGGCGTGAGCGAGCTCGCCGAAGTGACCGAAGGCTGGATCGCGAAGAAGTACGGCATCCCTGGTGACAAGTACCTCGACTTCGCCCTCATGCGCGGCGATCCGTCCGACGGCCTGCCGGGAGTGGCGGGTATCGGGGAGAAGACCGCGAGCGAGATCCTCCGGCGCTACGGCTCGCTCGATGCCGCGATCGCTGCGCCCGACCTGAACGCGTCGATCAGGGCCAAGCTGAACCGGTCGGCGGAATATCTGGACAACGCGCGTCGCGTCGTCGCGCCGGTCGAGGACGCACCGGTGCGGGGCGGGACCGGCGAGATCCCCGCGGTACCGCGCGATGCCGGGCTCGCCCACGACCTCGGCCGCAAGTACATTCTGGCCGGCGCGGTCGATCGTCTCATCATCGCGCTCCCTACCATGAAGGCATGATCGCGATCGTCGACTACGGGGTGGGGAACCTCGCGAGCGTGCGCAAGGCGTTCGCCGCGGTGGGTGCCGAGGCGGAGCTCGTCCGGAACCCGGCGAAGCTCGCGGACGCGGACGCGATCGTTCTCCCCGGCGTTGGCAACTTCGGCCATTGCTCGCGCGAGTTCCACCGGTTCGGCTTCGCGCCCGCGCTCCACGAGGCGCGCGACCGCGGCACGCCGATCCTCGGTATCTGCGTCGGCATGCAGCTCCTGTTCGACGGCAGCGAGGAGGACGCGGGTGAGCCGGGTCTCGGGTTCTACCGCGGCACGGTGCGGAAGCTGACCGGCGTGCCGCGCGTCCCGCAGATCGGGTGGAACAGCGTCACGAAGCGCGGCGACCACCCGTGGCTGCGCGATGTGGCGGATGGTGACTTCTTCTACTTCGTCCACAGCTTTGTGCCGGAGTCCGGTGCCGACGTCACGCTCGGCACGGTCGACTACGGTGGCCCGCGGCTCGCCGTGGCCGGGCGCGACCGCGTGGTCGGCGTGCAGTTCCACCCGGAGAAGTCCGGCGCGAACGGCCTGCGCCTGCTGAGCGCGTTCGCGAAGGCCGCCTAGGTGAAGTTCCTGGTGGTTTCTGAAACATCGCGGCTAGCGTGCCGCGCATGGATGAGATCTTCGCCCCCAGCCGCAACAAGACCCACGATCCGGACCGCCGCTGGCTGCGGCACACGTACCAGGAAGGCCCTGGCTTT
>JBBRQB010000054.1:0-14605 GCA_038227105.1 Candidatus Limnocylindria bacterium | reverse complement strand
TCGTCGTCGTCTCCGCCACGGCCGGTACGACCGACGCGCTGGTCAAGGCCGCGCAGCAGGCCGTGAGCGGTGACGCCATGGCGGCCCAGGCGACGATCGAACGGCTCTCGGAGCAGCACCGGAACCTCATTGCGGACCTGCTCGGCGTGAACGGCGCCGTACCCCTGAGCGAGGTCGTCGACCTCACCGAGCGCACCATCGCCCTGCTCCGCAGCATCGCGCTCCTGCGCGAGTGCAGCCCCCGCTCGCTCGACGCGATCCTCTCGTATGGCGAGCGGGTGTCAGCGCCGATCGTCGCTGCGGTGCTGACGGCACAGGGCGTCGCCGCCGAAGCCCTATCGGCGGAGGGTCTCCTCATCACCGACGACTCGTTCGGGAGCGCCAACCCGATCGCCGAGCTCACGCGCGAGCGCGTTGCCACGCAGCTCCTTCCGCGGATCCGCTACGGGACCGTGCCAGTGGTCACCGGATTCGTCGGCTCGACCGCCGACGGCGTGACGACGACGCTGGGCCGCGGCGGCTCCGACTACTCCGCCGCGATCTTCGCCGCCGCTGTCGACGCGCGCGAGTGCCGGATCTTTACCGATGTGAGCGGTGTGTTCAGCGCCGACCCACGGATCGTGCCGGACGCGAAGCCGCTGCCCGCGATCAGCTACGCCGAGGCGGCTGAGCTTTCGTACTTCGGCGCAAAGGTCATCCACCCACGCACGGTGCTGCCAGCGATCGAGGCGGGCATCCCGGTGCGCATCCTGAACACCTTCGCGCCGGACGACCCCGGAACGACGATCACCGCGAAGACGCCGAAGGACCACACGGTCGTAAAGGCCACGACCTCGCTCGGGAACCTCGGCATGGTGACGGTGCAGGGTGCCGGCATGAGCGGCGTGCCGGGCTTCGCGGCGCGGGTCTTCGATACCACGGCGGCCGAGCAGGTCTCCGTCCTGATGATCAGCCAGGCCTCGAGCGAGAACTCCATCTGCCTCGTCGTGCCGAACGACTCGGTCAAGCATCTGGAGGCGTCGCTGCGGAAGATGTTCTCCCGCGAGCTCGCCCGTCACGACGTCGAGAAGGTCGCCGTCGAGGCGCCCGTGGCGATCGTTTCGGCGGTGGGGGAGGGCATGCGCGGCACGCCAGGCGTGGCGGCGCGGCTGTTCAGCGCGATCGCGCGGGCGAAGGTCAACGTTCTCGCGATCGCGCAGGGCTCGAGCGAGCTCAACATCTCGCTCGTGGTCCACGAGAAGGACCGCGAGATCGCAGTGAAGGCGGTCCACCGCGAGTTCCACGAGACCTAGACCGCGCGCGTCTGGCACACTTCGTTACATGACGCAGCAGCGCCGCACCGTCGCGGTCCTCGGCGCGACCGGCATGGTCGGGCAGCGCTTCATCAGCCTGCTTGCCGGCCATCCGTGGTTCACGCTGACCGCGCTCACGACGTCAGAGCGCAGCGCGGGCAAGCGGTACGCCGACGCGGTCAGCTGGAAGCTCGCGGCCCCGATGCCCGACTCGGTCGCCGACATGAGGCTCGAGCCGACCCGGCCGGAGCTGGACGCCGATATCTGCTTCAGCGCACTGCCGACGGACGCGGCGCAGCTCTACGAAGCTGCGCTCGCGAAGGCCGGCCACCACGTCTTCAGCAACGCCTCGACGCACCGGATGGACCCCGACGTGCCGAATCTCATCGCCGAGGTCAATTTCGACCACGTGAAGGCGCTCGTCAGGCAGCGGGAATCCCGCGGCTGGAAGGGCTCGATCGTCACGAACGGAAATTGCACGGCCATCCACCTGACCCTGGCGCTCGCGCCGCTCCACCGCGACTTCGGGATCGAGCAGCTGCTCGTCTCGACGATGCAGTCCGTCTCCGGCGCCGGCTACCCGGGCGTGCCGGCGCTCGACGTGCTCGACAACGTCGTGCCGTACATCGGCGGTGAAGAAGAAAAGGTCGTCGAGGAGACGAAGAAGCACCTCGGGACGTGGAGCGCGGCTACTGGATTCGAACCAGCCGACTTCCCGATGTCGGTCCATTGCAACCGCGTGCTCGTCCGCGACGGCCACACCGAGACCGTCAGCGTGACGCTGAAGGGCTCGCCGAGCGTGGCCGCGGTGAAGGCCAGCCTCCGGGCGTTCACCGGCCGGCCGCAGGAGCTCAAGCTCCCATCCGCGCCGGAGCACCCGATCGTCGTGCGCGACGAGGACGACCGTCCGCAGCCGCTCCTCGATCGCGACACCGAGCGGGGGATGGCCTCGAGCGTCGGCCGGATCCGCGAGGATGCCGTGCTCGGCCTGAAGTTCGTCGTCGTGGGCCACAACACGATCCGCGGCGCAGCGGGCGCGTCGGTGCTGAACGCGGAGCTCCTCGTCGCGGAGCGCTGCGTCTAGTGGCGGGCGAGACCTTCCTCGCGCGTCTCGATCGCGTCCCGCTGAACCGCTTCCACTGGAAGCTCTTGATCGTGTCCGGCTTCGGCTGGATGTTCGACGCGATGGACGTGATCCTCATCTCGTTCCTGCTCACGCCGATCCGAACGGAGTTCGGACTCGACGCAACGCAGACCGGCCTGGTCGCGAGCGCCGGCTTCGTCGGGATGTTCCTCGGTGCCGCGATCTCGGGGCGGCTCGCCGATCGCTACGGGCGCCGCAACGTCTTCCAGATCACGCTCATCGTCTTCTGCGTCGGCAGCCTGCTTTCCGCGGCGGCGCCGTCGTTCGCCCTGCTCCTCGCGGCCCGGGTCGTCACCGGCCTCGGGCTCGGCGGAGAGCTGCCGGTCGTGTCGACGCTCGTGTCGGAGTTCGCGCCGCGCGCCTCACGCGGCCGGTTCATCGTGCTGCTCGAGTCCTTCTGGGCCTATGGGACGATCCTCGCCGGCGTCGTCGCGCTCGTCGTGCTACCCGAGTACGGCTGGCGCGGCGCGTTCCTCGTGGGCGCGCTGCCAGCGCTGTACGTCGCGTACCTGCGTCGCGCGCTGCCGGAGTCCCCGCGCTACCTCGCCGAGCACGGCCGGATCGCCGAGGCGGACGCGGTCGTCCGTCGCGTCGAGCGCGAAAGTGGGGGAGCGCTCATCACGGTGGCCAAGCCGGCCGCGCCCGAGCGACCCGCCGCCGCGGCTGCCGCGGGAGCCGGATGGCGGGCGCTGTTCGCGCAGCGCTACGCGCGCCGCACGGTGATGCTCTGGATCCTGTGGTTCGGGATCACGTTCACGTACTACGGGATGTTCACCTTCCTGCCGTCGCTCCTCGCCGGGCGCGGCCTCTCGGTGGTCCGCAGCAACGAGTACTTCTTCGTCTCGACGCTCGCCCAGGTCCCGGGGTACTTCTCTGCGGCCTGGCTCGTCGAGCGGATCGGGCGGCGCCCGACGCTCGTCGCCTACCTCGTCGGATCGGCGATCTCCGCCGTCCTGTTCGGCAACAGCGGGGCGGGCACGGACGCCGTCGTGTACGCGGCGATGCTCTCGTTCTTCAACCTCGGGGCCTGGGGCGTCGTGTACACGCTGTCGCCGGAGCTCTACCCGACGGCCCTCCGGGCGACCGGCGCGGGCGCAGCGGCCGCCGTGGGTCGGATCGGCGGCATCATCGGGCCGTTCGTCGTCCCGACCCTGGTCGCGGCATACAGCCAGTCGGCCGTCTTTGCCCTGTTCATGGCCCTCCTGCTACTGACGGCCGTCGCCGTGGCCCTCCTCAGCGAGGAGACCAAGGGCCGGTCGCTCGAGGAGATCGCGCCCGCGGCCTGAGTCACCGTATCTACACAATTCGGCGGATTGTGTAGTCCGCATGGACGACCTAGTTTCAAATACGTGATCGAGCGCGAGCGCAAGTACAGCCTGCCCGACCTCGCCGTATCCGACCTCCGGAAGCGGCTCGAGCGCGATGGCCGCTGGGTGCGCGCCGGCGCCGAGGGCGACGTCTTCTTCGACCACCCGAGCCTGCACCTCCAGGAAGGCGACCGCCGGCTGCGTCTGCGCTTTCGTGATGAGGGTGGCGTGCAGGAGCTCACCTACAAGAGCCCGCGCGAGATGCACGGCGTCGACAAGGTCCGCCGCGAGATCACCGCGGTGCTCGTCTCGGGACCGATCGAAGAGCTCATCGCCGAGCTCGGGTTCCGCCGCATCCGAAAGTTCGTGAAGCTGCGCGAGGTCTACGTCTTCGGGGAGTCCGAGGTGTCGCTCGACCACCTCGACGGTGCCGGCTGGTTCTGCGAGATCGAGGCGCTCACGCCCGCGGTGGACATCGACGCGATCGCCTACGACCTCGGCCTGCGCCCACGCCAGCTCGAGCCGCGCACGTATTCGGAGATCGTGGACGACATGAGCCTGACAGGGGAGCCAGCGCCCGTCGCGTAGCGCTCGCTAACCGATCCGCTGCTTGAACAGTGCCTTCAGCTCCGCGTCGGATCCACCCAGGTAGCGGCTCGTTGTCGTCGCATTCTTGTGCCCTGCAAGTCGCTGTGCCGCGGGCAGCCCCATCTCGGTTGCCCACAACGTGATCGCCGCGTGCCGTAGCCAGTGCGGCGAGACGTTCTCCATGAGGCCCGCCCGTTTCGCTGCCTGCGCGACCGTGCGCTGCGCAGTCCACACGGACATCCGGTAGCCGTCGGCCTTCTTGCGATCGGTGATGAAAAGCGCGGGATCGGTATCGCGTCGCGCCTGCAGGTACTTCTGCACCCACTCACGAGCCCGCGGCGTGAGGAAGACCTTCCGGTAGCGGCTGCCCTTGCCGAACACGGTGACCTCGTCGACGACGCGAATGCCGTCCGCGGGTGTCTTGGCCACCTTGTCGAGCTCCATCTGCCGACGATCCAGCCCGATCACCTCGCTGATCCGGCAGCCGGTCGCGCACAGGAATTCGACGAGAGCCCGGCCGCGGACGCCCTCATCAGTTGCCGTGTCGAAGCCGTCGATGAGGCGCTGCAGGCGCGCGGCCTCGAGATGGCGAGCATCCGGATTCGGATCCGGGGCCTTGGCGAGCTCGACCTTTTCCGGCCCCGGAACGGGGAGCTCAAGAAGGACACCGAACTTCAGCAGACCCCGCAGCGCGATGAGGTACAGATTCTTGCTGGCTGGGCTCAAGGAGCCCTTGCCGGTGCGTTTGCCGGCGCGTAGCGGTTTGCGTGTCAAGCTCGTCCCGAACGCCTTGATGGACCTGACATCGAGGTCCTCGACGCGAGGCGACGACCTCGGTCCGAAGAACTCGATGAACTGGCTCAGGTAGTCGCTGTAGCGAATGACGGTGAGCTCGGATCGTCCCTTGTCCTGAAGCTCTTGCAGGTATGCACGGACGAAATCCGACAGCGGTGACTTCGGACCGAGATCGCGCTGATCGACGAAGGGAGCCTGCAACAGGGCCGTTCCCACTCTTGGTTGAGGTGAAATCTTCATTGCACGTGATAATGCCAAACTGCCCCGGGGCCTGTCAAGGTGTACGAAAGCGCGAAGGTCAGCCCGTGGCGGTCCGAAGCCACTCCGCGATCTCGCGGTCGGTGAGGCTGGCGGCGTCCAGCTCTCGGCCGCCGACGGCGATGACCGGGATCCGCACGAGATATCGCGCCTCGGTCACCGGATCGGCCGCGATGTCGATCCTCGTGATCGCGAGCGGCCGGTCGAGCCCGATACGCCGGAGCGCGCGGTGCACGTCCTCGCACAGGTGGCAGCCGGCACGCTCGTACAGCGTCACCTCAAGCGGCGGTGTGCGGTGCGTGCGCAGGCGGACGAGCGAAAGCCCGCGCCGGAGGTTTCCACGGAGCACGGCTAGATTGTCGCGGTGAGCCCGTTCGCGCGTCCGGAGCTGTTCCTGTCGACCGGGCAGGTCGCCGCGCAGCTCGGCGACCCCGCGGTCCGGATCATCGATTGCCGCTTCGCGTTCGACGGCGACGCGAGCGCCGAGTATCTCCGGGGTCACCTCCCCGGAGCGGTCCACGTCGACTGGAGCCGCGATCTCGCCGCTCCCCCACCTGCGTCGGGGCACCCGCTGTACATGCTCCAGGGTCCCGCCGAGTTTGCCGCGGCGATGGGCCGCATCGGTATCGGCGACGACACCTTCGTGATCGGCTACGACGCGGAGGGCGGCCACCACGCCGCTCGCCTCTGGCTCGCGCTGCGGCGCTACGGGCACGACCGGATGGCCGTCATGGAGGGCGGGTTTCCCACGTGGCAGCGTGAGGGCCGGCCGGTCGAGCCCGGCACGGTCACCGTCACGCCCGCGACCTTCACGCCCAGGCCGCGCGACGGCGTCGTCGCGACGGCGGATGACGTGCTTGGGGCCGTCAAGACCGGCGACCCATGGCTCCTCGATGTCCGCCGCGACAACGAGTACACCGGCGTTGAGGCACGCGCGAAGCACGGGGGACACGTGCCGGGCGCGGTCAACGTCCTCTGGAAAGACGCGCTTACCGATGACTGGACGCTCAAGGATCCGGAGGAGCTCGAGCAGATGTACATCGACGCGGGATTCGGTCCGGAGACGAGCACGATCACCTACTGCCAGGCCGGCGTCCGCGCCGCTTTCACGCATCTGGTGCTTACAGCCCTGGGGCACGACAGCGTGCGCACGTACGACGGCTCGTGGGAGGAATGGGGCAACCGGGACGACGTCCCGATCGTGGAAGGCCGGAGCTAGCAGAGGGGATGGACGAGCCGTCGGCGGCCGACGCCTTCCGTGCCCGCATCGCTGCCCTTGAGGAGACCCTACGAGACGGGGTCGCAGCCGTGGAGCAGTACGTCGCCGTCTCCCAGGGACGGTTGGTCGCGCCCGACGAGCCCGGACGGTCCTCCCGCCTCGCCGATCGAGCGCGCCGTGGTCTTGAGAACGCTACCCGTGACGCGCAGTCTTTCCTCGACCGCGCCCGGGCTCTTCTCCCCTAAAGGGGCTCGCTCGAGGGCACCATCACGAAGGTGAGACCGGCGGCCGCAAGCGCGAAGGCGACCGCGACGATGAGCGCGAACGGCGTCGACACCGCGAGCAGCGGACCGGAGATCGCCGAGCCGACGGGGATGCCCGAGTAGTTCAGGTGCATGGACACAGCGAACGCGCGCCCGAACCATTCCGGATCGGTCACCCGCTGGCGGAGCGAGAACAGCGCGACGTCCATCACGGCGCTCCCCGCGCCGATGCAGACCACCCCGCCGATCAGCGCCGGGAGCGACGACGCGAAGGCGACGAGCGTCAAGCCAGCGGCGATCACAAGGATGCCGACCACGAGCATCGATCGCTCGCGACCGGCACTGCCGAGCTTGCCCGCGGCGAGGCCGACGCCGACACCGACGACGCCCATGACCGACCAGAGCCCGCCCACGACCGACGCGTCCGCGTGCAGGCGCTCGAACACAACGACCGGGAGGCCAACGAGGAGGATCCCCTGCCCCAGATTCACGACAGACATCCCGACCGCGAGGCCACGCAGGCTGCGATTGCGCAGCACGTACCCGATGCCGTCGCGCGCCTCCTGGAGGACGGTCCGCGTGATCTCGCGCGTAGGCGGAACGTCACGCACGCCAGCGAGCGCGATGGCGCCGAGGACGAACACGACGGCCGTCGCGCCGATCGCGGCCTCGGCCGACACGAACGCGGTGATCGCACCAGCCAGCGGAGGCCCGAGGACCGTCGTGATCATGTAGAACATCGAATCCACGGCGTTCGCGCGGTCCCACAAATGCGGCGGCACGACCATCGGGAACAACGATCGCGACCCGGCGGTGCCGAGCGGATTCATGATCGAGCTGATCACCACCAGCACGAGGATCGCCGGGAGCGGTGCGCGCATGTTCGCGAGCACGACGATGAGCCCGAGCGCCACGGCGGACACGGCGTAATCCGCCACCATGAGCTTCACGCGGCCGAACCGGTCTAACAGCGCTCCCGCGAGCGGGCTGACGATCACACCCGGGGCGATCGCAAGGAACACCGCAAGTCCCGCGAGCGACGCTGACCCGTAGCGCTGCAGGACGAAGAGCACGAGCGCGAGCTGCCACATCGAGGACGCCGCGCGGACGAGGATCGTGGCGAAGGCCAGGCGCGGGAACCCCTGAACGGCGAAGAGCGCGCGATAGCTCGTGACCGGTGCCACCGCCTGCACTAGGACGCGGCCGCGTTGAGCTCGGCCGCGAGGTCCGCCGGCACGTCGGCCTCGATCGCGATCCCGCCCTCGGAGTACTCCTCACGCTTGAGCGCGCCCCGCTCGCGGATCCGCTGGATCATCGCGCCGCCGCGGTCATACGGCAATGTCACCTTGACGCTCGTCCACCGCGATCTCGCGGACTCCGCCAGCCGGTCTCCCAGTGTCGCGAGCCCCTCGCCCGTCCGTCCCGACACGAACACTGCGCGCGGGAACTCGGCGCCGATCGCCTCGCGCAGAGCGTCACCCTCCGCGCCGGTCAGTGCGTCGGCCTTGTTGAGCACGAGGAGCTGCTCGCGGCCGGCGAGCCCGAGGGACGTCAGCGTGTCTTTGACGACGCGCATCCGCTCGTGCAGGTTCGGGTGCGAGACGTCGGCGACGTGGACGAGGAGATCCGCGTCGGTGAGCTCCTCGAGCGTCGCGCGGAACGCTGCGACGAGCGCCGGCGGCAGCTTGTTCACGAAGCCCACCGTGTCCGAAAGGAGGAGGTTCACGCCCTTCCCCACCTCGGCCCGCCGCGTGGTGGGGTCGAGCGTCGCGAACGGCTGGTCCGCCACGAGGACGTCCGCGCCGGACAGCGTGTTGAGCAGCGTCGACTTTCCGGCATTCGTGTAGCCGACGAGCGCCGCGAGGAACAGCCCTTCCCTCGCGCGTGACTGGCGGCTCCGCTCGCGCTGCTCCGCGACCGTCGCGAGCTTGGCCTTGAGCTCCTGGATGCGTCGCCGGATGACCTGACGGTCGCTCTCGAGCTTCGACTCACCCGGACCGCGGGTATTGATGCCACCGCCGAGCCGCGACATCTCGCGCCCCAGACCCTGGAGCCGCGGCATGCGGTACTCCATCTGCGCGAGCTCGACCTGGAGCTGGCCCTCCCGCGAACGTGCGTGGCGCGCGAAGATATCGAGGATCACCGCAGAGCGGTCGATGACCCTCGCGTCGAGCAGGCCTTCGAGGTTCTTCTGCTGCGCCGGTGAGAGCTCGTCGTCGAACACGACGAGATCAGCGCCGGTGCGTTGGCGCTCGAGCGCAAGCTCCTCGGCCTTGCCCTTCCCGACCCAGGTGTTGCGGTCGGGCGTGCGGCGATGCTGCGTCGCGCGGCCGACCACCGTGCCGCCGGCGGCGATCACGAGGGTCGCGAGCTCGTCGAGCGAATCGTCCGCCTCGAGCGCGTTCCCCTGGGTCTCGAGACCGACGAGGAACGCGCGCTCGGCCGGAACGGCAGTATCGAAGGTCACAGCTCTCCTTGGAAGACGTACTCCGCAGGGCCGGCAAGCTCGTAGTGGGCGCCACGGTTGCGGACCACGAGTGTGCCACCGGGCAGCCGCACGCGGACCGTATCGCTCGTCACGTCCCCGCGGGCCGTCACTGCCGCCACCGTCGCGCACGACCCGGTCCCGCAGGCGAGCGTCTCACCGACCCCGCGCTCGTGGACGCGCAGGCTGACCTCGCCCGGTCCCCGCCCCTTCACCGCAGCGACATTCGCCGGCCCGGCGAGCGCCGTCACTGCGGCCGCGAGCGCAGCGAGATCGATGGTCGCGGGATCGTCGACGAACACGACGACGTTCGGATTGCCGGCGCGCACGGCTCGCGCTTCGTACTCGCGTCCACCGGCCGCGATGCGCAGCTCGGAGCCGAGCTGCGGGGCGTCGAGCTCGATGGCGAAGCCCTCGGGGTCGCGCCAGGCGCGGACGAGCCCGCTCTTCGTGTCCAGCTCCAGCGCCTCGCCCCCGTAGCGCTCCAGGAGGTACCTGGCAACGCACCGCGAGCCGTTGCCGCAGGCGTCGGCGATGGAGCCGTCCGCGTTGTGGATGACGAGCGGCCAGCGGGTGCCCTTGGGGACCCCGATGATGAGGACGCCGTCCGCGCCGACGCCGGTCCGCCGGTCGCACAGCGAGCGAGCTCGCACTGCGTCGATCTCCACGCGGCCGTCCTGCTCGTCGACGACGATGAAGTCGTTTCCGCAGCCGTGCATCTTCGTGAACTTCACGCTGCGGCATGCGCCAGCAGCGAAAGCGGATCGGTCGTGAGCGGATCGACCCATTGGATATCGGGATCGCGACGGAACCAGGTCATCTGGCGGCGCGAGTAGGCGCGTACGTCCTTCGCGGTCGCCTCGATCGCCGCATCGAGCAAGATCTCTCCGCGCACATGGGCCGCCCAATGGACGTAGCCATGCCCGCTCATGCTCGGCAGTGTGGGGTCGATGCCGCGAGCCACAAGTCTTTCGGTCTCGGCCAGCACGCCGTCGGCCACCATCTGCCGCACCCGTGCGCTGATGCGCTCGTCGAGCCAGGCACGTGGCGGATCGAGCCCGATACGGCGGCAACTGACGCGCTCGCCCCGCTCGGCCGGTACGCGACCGACAAGGAGTGCGAGCTCGAGGTACCGGACGACGCGCCGCGCGTTCCGCGGATCGACGCGCTCGGCCGCGTCGGGGTCGACCGCGGCGAGCTCCCGGTGCAGCGCCGCACCACCCTCGCTGATCGCGCGTGCCTCGAGCGAGGCGCGAAGCACGGGATCGGTCGGCGCCTCATCGAACGCGAGCCCGTCGAGCAGCGCCCGTACGTACAAGCCGGTGCCGCCGACGACGTACGCGACGCGGTCGCGCGCCGCGATGTCCGCGAGCGCCGCACGACCGTCGGCCTGGTATCGCGCGGCGTCGTACGGCGTGCCCGGATCGACCAGGTCGATGCAGTGATGCCGTACCCGCCGCTGTTCCTCCGCGGTGGGCTTCGCGGTGCCGATGTCCATGCCGCGATAGACCTGACGCGAGTCCGCCGACACGACCTCGCCGCCGGTCCGTTCCGCGGCGCGGAGCGCCAGCGCGGACTTCCCGGACGCGGTGGGTCCGACGATCGCCACGACGGTCATCGGGCGGTGTCGATCGCGGACACGGAGGCGCGCATCGCATCCAGCGTCGCGGGATCAGGATCTCGCTCGCCGTACCGGAGATCCTCGAAGGCGCGCACGAGCGTGGAGCCCACGGCGAACCGGGCTGCCCGCGCCTCGGCACGCTCTTGATGCTCCGCGGGCGTCTCCCCCATCTCGCGCCACGGCACGCCCGAGGCCTCGCCTTTCGCGAGGTACCGCCAGTACAGGACGCGAAGCGCGCCCGCTGGCGTGCCGTCATCACGTGGCGGTCGCCGATGCGCCCGCCGGCGTGGGAGGAGACCGGCGAGGAACGCGCCGAGCCCCTCGCCGGCGCTCGTCTCGCGATCCAGGGTGGCGCCTTCCGGAAGCGCCGAGCGCCGCTCCCGTGCCATGCGCTCGATGAGGAGCACCACCAGGAGGAGCGCGATGACCGCGACGACGACCTCGACCGCCCCGATGACGAACGGCCGCGCTGCCTCGATCTGGCGAATGGCCTCGGCTTCCTCGGCCGGCGTGACAGGGGGCGTCGGCGGCTGGATGCGCGGCAGGCTGCGACCGTTGATCAGCGCGCGGAAGAGCTCGACCACCAGCGCGGCGACGTACCCGAGGAGCAGGAGACCGCCGAACAGCAGATCGCCGATCACCGGCGCGATCGTCCGACCGGCGCTCGCAAGAGATTCGCCGACCGTGGGAGCGAACACCGCGCCCACGATCGACACGATGGCCAGGAGGATCGCCGTGCCGGAGGCCGTCGACCGGCTTGAGCCGCCGCGCGGATCCGTCCCCGCGAGCTCGAGCTCCTCCGCGGTCCGTGCGAGCGAGAGCGCGACGCCGAGCGCGGACGTCGTCGCGAGGCCGACGACGAGCAGACCGGTGCGATCGGTATCGGGCAGGACCGCGGCAATGACGACCCCGCCGATGGCCGCGAAGCCGGCGTTGCGCGCATCCGTCCAGCGCACGAGCCCGCGCGCGACGCTCAAGTTCCTCCAAACGAATGCCTCACCCAGGATGCCGAAGAGCACGAGGCGCGTCAGGATCTCGAGCCCCTCCGGACGCGGGGTCCGGAACGCCAGGCCTAGCGCCGCCGCCGCGCCGATGGCGGAGACCGCGATCACGGTGTTCTGGCGATCGGCGCGCGCGTCGCGGAGCACGCTCGCGAGGATGATCCCCGCGCCGGTGAGACCGAGAGCAAAGGCGACGATGGGGATCGGCCGGTCACCGCGGAGCGCGACCTGCGCAACCGCGAAGAGCGCGGCGAAGAGCGACCCCTCGAGCGCGCATCGCGCCACCAGGACCGCGCCGAGGCTCGCCCGACCGCTACCCCGCTGCACGCCGAGCTCCGATCCGCAAGCTGTCCACCGTGACGTCGGCTGCGCGGAGGCGCGCCAGAACGGCGTCCTCCGGCGCCTCGATGGAAACTGCGAGCACGCGATGGTGCGAGCGGCGGAGCGCGAGCAGCGCGGTCGCGAGGTGGACGCCGAGCACCGGCGTCACGCAGACCAGCGTCGCGCCCCACGGTAGGCGGCCGCGCTCGCGAAGGAACACCGCCTCGGGGGAATTCGAGGCGTACGGTCCGAGGCGCGCGAGGATCTCGAGGCTGCGCGTCATCGGGCGAGGCCCTCGGCCGAGCGCCGAGCGCGGGCGCTCGTGCGTCACATTGTCGATGCCGTTCGTGATGAGGCCGATCTGGCGCCCGGCGTCCGCCGCGATCCGGATCAGCTCGACGGTCGCTGAGATCACAGTCTCCGCCTCCTCGGGATCGGCCTGGATCCAGTACTGGTCGTACGTCGCCACGTTCAGCAGAAAGACGGCATCGAGGCTCGTCGCTGGCTCGTACTGCTTCGTGTGGAGCGAGCCGAGTCGCGCTGAGGCCTTCCAGTGGATCTCTTTCCGCGGGTCACCGCTCCGATGCGCGCGCACCCCGCGGAACCGGAGCGGGTCCGGAAGTAGCCCGCGCTTCGTCGCGGTCTCCGCGAGCGGACGCAGCGACGGGCGGTGGTGGTCCAGAACGCTCAGCGGCTTCGGATAGACGACGATCGGTAGCTGCTGGGCGAGCGTCGCTTCGAGGTGAACGAATCCGAGCCAGTCACCCGTGCGAAGGCGCACGGGACCGAGCTCGTAGGCTCCGCGACGCACGGCCCGCAGCGGGAAGGTCAGGCTGACGCGCTCGTGGGCACGGGGCGAGAAGCCCGCGCCGACCGTGGCCTTCGACGAGCCTGGTGCGGCCGGATCGGGCTCGATCTCCTCTGGCAGAACGAGACGCAGGTCGAGCCATGACATCGGGAGCGGCTTCCGGTTGACGAGGGTGATGTGAGCGACGAAACGGTCCCCGGCGACCATGCGCGTGGGCTCGAGCTCGCAGCGGAGCTCCACCCCCCGGAGCGCGGCGCGCGCGCTGAACTCGGAGATCACCCAGCCGGCCAGCACCGCGGCCGCCGCCACGAGCACCACCGGCTCACGGGTGAGCGCGGCGGCGACCAGCAGCACCGGCGCGATCGGCCAGGGGAACGACCCACTCCGCTCGACGGTCATCCGACCGGCCGCGGCTCCTCGGCGGGCACCGGCACCTTGGCGAGGACCTCCGCGACGATGGCGGCCGGCGTGCGGCCGCGCATCTGCGAATCGGCGTCGAGGAACAACCGGTGCCGGAGTACTGCGGTCGCCTGGCGCTTGACGTCGTCCGGCAGCACGTACTCGCGACCCTGGATCGCGGCACGGGCCTGCGCGGCGCGGTACAGCGCGATCGATGCGCGCGGGCTCGCTCCGAGCTCGACACCCGGAAGGCCGCGGGTCGCGCGGACGATCGCGCCGACGTAGCGCCGCACGGCTTCCCCGACGCGGATCGCGCGCACCGTCTCGCGAAGGGCCGCGAGGGCCGCGCGGTCAAAGAGCGGCGCGAGTGTTCCAGTGTCCACCGTCGACGCGCCGTGAAGGCGGAGCATCTCGTCCTCGTCCTTGTCCGTCGGGTATCCCAGGTTCAGCAGGAATAGGAACCGGTCGAGCTGCGCCTCGGGCAGCGGGAACGTGCCCTCGAGCTCGATCGGGTTCTGGGTCGCGATCACGAAGAACGGATCGGGAAGCGGATGGGTCGCATCGTCGACGGTGACCTGACGCTCCTGCATCGCCTCGAGCAGGCTCGACTGCGCGCGCGGCGTCGCGCGGTTGATCTCATCGACGAGCACCACATTGGCCATGAGCGGGCCGGGACGGTACTCGAAGCGGCCCTCGCGCTGGTCGTAGATCGACACGCCGGTGATGTCCGACGGGACGAGGTCCGGCGTGCACTGCACGCGGCGGAAGTCGAGGTCGAGCGATCGCGCGACCGCGCGCGCGAGCGTCGTCTTCCCGACTCCTGGGACATCGTCGAGCAGCACGTGCCCATCGACAAGGAGCGCGGCGAACAGCTGCTCGACAGCCTCGCCCTTGCCGACCACCACGCGGCCGACCTGCGCGACCAGCTGCTGGGCGGCTTCCTTGACCGTGCTCAAGACGCGCGCGATGGGCGGCGCCGCGCAGAGGTGCCCGCGCCGCCGCGGATGGCGGCTGCCGTCGCGATCGCGAGGGCGAGCGAGATGAGCGCCGCGAGGCCGTGCAGCCCGAGCTGGACCGGATCGATGACCTTGAGCGCAAAGGGGC
>JBBRQB010000053.1:0-14624 GCA_038227105.1 Candidatus Limnocylindria bacterium | reverse complement strand
CTTCGCGTGTGGCCGCACGCTCTTCCCGGTCTGCTTCGCGAACGCGGCCATCCGATCGAGGTTCCGCTCGAACGCGTCGAGATCGATGACGAGCGCAGGCGTGTCGACGCGCTCGAGCGGCGTGCCGACCTCAGGCGATCGCAGCGGTCGTCCCCAGGTGCCTGGCGACGAACTCGATCTCCATCGCGACCTGCCTGATCTGCTCGTCGACGACGAGGGAACCGTGGCCGGCGTCGTAGCGGTACTCGTCGTACGGGATGCCAAGCTCCTTGAGTCGGGCGGTGTACACATCGACGCTGCGCGCGGGGCAGCGCGGATCGTTCTGCCCGACGGTGATGAGCACCGGCACGCGGACCCGGTCCGCGTACGTGATCGGGTTGGCGACGCGATACGCCTCCGGCGCGCTCTCGGGCGTGCCACCGAAGAGCGCTTCGTCGTACCGCTTGAGTCCCTCCATCTCATCCTCGAAGGCCGCGACGTAGTCGCCGACCGGCACGATGGCCACCCCCGCGGTCCAGCGCTCGGGCTGCGTGCCGAGGCCAAGCAGCGTGAGGTAGCCGCCCCACGAGCCACCAGACAGGACCGCGCGTTTCGGATCGGCGATGCCGTCGCTGATGAGCTTGTCGTGGATGACGGCGATGTCCGCGAGCTCGGTGTGCCCAGGCCCGGCCTTGATCGCGTCGCGCCACTGCCGGCCGTAGCCGGTGGACCCGCGGTAATTCACCATCACGACCGCGAAGCCGTGGTCGACCCACGCCTGCACGGTCGCCGAGAACGCGTCCTCGTCGTGCGCCTCGGGACCGCCATGGACGTTGAAGAAGGTCGGGTGCGGTCCCTTCCCCTCCGGCACGGCGACGAACCCGTGGACCTCGCCCACGACGACGTCCCGATACGGGCGGCCAGCGGGGATCTCGACGTGGGCGCGGGGCAGGATGCGCGCGCCGTCGAGCGTCACGACCTGTCGCGGCGACACCGACGTTGTGAGCGCGAGCCAGACCGCGCCGTCCGGACGAATGGCCGCCCAGTCGATGCTTCCCTTCGGAGTGTCGAGCCGCTCGAGCGTCGCATTCGCGAGGTCGTAGCGGTAGAGCTCGGCGCGGCCGCGATGCTCGTGCCGCAGCAGCAACGCACTCGCGTCCGGGTACCACGATGGCTCGACCTCACCGGGGAGGTCGATGTCCAGAACGTGCTCGGTGCCGCTCAGCGCGTGGAGGATGAGCGGCATCCACCGGCCCTCACGCTCGTGCCCGACGAGCACCCGCTGGTCGCCCGCGAGCGGGCTCCATTTCAGTGCCTTGAGCCCATGGCCTGGCCCGTCCCACAGCTCGGCCACAGAGGTACCCGCGCGATCCAAGATACGGACCGCGCGGTTGCGCGCGTCGCCGTGCTCGCTGTGGACGAGCGTGAAGAGCTGATCGTCCGCGGAGAGCGCGCCGATGCTCGCGGCCTGGCGGTGCGTGTACAGCCGCTTCGAGCCGCCCTCGGCCGAGAGGTCGATGGTCGTACCCTCGCCCGCGGACCGGCCCACGAGCGCGAAGCCAGCACCGAGCGCGGTGTTCGCGGAGTACGCGGGGCCAAGGTCCGTCGCCGCGCGATCGTCACCGCCGTCGAAGGGCTGCGCGCGCCACACGCCGAGCTCGCTCCCCTTGTCGTCGTCCCACCACCAGACCTCGTGGCCCTGGGGGTCGATCCGCGGCGCGACGCGATAGCCCGTCCCCTCGGGGCGCCGCGTCACGCGGCGCTCGGCGCCGGTGGAAAGGTCCAGCGCGTAGACCTCGAATGTTCCCTCGTGGTTCGACGCATAGACGACGCGATCGGGCGTGTCGCGGGCCCACTGCGGATACGTGAACCGCGGCGCGCGGTAGCGGCGCTTCCACGCCGCCTCGCTCAGGCCGTCCGGGCGACCCGCTTGACCCACGCGCTCAGCGTATCCGTGTAGCGCGGGAGGACGCTCGCGACGTCGCTGCCGCCGGGCGACGTCGGAGCATGCCCCGTCCCGGGGATCCGCGCGATCATCAGGTCACGCGTCCCGGCGCGCTCCCACGCGGCGGCGCTCGCATCGGTGGGCTGCCACTCGTCGTCCTCTCCATAGAAGATGAGCGTCGGCACCCTCACCGCCGCGATCGCGGGTGCCGGATCGAAGTCCATGTCCGGCCAGAAACCCGGTCCCTCAGGCAGCTCCGGGCGCACGTGTGCTGCTTCGAACCACGGCTCGCTCTTCGCTCGATCGATGAGGGCCTGGACCTCGACCCGCGGGCGCGATCCGCGCGCGAAGCCCTCGAAGGCAGCGCGCAGCGCGAGGAGCGCGGCCACATCCGCCTCGGTGTGCCCCGCCGCGCGCGCCTGCCTCACGGTCCCGTATCGCATCTGCTCCACCGGGCTCACCCCGGTGGCGGCGACGAGGATGAGGAACGCGACCCGCGGCCAACGCGAGGCGACGAGCGGGGCGACCCACGCTCCCTGGCTGAAGCCCCAAAGGCCGAGGCGCGTGGCGTCGATGTCCGGCCGGGCAGCGAGCGCATCGAGGACGGCCTCCGCGTCGCGAGCCTGGTCGACGAACGGCACGTCGTTCCCGCGGCGCTCGAAGCGAGCGACGGCAACGCCGAGCGGCGGCAACAGCGACTCGAGATGGAGGAACAGGAAGTGATCGCGGGTGGGGTCATTCGCCGGGTGCAGGCAGACCACCGCCGGGAACGGGCCGGCGCCCTTGGGGAGCGTGAGCTTCGCGGTGAACTCCCGATCGGCGCTCGCTGCCTCGAGCCGCTCGGACCTCAACGCCCGTCGCGGGAGACGGTGAAGACGTCGCGAACCGCCTCGAGCTTCGCGAGCACGCGCGACAGCTGCTCGACGCTGGTGACCTGCAGGGTCGCGTTGACGGTCGCGGTCTTGTCCGCGACGTTCGACGAGAGGCTCACCATCTGCACCCCGTTCTCGCTGATGACGGCGGCCACGTCGCGGATGAATCCGACCCGATCCCACCCGGCGACGCGAATGGCAACCGGATACGTTCGGGCGAGCGTGCCCTCCCACTCGACCTCGACGATGCGTTCGGCCTCCGCGCTGCCGCGGACGTTCGCGCAATCGGTGCGGTGCACCGTGACGCCGCGGCCCCGTGTGATGTAGCCGCTCACCGGATCGCCGGGAACCGGGTTGCAGCACACGCCGAAGCGCACGAGCAGATCGCCGACGCCCTTCACGCGGACGCCGCCGCGGGCGGTCGGGGGCGGCTGCGGCGGCGCGACCTCGGGGATGGCGAGCTGGTGGTCGTCAACGATGCCGAGGCGGGTGACGACCTGCGCGGCGGTCAGCGCCCCGTATCCGAGCGACGCGAACAGCGTGTCGATGTCGTGCATGTTCAGCAGCTCGGTCACCCGCTGGAGGTCGGGCTCGCCGATGTCGGACAGCGGCCGCTGGGCGATCCGCTTGAGCTCGCGGTCGAGCAGCTCGCGACCGTGTGCGACGTTCTCCTCGCGGTGCTGGCGCTTGAACCATTGGCGGATCTTCTCGCGCGCGCCCGGCGTCCGGACCATCGAGATCCAGTCACGCGAGGGGCCGCGGGCCGCCTTGCTGGTGACGATCTCGACGATGTCGCCGGACTGCAGCTTTTGGTCGAGCGGAACGATACGGCCGTTGACCTTCGCGCCGATCGTGCGGTGTCCGATGTCGGTGTGGATGCGGTACGCGAAGTCGATCGGCGTCGCGCCGCTGGGCAGGTCCTTCACCTCGCCCTTCGGCGTGAACACGAAGACCTGGTCCTGGAAAACATCGACCTTCAATGACTCGACGAACTCCGTGGCATCGGCGACGTCGTGCTGCCACTCCATGAGCTGGCGCACCCAGGCGAGCTTCGACTCGTAGTTCGCGTCGCCCTTCCCGCCTTCTTTGTACCGCCAGTGCGCGGCGATGCCGTACTCGGCGAGGGTGTGCATGTCGAGCGTGCGGACCTGGATCTCGATCGGCTGCCCGTCCGGACCCATGACGGCGGTGTGCAGCGACTGGTACATGTTGTTCTTCGGCACCGCGATGTAGTCGTCGAACTGCCCGGGGATCGGCGGCCACAGCGTGTGCGCGACGCCGAGGACCGCGTAACACGTGGGCACGTCGGCGACGATGACCCGGATCGCGAGCAGGTCGTAGACCTGATCCACGCCGACGTGCTTGCGCTTCATCTTCTCGGCGATGGACCAGAGGTGCTTCGGCCGCCCGGACAATTCGGCCTTCACGCCGGCCTTCTCGAGCTCCGCCGCGAGGATCTTCATGGTCCGGTCGATGTAGCGCTCACGCACCGCGCGCCGTGACGCGAGGAGCTCGGCGAGCTCGCGATAGCGGTCTGGCTCGATGTACTTGAACGACAGGTCCTCGAGCTCCCACTTGATCTGCCAGATCCCCAGGCGATGCGCGAGCGGCGCGTAGATCTCCATCGTTTGCTTCGCGATGCGGTGCTGCTTCTCGATCGGCATCGCGCCGAGGGTCCGCATGTTGTGGAGCCGGTCGGCGAGCTTGATCACAACGACCCGGAGGTCGTCGGCCATCGCGAGGAACATCTTCCGGATGTTCTCGGCCTGATGCTCGTCCGACGACTTGCCCGAGAACTGGGACAGCTTCGTGACACCCTGGACCAGTCGCGCGATCTCGTCGCCGAACTCGCGGCGGATGTCGTCGCTCGTCCGGCTCGTGTCCTCCGGGACGTCGTGCAGCATCGCCGCCGCGATCGTCGCCGGGTCCATGCCCAGCTGCGCGAGCAGGACGGCGACTGCCGCCGGATGCTCGATGTACGGGCCGCCCGACACGCGCCGCTGGCCCTCATGCGCCTCGGCGGCGTACGTGTACGCGCGGCGAACGAGCTCGGCGTCGCCGTCCGGGTAGTGGCGGAGCATCTCCTCGATCGCCGGCTCCGCGTCGAGCTGCTTGCGCTGTGGCCGCAAGCGTTCCGCGACACCGACGATCCGCGCCGCGAACCCCGCGTGATCGGAGGCCGTGTCCTGTGCCACTACGCGGTGACCAATTCGTCCGCGAACTTGGCTGCTGTGCCGACGGGTCCGAAGTCGCGCAGCTCGAGCTCGACGAACCCGGTGCGGCCAGCCCCCACCGTGACGACCGCGTCGACCCGGCCCGCGTCGGTCATCGCCTCGGCCCGGTCGCCACGGCGGAAGGCCATGGCGTCGAAGGTGAACTTCCCGACCGTGATCTTGCAGCGCAGATGATCGGAGTCCGCCCCGACCTGCCGGATCCCATACACGCGGACGTTGCGGAGGAGCAGGTGCGGCCTCGGGTTCAGGGCACCGCACGGCTCGAGCATCGCGAGCTCGAGCGCAAGGCGTGGCGTGAGGGCTTCCGGATCGATGGCCGCGTCGACGTTCAGCGTTGCGACCGGCCGCACGCCGTCGAGCATCTCGCGCACGACGACGTCGAGGCGCTCGCGGAACGTGCCGATCCGGTCCGCCTTGATCGAGAACCCTGCGGCCATCGCGTGGCCACCGTGCTTGATGAGCAGGTCGTCACAGCGGTCCAGTGCCTCCGCGATGTGCACCGACGAGATGCTCCGGCACGAGCCCTTGCCCTCGTCACCATCGATGGCGATCACGATGGCCGGGCGCCCGCGGTCCTCGACGAGGCGCGATGCGGTGAGGCCGACGATGCCCGCCTGCCACTCCGGAGCGGCGACGACCGTGACCCAGCCATCGGGGTACGCCCCGGCGGCTTCGCGCGCGCCGCGCACGACGTCGTTCGTGAGCCGCTGACGCTCGAGGTTGCGTTCCTCGAGCTTGTCGGCGAGGGCCTTCGCCTCGGGCTGGTCCTCGGTGAGCAGGAGGCGAAGCGCGTCCTCCGCGTCGTTGATCCGGCCGGCCGCGTTCAGCCGCGGCCCCAGGCCGAACCCGATGTCCGACGAGTTGATCTTGCCGAGCTTGAGCCCCGCGCGCTCCACGAGGGCCCGCACTCCGGTGATCGGTGCCTTGTTCAGCGCGACGAGGCCCGCGGTCACGATCGCGCGGTTCGCGGCACGGAGCGGGACGACGTCGGCCACCGTGGCGAGCGCGCACAGCTGCAGGAGCTCGTCCTCCTTGAGCGCGTACGCGAGGTCACCGAGCAGCGCGCGGGCGAGCCGGAGAGCGACGCCCGCGCCGGCGAGCTCCTTGTCGGGTGAGGGGTCGCCCGGACGGCGCGGGTTCACCAGCGCGTAGGCGTCCGGAAGGACCGCCGGCGGGTGGTGATGATCGGTGATGATCAGGTCGATGCCCAGCTCGCGCGCGAGCGCGGCCTCGGTGACGGCGGTCACGCCGCAGTCGACCGTGACGACGACCGTCGCGCCGTCGGCCGCAAGCTGCCGCAGGGCCGCCGCGTTGAGGCCGTAGCCCTCCTCGTACCGGTTCGGGATGTACGCCATGACCGCGACGCCGAACTGGCGGAAGGCGCGCACGAGGATCGCCGAGCCCGCGATGCCGTCCACGTCGTAGTCGCCATAGACGACGATGCGCTCGCGAGCAGCGAGCGCACGGCGCAACCGGTCGACCGCTCGATCGAGGTCGAGCATCCGCGGACCGTCATTGGTGAGCTTGGGCGTGAGGAATGCGGGCATGTCCGGATCGGCGAGGCCCCGCGCGCGGAGGATCTGGGCCACCAGGCTCGGGATACCATCGGGTGCATCCCCACCCACTGCCTGCGGAATGATCCAACGACGCTGCGGAACGAGGCTCATGACCTCTAAGTATCGGACATGGGTGTGCGTCCTGGCCGTCGTGATGGCCGCGTGCGCGCCGCAGGCGGTCGCGCCAAGCGCCAGCCCAACCCCGGTGCGGACCAGCGTATTCACGTCGCCGACCCCCGGTCTCCCGTTGGCGATCCCGGCGAGCCTCGTGCTCGACCGCCATTGGCACACGATCCCGGACGGATTCGATAGTTCGCCGTTGCATGTCACCGTGACGTTCGATGCGGATCCGAGCGCGGGCGCGCCGTTCATCCAAGTCTCGGGACCGAACGCGGCAGCCGCGGCGAACCCGCGAGCGCCGCTCGTCCGCACGATCGGCAACGTATGGTCGGCAGACGTACCCCTGCAGGGCCTGACTCCGGGCTTCCAGGCCGTGCGCGTCATGGAGCGAATGGATCCGACTTCCAGCCAAGCCGTTGCATCTGATGGCTTCCTTCTCTCGCAGCCCGAATACGTCGTGTGGACCCTCGACTTCGAAGGCGACGCCTCCGGGGACGCGGAGCTCGCGAACACGGCCGCGATCGCCGACGGCTTGAAGATCCCGATGGCCGTGTTCTGGAACCCGCGGGTCTGGACGACCACTCAGGTCTCGACCGAGCGGCAGGCGGCGATGCTGAAGTGGACGATGGACCGGCAGGCGAAGGGCGACGAGGTCGCGCTCCACCTGCACATGTGGACCGATTACGTTCGGGCCGCCGGGATCGCTCCGATGACCGCCCCGAGCTGGGCCGGCAGGGGCGATGGCTACGACGTCCCGATCAACGCCTACCCGGATGGCGCCCAGCAGACGCTGATCAAGTACGGGGTCCAGCTGATGCTCGACCACGGCTTCGCGAAGCCCACCTCGTTCCGCGCCGGTGGGGACATGGCGGACGCGGCGACCCTGCGCGCGGCCGCGTCATCGGGCTTCGACCTCGACTGCACCGCAGTCGCGAAGGACTACCCCTCGATCGGCCGGATCCCCTACCCGTGGAACCTCCCGGTCGGTGCCCAGCCGTACTACCCGGACCCAAACAACGCGAACGTTCCCGGTAGCCTGCCACTCCTCGAGGCGCCCACGATCGGCGGCAACACCTATGCGTTCACGGTCAACAGCATCCAGCCGCAGATCCGCGCGAACGTCGCGCTGTTCGCCCCGGCCGGCAAGGTGGCCACCGAGCGCAAGGCGATCACGGTCGTGAGCCATCCGGGCACGATCATCCCTGCGGAGCGTGCGGCGATCGAGGCACTCCTCGGGGCGTTCGACGCGCTTCGCTACGACAAGGATGCCGGGCCGGTGCGTTTCGTCACGACCGCCCAGCTCGCGAAGGCGTATCGCTAGGCGGTCGCGCGGGCTCCGGTTTGGCCGCGGCCGCCGCGGTGGCGAATGCGGTCCTCGATCTCCTGCCAGAGCGAGACGATCTGGCTGGCGTTGAAGATCGATGAGTACGTTCCCGAGATGATGCCGACGATGAGAGCGAACGCGAACGTACGCATCGAGTAGCCGCCGAACAGGTACAGCGCGAGCAGCGTCAGGACGACGGTCAGCGACGTGATGACGCTCCGCGCGAGGGTCTGCATGATCGAGAAGTTGATGACCGGGTTCAGCGCTTCGCCGCGGTTCAGGTGGAGGTTCTCGCGGATCCGGTCGAACACGACGATGGTGTCGTGGACCGAGAAGCCGATGATCGTCAGGACCGCCGTCACAAAGAGGCTGTCCACCTCGACGTTGAAGAAGTAGCCGAGGATCGCGAACAGCCCGAGGACGAGCAGCGCGTCATGCAGGAGCGCGATGATCGCCGCGATCCCGTAGCGGAACGCCGACAAGCCGAACTCCCTGAACGCGAACGCGATGAGCAGCACAATGAGGATCGACGCCGCGACGATCGAGCGGATCGCGTTCGTCACGAGCTCGGCGCTGAACGAAGGACTCACAGATGACGCGTTGTCGTCGATGAACGTCGGGTACTTCGCCTTGAGCATTTGATCGGTCTTCGTGACCTCGGAGGTGTCCAGCGTGAGGGTGCGGACCTCCATCCGGCCGCCTTCGGCACCCTGGATGACGGCTTCGGGATGACCGAGGCCCGCGAACACGTCATGCAACTCCGTCGCCGCCGGAGGGTTGGCGAACCGCAGATCGAGCAGCGTCCCACCCTTGAACTCGATGCCGAGCTTCAGTCCCCCGATCGCCAGGAAGAACACGCCTGGGACGATGAGGACCGCCGAAAGCAGGAAATACCAGAACTTGCGCTCGACGAAGCGGAACAGCATCAGGCTGTCGCTCCGGCCGCGGCGCGTCCATCACCACGGCCGTCCGTCGGCTTCTCTTCGACGCCCCAGAGGCGGCGCCGGCGCAGCGAGGGGTACTCGATGGCACCGTGCAGAAGCATCTGGGTGACGAACACCGCGGTGAAGAAGGACACGATCACCCCGAGCATCAGCGTGAGCGCGAAGCCCTTCACCGTGCCCGTGCCAAAGTAGAAGAGGATGAGCGCGGTCAGGATCGTCGCGGCGTTCGAGTAGAAGATCGAGGGGAACGCGCGGCGACGGCCCTCATCAAGGGCGATGCGGAGCGTCTTGCCGGCGCGCAGCTCTTCCTTCACCCGTTCGAACGTGAGCACATTCGCGTCGACGGCCATACCGATCGACAGGATGAACCCGGCGATACCGGCGAGCGTGAGCGTCACAGGAATGAGCCGGAAGATCGCGTAGGTAAGCGCGGTGTAGAAGAAGAGCGCCAGCACGGCGATGACGCCGGGCAGCCGGTAGTAGGCCACCATGAAGATCGCGACGAGCAGCAGCCCGATCGCGCCGGCGACGAGGCTCCGATGCACCGAGTCGAGGCCGAGCGTCGGCTCGACGCGGCTCGACTGGACGATCTCGAGGGGCACCGGAAGGGCACCGGAGTTGAGCAGCGTGCTCAGGTCCTTCGCCGAAGCCGGCGTGAAGTTGCCGGAGATGACGCCGATACCGCTCGTGAAGACTTGTTGGATGACGGGTGCCGAGATCTGCTGGCCGTCGAGGGTGATCTGCACGGGCTTCTGCAGGAAGTCTTTCGACAGCTGGACCCACCGCTGGTCGTCAGGCGAACCGAACTCGAAGCGCACGACAGGCGCGTTGTTGGAGCCCTGGAACTCGACGAACGTGGGCTTGAGGTTCGCGCCCGTGAGCGGAGGGTTGAGCGATACGTACTGGCTAGGCGCGACCTGGCCGCTCGCGTCGAGGACCGGGACCTTGATCTCGAGGAACGCCTGCTGCGTCGCGATCTTCCGGGCCTGCTCGAGATCGGAGACGCCCGGGAGCTGAAGGAGGATCTTGTCGCTGCCGAGCGCCTCGATGACCGGCTCGCTCACGCCGAGGGAGTTGATGCGCCGGTCGATCACGATGCGCGTCTGCTGGTTCAGGGTGTCGATGGGGGTCGTCGTCCCGCCCGGGATCTTCTCGGGGTGGAGCTGCAGCACGAGCTGCGTGCCACCCTGCAGGTCGAGGCCCAGGTGCGTCTTGATCTCGATGAACGTCGACTGCCCGCCGAGCCGGTAGCAGATGCCCGGGCACTCGAACGGGAACGAGATCTGATGCTTCGGGACGTCGATCCACACCGCCAGGACGGCGATGACGACGACGACCCAGGCCCAACCGCGATTCATGAAAAGGGTGTTCCTCCCGCTCGGGTGAAGAAAAAGCGCCACCCCTGTGGGGCGCGCTCGTGCAGGGAAAGTATAGGCGGGGTCAGCCCCAGCGTTCGGAGGTGCCCGCCTCGTCGGTCGGTGTCTTCCACCCCTCGGCCTTCGCCTGCTCCGCGCGCGCCGGATCGCGCAAGCGCTCGCGCGCTTCGCGTGCCTCCCGGTCGAACGCGGTCTCGTCCGGCTCGGTCGGCGGGTCGGGCTCCGCGGTCGCGGTGCCCTGAGCGGCCGGCGCTTCGGGCGCGACGGTCGTCACCGCAGGGATCGCCGGCACCGCCGGTGGCGCGGGTGGGGCCGCGAGGTACTTATCCGCATTGAGGAATTCACCGCGCAGCTCGTCACTCGTCTTGCGGAACTCGGCGACCGCGCGACCGAGGTCGCGCGCCAGCTTGGGCATCCGCTCCGGACCGAGGACGATGAGCGCGACGATCAGGAGCAAGAGCAGCTCCCCCGTCCCGATGCCGAACATCAGCGTGCCGCCCTGGCCGACCGCGCGTCGTTCGCCTGCGTCTTCAGGGCCTGCGCCGCCGCGGCAGCTGCGGTGTCGAATCCCTCGCCGGTGCCCGCGAACAGGATCGACCGCGACGCGGACGGGAGGACCCCGCCGCCATGCGCGTCGAGCGCCGCGGTGATCGCGCTGACGTCGCCGCCCTGCGAGCCGACGCCCGGCATGAGGAACAGCCGGTCGGGCGCGAGCGCACGCAGCCGCTTCGCGTCGGCGGGCCACGTCGACCCGACGACGAAGCCGCACTGGTCGGCCGGGAACGTCGCCAGGCATCGCTCGACGACATGCTCCCAGAGCGGCCGGCCCTCGACCAGCAGGTCCTGCAGGTCGCCCGCCCCCGGGTTGCTCGTCCGCGCCAGGACGAGGACGTAACCCTTCGCCGTGAACGGCGCGATCGAGTCCATACCGATGTACGGCGCGACGGTCGTGGCATCGGCGTGAAGCCGGTCGAAGACGGCTTCGGCGTACGCCACCGAGGTGTTCGGGACGTCACCGCGCTTCGCGTCGATGATCACGGGGATGTCGTCGGGGATGGCCTGAAGGGTCAGCCCGAGGATGTCCATCCCGGCGGAGCCGTACCGCTCGTAGAAGGCCAGGTTCGGCTTGTAGCACGCGGCGTGGTCGCTGGTCGCATTGACGATCTTGCGGAGAAAGCGGATCGCCGCCTGCGCGCCGCGGCCAAGGTGCTCGGGGATGCGGTCGGGCTCGGGATCGAGGCCGATACAAATGACGCTGTCGCGCGCTCGCGATGCGGCGGCGAGCTTCGTCAAGAAGGTCATCTACGAACGTATGATAGGTGCCGCTTCCATTCGGCAAGGAGGGACGCATGCTCCGCACCACGCGCGGCCAGCTCGGGTGGGTCCTGGTCGCGATCCTTCTCATCACCGCATGTGGCGGCGGCACCAGCACGTCTGGCGGGACCACGGCCGCGCCGTCCAAGACGCTTCGCGTCGGTTCGTTCGACCGTCCGATCGTCTTCGCATTCACGCCCTCGCAGGACGTCGCGCGCGTCACCGCGAGCGGTAACGCCATGGCCTCGGCGCTGGCAACAGCGACCGGTCTCAAGTTCAAGGTCACGATCCCGACGAGCTATGCGGCCCAGATCGAGTCGGTCTGCGCAGGCCAGACGGACCTCGCGGCGATCGCGCCGCTCCAGATGACGCTCCTGCTCGACAAGGGCTGCGGGACGCCGATCCTCAGCGCACTCCGCAAGGACGAAAAGGGCAATCTCGCGACGACATACAACGCCCAGATCCTCGTGGCGACCGCGAGCGGCATCACCGACCTCGCCGGGCTCAAGGGCAAGAAGTTCGCGTTCGTCGACCCGATCTCGGCGTCCGGCTACCTCTTCCCGACCCTGCTCGTGAAGAACAAGACCGGTCAGGACCCCAAGACGTTCTTCGGCTCGACCATCTTCGCCGGTGGCCACGACAAGGCGGCGCTCGCTGTCTACAGCGGCCAGGTCGACGGAGCTGCGACGTTCAACGACGTGCGCACCAACGCCGGCATGCCCGCGGACATCATGACCAAGACCAAGGTCATCGACGCGGCCGGCCCGATCCCGAATGACGGCATCGCCGTCGCGAAGAACTTCCCGGCTGACGTGCAGGCGACGATCACCAAGGCGCTCATCGCGTACTGCGCCGGTGACGGCAAGGCGACCTGCAAGAGTCTCTTCAACTGGGACGGCCTGCAGGAAGTAAAGGCCGACTTCTACAACCCGATCCGTGACGCGGCCAAGCTCGCGGGCATCGACGTGGCCGGCGAGGCCGCGAAGACCCCGCCGCCTCCGCCGACGACGGCGCCGCCGAGCCCGAGCAAGACCCCGTAACGCTCCCGCAGGTCTGATGCGACACGCCCGCCGGATCGTTCCGGCGGGCGTGTTCATTTAGAGTCGACCGCGGTGGCGGCGCTCGTCTCGGTGAAAGACCTCGTGAAGACCTATCCGAGCGGGACGCGCGCCCTCGATGGCATCACGCTCGACGTCCAGCGGGGCGAGTTCGTCGTCCTCATCGGCCTCTCCGGCTCGGGCAAGTCGACGCTGTTGCGTTGCATCAACCGCCTCGTCGATCCGACGTCCGGCACGGTGACCTTCGACGGCCAGGATGTCACTCACGCGTCGGGCGCCGACCTCCGCCGGATCCGCCGGCGCATCGGAATGATCTTCCAGCAATTCAACCTCGTGAAGCGCACCTCGGTCTTCGGGAATGCGCTCGCCGGCCGACTCGGCTACCGCAGCACCTGGCGGACGATCGCGTCCCGGCCGAGCCGCGACGACGTGGCCCGTGCGTTCGAGAATCTCGGCCGCGTGGGGATCGCGGAGAAGGCGTTCGGACGGGCCGACGCGTTGTCCGGTGGCCAGCAGCAACGGGTCGGCATCGCGCGCGCCCTGATGCAGCAGCCCGAGCTCATGCTCGCCGACGAACCGGTCGCCAGCCTCGATCCCGCGACGAGCCACTCGGTGATGAAGTACCTCGAGGAGATCAACAAGAAGGACGGCATCACCGTCATCTGCTCGCTGCACTTCTTGTCGCTCGCCCGCCGATACGGGACGCGAGTCATCGCACTCAAAGGGGGCAGGGTCGCGTTCGACGGGCTGCCGGCGGACATCGACGAGCGGCGCTTCAAGGAGATCTACGGCGAGGACGCCGTCGAGGTAGAGATCGGTCTTGGCGAAAAGGCGCAGGGTATGACGGCACAGCAGGCCGCACTCGATGCCCTCGCCCAGGACGCCTCGCACATGGACGCGCGCTGATGGCCGAGTACTTCACCGCACGCGGCCTCCCCGTACCCGCGGAGCTGCGCCGCAACTCGCTGACCGATTGGCGCCGCCTGTCGGCCGTCGCCGCGATCCTCGTGGTGCTCTACATCGGATTCCGTATCACCGACATCGACATCAGCCGGTCGAACCCGGAATACGCGGCGGGTGTCCTGAAGAAGCTCGTGACCTTCGACTGGTCGGTGCTCGGGCCGCAGAACGAGTTCGAGACGTTCTGGGACGGCGCGCTCGGTCTGATGATCATTACGATCTTCCTCGGCATCATGGGCACAGCGATCGCGATGGTCGTCGCGATCCCGTTCTCGTTCCTCGGTGCCCGGAACATCATGGCCGGCCATCCGGTCACGAACGCGATCTACGTCGTCGTGCGTCTGGCCTTCACCATCATCCGCTCGATCGACGTGCTGATCGTCGTCATCGTGATGGTCATCCTGTTCGGGCTCGGTAACGCCGCGGGCGTGTTCGGCTTGGCGTTCCACAACGTCGGTGTCATGGGAAAGCTCTACTCGGAGGCGATCGAGGGCATCGAGGCCGGTCCGCTCGAGGCGATCACCGCCACAGGCGCGAACCGCCTCCAGGTCATCTGGACGGCCGTTCTGCCGCAGCTGTTCAACCCGTTCGTGAGCTTCAGCATCTACCGGCTCGATACCAATGTCCGGCTCGCGCCGATCCTCGGGCTCGTGGGCGGCGGAGGTATCGGCCAAGCGTTGTTCCAGAACATCCAGCTACTCCGCTACGAGCAGGCGGGGACGATCATCCTGCTCATCGTGATCACCGTGGCCGCGATGGACTTCATCTCCGCCCAGATCCGCAAGCGGCTCGTGTAGCTAGCTGAGGGCTCCATGGACCTGGGTCACACGCCACCGGTCTAGCCAGTCCAGCGGCGTGAGGCCTCCGAGTGCTTGGTGCGGACGTTCGCGGTTGTAGTAGGCGACGAAGAGCGCGACCGCAAGGTCGCGCTCTTGTTCTGCG
>JBBRQB010000052.1:0-15952 GCA_038227105.1 Candidatus Limnocylindria bacterium | reverse complement strand
GAGCGACTCCTCGAGCGACGTCGCCGGCGCGAAGACGAAGAGCCGCGCCGATGCGACGTGGATCGCCGCCCGGTGGCCGCTGAACGAGACGAGCGGCAGGTACACCTCGACCGGGAGCGGGCCGTTGCCGAATCCCTGGAGGCACAGGACGGTGGGCCGGTCTTCGACCGTGGCGCCACCGGATGCGGTGACCTCTTCCCCGAAGACGACGCGCAAGCCGCCTGCGGGCGCGGCACCGGCGACCAGGCCCGCGACCGCGCACGCGTGCGCGCGCGTGATCGCCTCGGCCGCGATGCGCGCTCCCCCGACGAGGATCTTGTCGTGCATCCGCACGTCGATGCGCGACGGGGCGAGCTCATCGGTCGGCGCGTCGACGCCGAGCGCGAGCTCGCCGAACGCGTCGGGACCGTACGCCGCGATGCCGCCGAGGCCCCAGGCCGAGCCCTCGACGCTCACGGACGCGTCGTCGGAGCGGATCACCGTGCCGTCCATCGCCGCTCGCACGGTCCACGTGCCGGTGATCGGCGCCACGTAGTAGTCGCCCTCGTGCGAGCGGTGCACGAGCCGTCCGTCGACCGGAGCGGTGACGGCGCGCGCGAACCGGCGGCCGGTACGCGCGAGGACCGTGCCGCGCGTGACATCCGTGCCGACGCGAACCCGCGAGACGTGATCGACGTCCTCTGCCTCGACGCCGAGCCTGCGCGCGCCATCGACCCGCACCGGCGAGCCGAGCAGCGTGCCGCTCGCCAGAGCGTCACCTGCGCGCACGGCGCTCCCGACAGACGGGCGCGACGACGCGCCGAGCGGGAGCGCGTGCTCGACGATCCATCGCCCGTAGCGCCACCCCATCAGGCCGCGCCAGCGACCGCGAGATCGAGTGCGGCGAACCAGCGGACGAGCGTCGGGATCCGCTCCGCATCGCGCGGCGGAAGGACCAACGGACGCCCGCGCACATCGACGATCACGCCGAGCTCGCCGGACGCGCCTTTCGCCTTGAGCGGTGTCCCGGTGATCTCGACCTCGACCTCTCCGCGATGCGGGACGCTGAAGAACGATCCGCTCACGAGCGCTTCCTCGGTGCGCTCGCGACCGGCCACCAGGAGCCGGCTCTTCCTGCCGGGCGCCACGATCGGCACGACGAACGCGATCGGCACCAGGCGACGTGCGAGCTCGTCGGTGACCGCGGCCGCCGGATCGCCGCCCGTCGCGCGGATCCGCGACGCGAGCGCGCCCAGCGCGACGAGCGCGTCATCGGTGTCGCGGTACAGCGTCGTGGGCTTCGGTGACGCGAGCCCGTCGATCGCCACGAGGGCGGTATGCGCGGCACGCATGAACGAGGCCGCTGCCCCGGTGATCACCGTCAGCGGCGCGTCGCGCAGCGGCACCGCGATACCCGCGGCGCCCGCGTCGGCAAGGGCGTGGCTGAGCGCCTCGTGCGCGAGGGCGATCTCGAGCGCGAGCGCGCTCGCCTCCGCGGCGACGGCGTCGGGCCAGCGCGCGCGATTGAAGACCCGCTCGAGCAGCGTCGGTCCGTCGATGGCCCACGGGATCCACCGGCGCACGGCGTCGAGGCCGGCGCGACCGACCGTGTGATCCGCGGCGACGCCGGAGCCGAGCGACGCGACGTGTGCCGCGATGACCGACCCGTCGGCGCTCGCGCGCACGAGCGATGTCGAGCCGCCGCTCACGTCCACGACGAGCGCGTCGTTGCCGTGCGCCGCGATGAGCAGCGCGAGCTCCTCGAGCGCTTCGTCACGCAGCACGACGCTCGGGTCGGTGCCGCGACGGAATTCACGGGCTCGGTGCGCGAAGGCGACGACGCCGTCCTTGCGACGCGGGTCCGGAAGGATCTCGACCGCGAGCCCCGCCGCGGCAGCTTTGAGCCGCAGGGTCGACTGCGACTCGCCGGCGACGACCACGCGCGGCGCCGGCGACCGCTCGGCGCACCCCATGCGCAGCGCCTCCACGAGATCGACGAGCCCGTCCGCCTCGCGGCGATCCGTCACGAGCGCCAGCACGAGATCCGGGCGCGCGTCGCGCAACGCAGCAGCGCGCTCGACGAACGAGCGCGGGTCATTGGACCGGAGCGCGAGCACGAGCTCGGCGCCCGACGCAAGAACGACGCGGCGGAGCACCTCCTCGATGGCCGGCTCCGCGCCGGCGAGGACCCCGACCCTCAGCACGCCGCCATAGGTCACGCGCAGCGGCGGTTCGATGCCATCGGGCGGTGGCTCGACCGCGGACGCGAGGGTCGCATCGAGAAGCTGGGCACGCGACTCGTGCTGGTCGACAGCCCAGCGGCGGACACGCCCTTCGAGCGCGACGTCCACGGTACGACGGTGGACCGGCGGTGCGGTCTCCGCGGTCACCGCGCCCGGGCGGGCTGCCGCGCGGCCGCGTCCGCGAACGCGCGGAAGATGCGCCTGCCTGCGGCCGACATGTCGGGATCGGCGGTGCGCTCGGGATGCCACTGGACCGCGACGAGCCACTTCAGCGAAGGATCCTCGAAGGCCTCGACCAGGCCGTCGATCCGCGCCGTCGCGATGAGGCCCGCACCGAGCGTCTGTTCCGAGACCGCCTGGTGGTGGCGTGCGTTGACGCTGAACGGCTCGATGCCGCAGGCATCCGCGAGCTTCGATCCGGGTGTCGGGACGGCGATGTGCGGAACGATCGGTCCGTTCAGCTCACGATGTCCGTCGACGTGCTGCACGAGCGATCCGCCGTACGCCACGTTGAGCACCTGCAGACCGCGGCAGATGCCGAGCACCGGCAGATCGCGGTCGCGCGCGATCCTGACGAGCGAGAGCTCGAGGCCGTCTCGCTGCGCGTCAGCGGGCTCGGTGAGCGGGTCGGCAGGCGCGCCGTAACGTGACGGCTCCAGGTCCTCGCCGCCCGCGAGGCAGAGCGCATCGAAAGAGTCGGGGGGCGCGACGCCTGCGTCGACGGGGATGACCTCGAAGCCCGCGTCGCGGACCGCCGAGAGGTAGTACTCGCGCGAACGGGCACGGAGCTCGTTCCCGTTGAGGCTGGAGAGCGTGACGACGACCCGCGGTCCCATGCTACGAAGTATGCGGTTTCGCGAGGCTCGCGCGATCGATGAGCTCGATCAGCACACCGTCCGTGGCCCGTGGGTGGAGGAACGCGACCTCGCCCTCGGCGCCAAGCCGCGGCTCGCGGTCGATGAGCTCGACCCCGCGCCGCGTCAGGGCGGCGAGGGTGCCTCTCAGGTCATCGACGACGAAGCAGAGGTGATGGAGGGTCGGCTTGCCGCGCTCGGCGAGGAAGCGGGCCACGCCCGATGTGTCGTCCGTCGGCTGGATGAGCTCGATGCGCGCGTTCGGCGCATCGAGGAACACCACCCGGACCCGCTGGTCGGCGATTTCGCGGACGGGAGCGGCGCGGAGCCCGAGCGTGTCACGGTAGTGCGGCAACGATGCCTCGATCGACCGGACGACGACCGCGACGTGATGCAGCTCGCCCGCCTCCGGGATCATCCGCGGCCGGCTGGCGCGTATGTGCCGAACGACTCACGGAGGTCGGCGCAGATCTCGCCGAGCGTCACGTCGCCCTCGACCGCCGCGACGATCGCCGGCATGAGGTTCGCGGTACCCGTCGCGGCCGCGCGCAGCTCGCCGCGCAGCTGTTCGGTCTTCGCGTTATCGCGGCGCGCGCGGAGCGCGGCGAGCCGTTCGCGCTGGCGCGCCGCGACGGTCTCGTCGACGCGCAGCGTCGTGATCTTGACCTCGTCGCCCACCGTCTGAAAGGCGTTCACGCCGACGACGATGCGTTCTCCCGTCTCGACCTCGCGCTGGTAGCGGTACGCCGAGTCCTCGATGGCCTTCTGCTGGTAGCCGCGCTCGATACCGGCGAGGGCGCCGCCCAACGCGTCGATCCGCCCGAGCTCCTCGTGGACGCGGGCCTCGATGTCCGCAGTCAGCTTCTCGATGAGGTACGCACCGCCGAGCGGGTCGATCGTGTCCGCGACGCCCGACTCCTCCGCGATGAGCTGCTGCGTCCGGAGCGCGATGCGCGCCGACTCCTCGCTCGGGAGCGCGAGCGCCTCGTCGTACGCGTTCGTGTGCAGCGACTGCGTGCCGCCGAGCACGGCCGCGAGCGCCTCGATGGTCGTGCGGACGATGTTGTTGCGGGGCTGCTGCGCGGTGAGGGTCGAGCCCATCGTCTGGGTGTGGAACCGAAGCGCCAGCGACGCACGATCCTTCGCGCCGAAACGCTCGCGCATGATCCGCTCCCAGATCCGCCGGGCCGCCCGGAACTTCGAGACCTCCTCGATGAGCGTGGCGTTCGCGGCGAAGAAGAACGACAGCTGGCCGGCAAAACGGTCGACCGCCAGGCCGCGGTCGATGGCCGCCTGCACGTAGGCGATCGCATTCGCGAACGTGAACGCGAGCTCCTGCACCGCGTCCGCCCCGGCTTCGCGGATGTGATAGCCAGAGATGCTGATCGTGTTCCAGCGCGGCAGCTGCTCGGCGCAGAACGCGAACACGTCGGTCACGAGGCGCATCGACGGCCGCGGCGGGTAGATGTACGTGCCGCGCGCGATGTACTCCTTGAGGATGTCGTTCTGGGTCGTGCCGCCGATCTTGTCCAGCGGCACTCCTTGGCGTTTCGCGAGCGCGACGTACATCGCAAGGAGGATCGGCGCGGTCGCGTTGATCGTCATCGACGTGGTGACCTCATCGAGCGGGATGTCCTTGAGCAACAGCGCAAAGTCGTCGAGCGAGCAGATCGAGACGCCCACCTTCCCCACCTCGCCCTGGGCGCGCGGGTCGTCGGCATCGAAGCCCATCTGCGTCGGCAGGTCGAACGCGACCGAGAGCCCGGTCTGCCCCTGCGACAGCAGGTAGCGGTAGCGCGCGTTCGACTCCTCGGCGGACCCGAAGCCCGCGTACTGGCGCATCGTCCACGGCCGGCCGCGATACATCGTCGGCTGGACGCCGCGAGTGAACGGCGGCTCGCCCGGGTAGCCGAGCCGCTCGACTGCGGCGTCGTACGCCGCGTCCGGCGCCTCGTGCGCCGGCATCGGCATCCCGTACGTCGTCCTGAAGTCACGCGGTTTCACGCGGCCATCATCCGTCATCGGGGCCGCAGCACCAGCACGTTCCGGTCGGCGATCCGGTCCCGCGTCATGACCAGCGGGTGCAGGTCACCGCGCAGCCAGAGCGGCGTCTGATCGCCCCAGTACTTCGAGAAGGGCTGGCCGGACTCCCCGGTCGGCAGGACCGTGAAGGTCAGGTCGGGATCGCTGAGGTCGACGACCATCCGCAGGGATGCGTGGCTGCGCAGCGTGTACGGCGTCGCGAGCGAGTACGCGCTGTTGTTCAGCGAGTACCCGTCGCCCGCCCGCTCGTACGGTCCGATGTCGAAGAGCCCGCGCGCGAACCCTGGCAAGCCCGCTGAGAGCGGGTGCGCGAACGTCACGGTGTGCATCGCGCCCCACCGCCACTTCGACGGATCCGCGCCGAAGCGCGCGGCGAGCTCGCGCGCTGCGTCATCGAGCGCGATGCCGCTCAGCTCGGCGCGGCCGCTCACCGATGGATCGCCGAGCGATGTGAACCACGGATCGGCGGTCCGGGGCAGGAGCTTGTACAGCGCGAACGTCGGGCGGCCGTTCGTCAGGTAGTCGACGTACACGGCGTCGCCCAGCTTGTCGTGGAACGTGCGGTCGACCATGTGGACGAGCCACGATCCGTAGATCGCCGCACCGGCCGAATCGACCGCAAGGGCACCGTCCCAGCGGCGGGCGACATCCCGCGCGTTCTCGCCGAGCGGGGTCCGCGGCGCACCGGACACGAGCGCATCGAGGAACGCGTTGATCGGCGGCGAGGTGTAGTCGTTCTGCATCGCCCGAAGCGTGTCGACGGTGGCACCCGTGAGGTCCTTGACCCGCGCGAGGAGCGTGCCTGCCCGGAATCCCGGATCCCATTCGCCGATGTAGCCGGGCGCCGTCGGATCGGTCACCGGCCGGTCATTGGCGTTCACGATGTACCCCTCGAGCGGATCCGAACGGAACGGATTTGAGGAGGCGGGCAGCGTGCCACGCCATTCGTACTCGCCGGTCCACCCCGGCACGGGCAGTCGCCCGTCTCCCTTCGCCCGGTCGGGGAGCGCGCCCACGAGCACATACGCGATATGCCCATCGACGTCCGCGTAGCACGCCGATAGCGTCGCGCCGGAGACATCCGCCGCGGCGGTGCGATATGACGCGAGATCGGTCGCGCGCGCCATGGAGAGGAGCCCGTCCATCGTGCGGCCACCGTCGAGCGCGGTCCACCGCAGTGCGAGTGGGGCGATCTGGTTCTTGAGAACGCCCTGCATGAGCGGGCCGTGCCGCGTCACGATCACGTCGAACGCGACGGGATCGGTGCTGCCCTTCACCGTGATCTGCTCGCGCAGCACCGTCGCAGGCTCGGAGTTGCCCTTGAACATGAACCGCCGTGGATCCGCGGGATCGGGCTGCTCGAGGAAGAAGTCCTGCACGTCGGTGTACGCGACCGTGAAGGTCCAGGCGAGTCGGGCGTTGTGTCCGATGCCGATGCCCGGGAGGCCGGGGATCGAGAAGCCGGCGACGTCGTAGCCAGGACCGCGGAGCGCGACCTCGTACCAGATCGCGGGGTTGCGCACGGAGAGATGCGGGTCGCCTTCGAGCAGCGGCTTCCCCGACGCCGTGCGCGAGCCGGCAAGCGCGACGCAGTTCGATCCGAGGCCGTTGCCGGCGTCACCGAACAGGGTCCGCAGCCCGTCGACGCCCGGGAACACGGCGGGCGCCGCGAACGCGCCGCTCACCGCGTCCCACGCGCCCTCCGCGACCGCGGCTGGCGGGCGAAGGTCGCTATCCGGGAACAGGGTCGGCAGCGCCGCGGGTCCAGCCCGGGCCGCGACGCTCGCACGAGCGAGCTCCGTCGCGTAGTTCGTCGCGAGATCGTATGACTCGAGCTTGAGGATCACGAGCGAGTCGGTCGCCGTCCACGGCTCGGGCTTGTATCCGAGCAGGAGGAACTCGATGGGCAGCGAGTCGCCCTGCTGCTCGATCAGCTTGTTCACGCCTTCCGCGTAGGCGGTGAGCGCGAGCCGCGCATCCGGAGACAAGAGCGCGGCGTCGAGGTCGGCTGCACGCGCGAGCCCGATGGTGCGGATGAACTTGTCGGTCTCGAGTCCGGCGTCACCGAGCACCTCGGAGAGACGCCCGCGGCCACTCCGCCGGAAGAGGTCGAGCTGGAAGAGGCGATCCTGCGCGGTCGCGTATCCCTGGAGGAAGAAGAGGTCGTGCGTCGTGTTCGCGAAGATGTGCGGTACGCCGTACCCGTCGCGGACGATCTCGGCGCGCTCGTCGAGGCCGATGAGCCGGCGATCGCCCTCGATCGTCGGGAGGGGGCGGTACACCAGGAACGCGAACGCGCCGGCAAGCGACAAGAGCACGACGAGCAGCAGTGACAGCAGCGCGACGCTGCGCCTCATCCGCGGGCGTCTCACCCGGCGCTCGCCGGGGGAGCGCCAGCGGATCGGATCACGAGCAGGAGCGTGCCACCCTCCACCTTCGTCCCTTCCGTCACCGCGACCTGCGACACCGTACCCGCGTGCGCGGCGCGAAGCTCGTTCTCCATCTTCATCGCCTCGAGCGTGACGAGCGCGTCGCCGGCGGCGACCGCCGCGCCTTCGGTCACGTGGACCCGCTTGAGGAGGCCCGCCATCGGTGCGCGCACCTCTTGGCGCGCGCTCGCGGCCTGTGCGCCGGCGCCGGCCACCGCGAGGGTCCGCTCGTCAGCGATCGTGAGCCGGACCTCGTCCCCATCGATCCAGACCCGGTCCCCGCCGAGGAACGCGACCTCGTGCGCGTGGCCGTCGACGACGACCGACCAGACACGGCCACGCACGACCTCCACCAGGTCGGCGGCAACGACCGTGTCGCCCACGAGGAATCGACCACCCGTCGTCGTTTCGATCTCGAGGTCGCGATCTCCAGCCCGGATGGCGTACCTCATCGCAGCATGTCCTCGCGTGCCGAACGCACCCACGGCGCGGCGTCCGCCACGACGGGACGGCCCGCGGACACGAGGCGCGCGATCCCGGCGAGCGCCGCTGCGACCGCGGCGCTCTCGCTGAGCTCCGCGGCCGGCGCGTCCGTCCAGTGCGTCGCGACGTAGTCGGTGTCGTACCGGCCAGCGGCGAAGTCGGGATCCCCCAATACATAGGAGTGGAACGGCAGGGACGTGGGCAGGCCCGCCACGATCGTTTCCCGCACCGCCCGCTTCGCCCGTGCGAGGGCAGCGGCGCGATCGGGTCCCCACGCGATGAGCTTGGCCAGCAGCGGGTCGTAGTCGGTCGGCACGGTCATCGGCGCGGCGAGGCCCGAGTCCATGCGGATGCCCGGACCGCTCGGCTCGCGCAGGAAGTCGATGCGACCGCCTTGCGGGAGGAAGGAGGCGAACGGATCCTCCGCGGTGATACGCAGCTCGATGGCCGCGCCCTCGCGTCGCACGTCGCCCTGCGCGAGGCCGAGCGGCTCGCCCGCCGCGACGCGGAGCTGCAGCCGCACCAGGTCCAGTCCGGTGACGAGCTCGGTGACCGGATGCTCCACCTGCAGGCGCGTGTTCATCTCGAGGAAGAAGAACGCGCCATCGGGCGCGACGAGGAACTCCGCGGTGCCCGCGTTCAGGTAGCCCGCCGCGGACGCGATCTTGACGGCCGCCGCGCTGAGCTTCGCGCGAAGCGCGTCGTCGACACCAGGCCCGGGCGACTCCTCGATGAGCTTCTGATGACGGCGCTGGATCGAGCAGTCGCGCTCGCCGAGCGACAGGACAGTGCCATGCGCGTCGGCGAACAGCTGGACCTCGACATGGCGCGCGTGCTCGATGAGCCGCTCCAGCAAGAGGGCGGGGGCACCGAACGCGGTCGTCGCCTCGCCGGTCGCGGCGCGCCAGGCGCTCGCGAGCTCAGACTCCGAGCGAACGATGCGCATGCCCTTCCCGCCACCGCCACCCGCGGGCTTGAGCAGGACCGGATAGCCGATCCGCTTCGCGATCGCGCGGGCCGCGGCCTCGTCCTTCAGCGGCTCCATCGTCCCGTCGGCGACCGGCACTCCGGCCTTCGCGGCGAGGCGGCGGGCGCTGGTCTTCTCTCCGAGCGCCCGCTGCACCGGGCCGGGGGGACCAATGAACACGAGTCCAGCTGCGGCGACAGCGTCCGCGAAGTCGGCGTTCTCGCTAAGGAATCCGTACCCCGGGTGGATCGCGTCGCAGGCCGACCGCTTCGCGACGCCGATGATCCGCTCGGCGTTCAGGTAGCTGTCGCGCGGAGCTGCCGCGCCGATCGGATACGCCTCGTCGGCGGCAGAAACGTGCGGCGCCCCGCGGTCGATGTCGCTGTACACCGCGACGGTCGCGATCCCCAGCTCCCGACACGTGCGCATGACCCGGAGCGCGATCTCGCCGCGGTTCGCGACCAGGACCTTGCGGATGGCGGCTCGGGCTATAGCGGGATGTTCCCGTGCTTCTTCTTGGGGTTGGTGTCGCGCTTGCCCGCGTTCGCGCGTAGCGCGGCGATGAGCCGCGGACGCGTCTCGTGCGGCTCGATGATGTCGTCGAGATAGCCGCGCGCCGCCGCGACGTACGGGTTCGCGTACGTCTCGGCGTACTCCGCAGTCAGCTCCGCGCGCCGTTTGTCGGCGTCCTTCGCGGTGGCGAGCTCGTCCTTGTACAGGATGTTGACCGCCCCCTCGGGACCCATCACGGCGATCTCCGCACCGGGCCAGGCGACGTTGTAGTCGCCGCGGATGTGCTTGCTCGACATCACGTCATACGCACCGCCGTAGGCCTTGCGCGTGATGACAGTGAGCTTCGGGACCGTCGCCTCCGCGTACGCGTACAGCAGCTTCGCGCCATTGCGGATGATGCCGCCGTGCTCCTGGGCCGTCCCCGGCAGGAAGCCGGGCACGTCCACGAGCGTCACGAGCGGGATGTTGAACGCGTCGCAGAACCGGACGAACCGGGCGGCCTTGATCGACGCGTTGATGTCGAGCACGCCGGCGAGGACCATCGGCTGCTGCGCTACGACGCCGACGGGCGCGCCGTCGAGCCGCGCGAAGGCGCAGATGATGTTCTGCGCCCACTCGGCATGGACCTCGAGCAGCTTCGCGTCGTCCACGATCCGTTTGATCACGTCCTTCATGTCGTACGGCTTGGACGCTGACTCGGGAACGATCGTGTCGAGCTCCGGGTCCTGGCGATCGACCGGGTCGTCCGTCGCGAGGCGCGGGGCGGGGTCGAGATTGTTGGACGGGAGGTACCCGATGAGCTCACGGAGGAGCGCGGCGCAGCGGACCTCGTCATCAGCCACGAAGTGCGCGACGCCGGACTTCCGGGCGTGCGTCTCGGCGCCGCCGAGGTCATCGAACGTCACGTCCTCGTGGGTCACCGCCTTCACCACGTTCGGGCCGGTCACGAACATGTATGAGGTGTCGCGGACCATCGCGACGAAGTCCGTGATCGCCGGCGAGTACACCGCGCCGCCGGCACACGGCCCCATGATCGCGGAGAGCTGCGGGATGACCCCACTGCACAGCACGTTGCGCAGGAAGATGTCGGCGTAGCCACCGAGCGAGACGACACCCTCCTGGATCCGCGCACCGCCGCTGTCGTTGAGGCCGACGATCGGCGCGCCGTTGCGCAGCGCCTGGTCCATCACCTTCACGATCTTCGCCGCGTGTGCTTCCGCGAGCGAGCCGCCGAATACCGTGAAGTCCTGCGAGAACACGTAGACCAGCCGGCCGTCGATCCGCCCGAAGCCGGTGACCACGCCGTCGCCGAGGACCTGATCCTCGGCGGAGACGTCGTCGCTCGGGCGCGCCGCGACGAACGCATCCAGCTCGGTGAAGGAGCCCTCATCGAGGACGAGGTCGATCCGTTCGCGCGCCGTCAGCTTGCCCTTGGCGTGCTGCTGGGCGATGCGATCCTCGCCCCCGCCACGTGCGGCCTTCTCGCGGAGCTCTTCCAACCGCTGGATGGGAGTGGTCATGGGGTCGAGGATAGGAGCAGCGCCGTGCCGGGGCTGCCGAGACGGCCGCCGTGGCCGGCGCCTAGCGGTAGACCTCCGGCGCGCGGCGCCAGCCCGCAAAGCTGGCAGCGTCGTGCGACGGGAACGCGCGATCGAGGTCGTCCTTCACCAGCGAGCGGATGAGCGCGAGCGACTCTTTGCCCGCCGCCGGATCCTGGCCGGGGATCTCGCCGCGTTCGAGGTTCTCGCGCGTGAACGCGGCGTCCCCGCACAGAACGACCCGACCGGTCTCCGCGAGGTCGACGATCAGCGATTGATGGCCTGGCGCGTGTCCCGGCGTCGGCACGACCTCGACGCCCTGCGCAACGTGCAGCCGTCCGCGTGCGGGCAGGTACGTGAGCGCCGGGTCGTCCCAGTACAGCGCGGGAAAGTTCAGGCGCCCCTTCGCGTACGCGAGGTGCTCGCCCTGCACGATGAACGTCGCCTTCGGGAAGGCACGGTTGTTGCCGGCGTGATCGAAGTGGAGATGGCTGTTGACGACGACCGTGATGTCATCCGGTCTCACACCGAGCGCCGCGAGCCGGGGCACGATCGCGTCGGCCGTCGTCATGGTGATCTGCATCGACGGTGTGGCGCCGAATGTCGCCTCGGGCCGCTCGACGTGCACCGGATGCAGTCCGGTGTCGAACAGGATCAGCCCCTCGGGCGTCCGCAGGAGCGCCGACCACACCGGCGATTCCACGAACACGTCACGCTCCGACCCGGCAAGCCACGGAGCGGACGCGGCGCGAGCGAGCTTCACCGCTCCGGTGCGGAAGATCGTGAGCTCGATGCTCACCGCCCGCTCACCTCTGGCCTCACTCCAGACTCATTCCTGGCTCAGCAGCTCGTCGACCGCACGGTATGGATCGATCTCGCGCCTCGCGACACGCGCGACCGCAGCGGTGACCCGTTGCTGGCCGACGTGGTCCTCGAGCCGCTTCACGAGCGCCTCCCGGAGGAGCACCTCGACCTCCTGCCGGGCAGCCGCTGCACGGCGCGCATCGCGGTCGCCGCTCGCGATGGACCACTCGACGTGCGTGTCGATGGCCTTCGCGAGCGCGTCGATCCCGGTGTTGTCCTGCGCGCTCGTCCGGACGATCGGCGGCTTCCATGAGGTGCGACCCTTGCCGAGGCTCAGCATCTGCGTCAGGTCGCGCGCGGTCTCGTCCGCACCCGGTTTGTCGGCCTTGTTCACAACGAGCACGTCTGCGATCTCGAGCACCCCGGCCTTGATGGCCTGGATGTCGTCGCCGAGGCCCGGCACGGTCACGAGGCAGACGGTGTCCGCGACGCGGACGACCTCGACCTCCTCCTGCCCCACGCCGACGGTCTCCACGATGACCAGACCCGTGCCCAGCGCGTCCAGCACGTTGACCACACGCATCGTCGCACGCGATAGGCCACCGGCGTGCCCGCGGCTCGCCATGCTCCGGATGAACACGCCCTCCTCGAGGAAGCGGTCACGCATCCGGATGCGATCACCGAGGATCGCGCCGCCGGTGAACGGGCTCGACGGATCGACGGCGACGATCGCGATGCGGTCATACGTCTTGCTGTACTCCGCGGCGAGGCGCGACACGAGTGTGCTCTTGCCGCCGCCGGGCGGACCGGTCACGCCGACGATGCGAGCGCGTCCTGTCTCCGGGTAGAGGACGCGGAGAATGTCCGCACTGCCGGGCTCGTTGTTTTCGACGATCGTCAGGAGCCGGGCGACGCTCCGCTTGTCGCCCGCGCGCGCCTGCGCGAGGAACGACTCGGCGGACGCGATCACGACGCCAGGACGAGATCTCGCGCGATGACGATCCGTTGGATCTCGCTCGTACCTTCCCCGATCTCCATGAGCCGCGCGTCGCGCACGATCCGCTCGACCGGATGGTCGCGCAGATATCCGTATCCGCCAAGGACCTGCAGCGACGCGTTCGCGGCGCGGCTCGCGGCCTCGGTCGCGTACAGCTTCCCCATCGATGCCGCTCGGGTGAACGGCTCGCCCGCGTCGGCCAGGCTCGCGGCGCGATGGATGAGCAGGCGGCCGGCGTCGAGCTCGGTCTGCGCCTGCGCGAGCTTCCACTGGATCATCTCGAACTCCGCGAGTACCTTGCCGAACTGCTTGCGCTCCTTCGCGTACGCGGTCGCGTACTCGACGGCCGCACGGCCGAGCCCGATCGCGAGCGCACCGATCCCGATACGTCCGCGGTCAAGGATCTTGCGCACGTCGCCGAACGCCGCGCCGAGCTCGCCGACGCGGTCGGCCTCGGGGACCCGGCAGTCCTCGAGGATGAGCTGCGCGGTGTCGCTTGCCCAGAGTCCCATCTTCTTCTCGCGCTTGCCGGCGCGGAGGCCGGGGTTGTCCGCGCTCACGCCGAACGCGCTGAGCCGTCGATCGGCGGTTGCCGCGATCACCACGACGAGCTTCGCGATCGAGCCGTTCGTGATGAACTGCTTCTGTCCGTTCAGCACCCACCCGTCGCCGTCACGCTTGGCCGTGGTCTTCGCGGAGACCGCGTCCGATCCGGCGCTCGGCTCGGTGAGTGCCCACGCGCCGAGGTGTTCGCCGCGCGCGAGCGGGGGCAGCCAGCGCTGCTTCTGCTCGGCGGACGCGGCGGTCAGCAGGTGGCCGATGCACAGGGAGTTGTGCGCCGCGAGCGTCAGCGCGACGGATCCGTCGCCGGCGCCAAGCTCCTCGGCGACGAGCGCCGCCGTGAGCGCGTCGAGACCCGATCCACCGAGCTCGGCCGGGACCGTGAGGCCGGTGAGCCCGATCTTCGCGAGCTCCGGGAGGAGCGACATCGGGAACTCGCCCGCCTCGCTCCATTCGGACGCGCGCGGCTGGATGCGACCGCGAACGAAGTCGCGGATCGCATCACGGACCGCGAGCTGATCGTCCCGGTGGCGAAGGTCCATCAGCTCGGCCGCGGTGGGTAGGCGGAGCGGACGTTCGCGTCGAGCCCGGGGAGGAGCTTCTCGACCATCGTCTGGTCCTTCTCCATGACAGCGCGATCGACGCCCCACGCCGCACGCCTGGCTTCACCGACCCGTTGGCGGACATCCGGCGCGAGTGCGGCGAACGCCACGACCCGCGCCTTCGTGAGCCGCTCGCGCTCCCCATCGGGGAGACGGGTCAACTCGCGGAGCTGGGGCGTCAGCGCGCCGACGCGCGCGATGTCGTTCGGGATCGCGGCGACCATCTCCATCCGTTTCTTCCAGAACGCGATCGCCGCGGCCTCGTCCTTGCCGCTCAGGTTCGCGAGACCGACGTCGATCGAGCGGTCGTCCTTCTTTGCCATGTCTCTCTCCTTCTTATGCGGGCTGGCCGCGGCGCTTGGCCACGGCCTCCCGGACGTACGCGGTGATCTCCTCGAGCGATGCGCCGGGTTGGAAGATGCGCTCGACCCCGTGCTCGCGCAGCGCGACGATGTCCTCCTCCGGGATGATGCCGCCGCCAAAGAGCAGGACGTCGTCCATGCCCTTTTGCTTCATGAGCTCGGAGACGCGTGGAAACAGGTAGTTGTGCGCACCGGACAGAAGGGACAGGCCGATCGCGTCGGCGTCCTCCTGCAGTGCGGTCTCGACGACCTGCTCCGGTGTCTGGTGCACGCCCGTATAGATCACTTCCATGCCGGCGTCACGCAAGGCGCGGGCCACCACCTTCACGCCTCGGTCGTGGCCATCGAGACCGGCCTTCGCCATGACGACGCGGATCGGTCGCTTCATCCGAGGTCCAGCTCCTTCGCGTGCTCCTCGTAGTGACCGTAGGTGTTGCCTGCGACGACCGTGACCACCCGAGCATCATCGGCGAGGATCTGCTCGTCGGTGAGCTTCGCGAGCTCCGCCCGGAGCGAGCGGAACGTCGTGTCGACCTCGTCTACCAGCGCCTCGGCGCCGACGAGCCGGTGCTCGGAGATGAGCCGCGCGTTGAACTCGTCGGCGTCCTTGAAGTCGGGGATCCCGATCGTCGCAGCGTCACCCGGTCCGGGGAACGTGCCGGTCGTGCGGTAGGCGCGCAGCCGGCGGGCGGTCAGATCCTGCCAGCCCGCGACGTGCGCGAAGAGGTCGTGATAAGACCAGCCCGCGTTTGTCTGCTCGTCCATCTTCGCGCGGCCGATGTGGCGCAGCGCTTCGCGGAAGCGCCGCCACCCGTCGTCGACAAGGGCGAGCAACTCCTCAGAAGTAGCCGGGGTCGTGGTACTCGCCATACGCCTCCTTCAGGACCTGGACCTGTTCGCCGACCGTGGCCATCGCGCGCGCGCATTCGACGAACTCGGGCATGAGCTCGCCGTGGGCCTTCGCCGCCGTGCGCAGGCGCTCCATCGCCTCGCGCCACCGGCCGGCGTCGCGCTTCGCGCGGACGTCATTCGTGCGCTCGATCTGCTTGCGCTCGACCTCGGGATCGATCGCGAGCGTCGGGACCTTCGCCTCGTCGGCATCGGACACGTACTTGTTGATGCCGACGATGATCTTTTCCTTCTCCTCGACCTGCTGCTGGAAGTGGAACGACGCCTCGATGATCTCCCGCTGCGGGTACCCGCGCTCGACGGCCGCGACCATGCCGCCCATCGCGTCGATCTCGTCGCGGTAGCGCTCGAAGCCGAGCTCCATCTCGTTCGTGAGGTGCTCGAGGTAGTACGAGCCGGCGAGCGGGTCGACGGTGTCGGTGACACCGGACTCGTGTGCGATGACCTGCTGCGTGCGGACCGCCAGCGTCACGGCCTCCTCGGTCGGGAGCGCATAGGTCTCGTCCAGGGAGTTCGTGTGTAGCGACTGCGTGCCCCCGAGCACGGCAGCGAGAGCCTGCAGCGCCACGCGCACGACGTTGTTGTACGGCTGCTGCGCCGTGAGCGACACGCCCGCCGTCTGCGCATGGGTACGCATGAGCAGCGCCTTCTCGTTCGTCGGGTGATAG
>JBBRQB010000051.1:0-16003 GCA_038227105.1 Candidatus Limnocylindria bacterium | reverse complement strand
GAGCACCTCGCGCTCCTCGGTCCGAACGGCGCGGGCAAGAGTTCCCTCGTGCTCGGCCTCGCGACGCTCGTGCGGACGGGCGGCGAGCTCCGCTATCGCGGCACGCAGATCAGCGACGCGGCCGCGTTCCGGCGGAAGATCGCGGTCGTGTTCCAGCGCCCGCTTCTGCTTGACCGTTCCGTCCGCGAGAACGCGGCGCTCGGCCTGGCACTGCGCGGTGTCGGCCGTCGGGAGCGTGACGCCCGCGCGGAGGCCGAGCTCGCGCGGCTCGGTGTCGGTCAGCTGGCGGACCGTTCGGCGATCGGCCTGTCCGGCGGCGAGGCCCAGCGTGTCAGCATCGCCCGCGCGCTCGCGATCGATCCTGAGATCCTGTTCCTGGACGAGCCGTTCAGCGCACTCGACGCGCCGACGCGCGAGACGCTGATCGCCGACCTCGCGCAGGTCCTGCGTGATCGTGGCGTGACGACCGTCATGGTCACGCACGACCGCGACGAGGCACTGTCGCTCGCGGACCGTATCGGCGTCGTGATGAACGGCGAGCTCCGCCAGCTCGACACAGCCGAGACCGTGTTCGGGATGCCCGCGGACCCGGAGATCGCCGCGTTCGTCGGCGTCGAGAACGTCCTTCCCGCGCGCGTCGAGCGCGCGACGGACGAGCTCACCTTCCTGCGCATCGCCGACCAGCACGTCGAGATCACCGAGCCACCGCCGCCGGGCGATGACTTCCCGCTCATGTGCGTACGGCCCGACGACGTCGTCATCTCCCGTGAGCCGGCGGCTATGAGCGCCCGGAACAGCTTTCGCGCCCGGATCGTCCGTCTCGAGCCGATCGGCCGGCGGACACGGCTCGTGCTCGACTGCGGCTTCCCGCTCATCGCGCACGTGACCCGGCAGTCGGCACGCGACATGGGGCTCGCGGTCGACGATCAGGTGGTCGCGTCGTTCAAGGCGACGGTACCGCATCTCCTGCCGCGCATCCGTCACTGACCGCCGCGAGCCCGTACGCTCGGACGATGACCACGGAAGATCACGTCGAGCGGAACCGGCGGCAGTGGAACACCTGGAGCACCGACTACGTCGCGTCCGGCCGGCGGGCATGGTCGGGGGAAGCGGCGTGGGGCATCTGGTCGATCCTCGAGTCCACGCTCGGTGTCGTCGGTGACGTCCGCGACCTCGACACGATCGAGCTCGGCTGCGGAACGGCGTACTGGTCGGCGTGGCTGGCGCGTGCAGGCGCGAGACCGGTCGGGGTCGATCTCTCCGAACGTCAGCTCGCGGCCGCCCGCGACTTCCAGCGCGACTTCGGCCTGACGTTCCCGCTCATCCAGGCGAATGCCGAGCATCTGCCCATCGCGGACGCGCGCTTCGACCTCGCGCTCTCCGAGTACGGTGCCTGCATCTGGTGCGACCCGTACGTCTGGATCCCCGAGGCGGCGCGGGTGCTCCGCCCGGGTGGCCGGCTCATCTTCCTGTGCAACGCGCCGCTCATCGTCCTGACCTGGCCCGATGAGGAGACGGCGGTGCCGGCGGGCGCGCAGCTCCTGCGACCGTACTTCGGGATGCATCGCCAGACCTGGAAGAGCGACGAGTCGGTCGAGTTTCACCTGCCGCACGGCGAGATGTTGCGGCTGTTGCGCGCGAATGGCTTCGAGGTCGAGGCGCTGCGCGAGCTCCAGCCGTCGGCGGACCCGAAGCAACGCGGCCACTCAGACAACGCGACGCTGGAGTGGGCGCGGCAATGGCCGTCGGAGGAGATCTGGGTCGCGCGCCTGGTCAGTGGCGCTGCGGATCCAGCGCGTCACGGAGACCATCACCAAGCAGGTTGAACCCGAGGACCGCGATCATGATCGCAAGGCCCGGGAAGAGCGCCAGGTGGATCGCGAACTCCACGTACTGCCGGCCCTCGCTCAGCATGACCCCCCATGACGGCGCGGGCGGTTGCGCTGAGAGGCCGAGGAACGAGAGGGCGCCCTCGGTCAGCACGGCCCACGAGAGTGCGAGGCTGACCTGCACGATCAGTGTCGAGACCAGGTTGGGCACGATGTGGCGGAGCACGATGCGGAGCTGGCTCGCCCCGACCGCCCGCGCCGACAATACGAATTCGCGGACCTTCAGCTCGAGGACCGGGCCGCGGACGACACGGGCGAAGATCGGCGTGTAGACGACGGCGATCGCGATGATCACGTTCTTCGGGTCCGGCCCGAGCGCGGCGACGATCCCGAGAGCGAGCAGGATCGCCGGGAACGCGAAGAACATGTCCATCACGCGACCGATCACGAGGTCGGCGATGCCACCGAGGTATCCGGACACCAAGCCGAGCGCGCCGCCGACCAGGGTCGCCAGCGCGACAGAGATGAACGCGACCTCCATCGACAGCCGCGCCCCGTGCAGGATCCGGCTGAGCAGGTCGCGGCCGAGCGCGTCGGTGCCGAACGGGAACGCCGCGCTCGGGCCGGCCAGACGCTGCGCCGACAGCTGCAGCGGATCGCGGAGCGGCAAGAGGTCCACGAACAGCGCGACCGCGAGGTTGACGAGCACCATCGCGAGCCCGGCGACGGCGAGCGGCTCGCGCAGTAGCGCACGACCGAGCGCGCCCGCGCGCGCCGGACTGCGCTCCTGGCTACGAGAGACGGATTCGGGGGTCGAGATAGCCATACAGGAGATCCACGAAGAGATTCACAGCGACGAAGAGGATCGCGATCGCGAGCACGCCGCCCTGCACGAGCGCGTAGTCACGCTGGACGATCGCGGTGAGCAGCATCCGGCCGACGCCCGGTATGGAGAAGATCTCTTCGACGACGACCGCGCCGCCGAGCAGCTGACCGACCTGGATGCCGAGGAGGGTCACCACGACGACGAGCCCGTTCTTCAGGACGTGCCGCCGGAGGACGAGCGACGGAGCAAGTCCCTTCGCGGTCGCGGTGCGCACGTAATCGGCGCGAAGCACATCGATCATCGCGGACCGCGTCAGGCGCATGGTCGCGGCGGCAAGAGCGACACCCAGCGTGATGGCGGGAAAGAGCAGGAGCTTGAGGTTCCCGAGCGGGTCGACGGTGAAGTCGACGTACCCGCCGGTGTTCGGCAGCCAGCGGAGATACAGCGAGAACAGGATGATGATCAATGTCCCAAGCCAGAAGCTCGGCAGGGAAAGCCCGATGAGGCCGCCGATCCGTGCCAGCCGGTCGAGGCGCGTCCCGGGGCGCTGGGCTGACAGGAGCCCGAGCGGGATGCCGACCAGGATCGCGATGAGCGACGCAGCAGCCGCGAGCTCGAGCGTCGCCGGCAGACGCTGCGCGATCTCGACGACGACGGGACGTCCGGTGCGGATCGAGTAGCCGGCGTCGCCATGGGCGAGCGCACCGATCCAATTCCAGTACTGGATCGGGAGCGGCTGATCGAGGCCGAAGTACGCGCGGAGGCTCGCGAGCTGCTCGGGCGACAGGACCGTCGAGGTCCCGAGACGTGCCGCGATGGCGTCGCCGGGGATGAGCCGGATGAAGAGGAAGGTCAGGAACGACACGCCAAGCAGCGTGGGGATGGCTCCGACCAGGCGCAGCGAGACGTAGCGACCCACTAGGACAGCGGCGGGAGGGAGCCCCTCCCGCCGCGCCTCCTACTTATCGAGCCAGGTCTGACGCAGATAGAGGATCGAGCCGGTCGGCAGGTGCACGAAACCCTTCGTCGTGGGCAGCGTCGCGACGTAGTCACGACCCACGAAGAGCCAGATGAACGGGACGCCGTTCACCAGCTCCTTCTGCGCGGTGGTGTAGAGGTCCTTGCGCTTGGCGGGGTCGGTCGTGGCACGGGCGGCCTTGAGCGCGTCGCTCGAGACCGGGTTCTTGTAGCTCGTCACGAAGTTCAGGTTGCCGTCGTCGGTGAAGTAGCGGAACACGTAGAAGTCAGGGTCAGGTCCGCCGCCGTTCAGGCCCGGGGCCATGTCGAAGTCGGCCTTGAGCCACCGCGCGACCCACTGGGTGAATTCGAGCGTCTCGATCTTCATCGTGACGCCGATCTCCGCGAGCTGGGCCTGCACGAGCTGAGCGATGTCCTTGGCATAGGCGGGCTCGGTGGTCTGCGTGAGCATCGTGAAGGTGATCGGCCCGACGTTGGCCTCCTGGAGGAGCTGCTTCGCCTTCGCGACGTCGCGCGTGTAGAGCGGATAGCTCGATGTCGGAAGGGCGTAGTTCGCGAGGCCCGGGGCGATCGGCCCGGTGACCTCACCCTCACCGAACGCCACGGCGTCGATGATCGCTTTGCGGTCGATCGCGTACGCGATCGCCTGGCGGACCTTCACGTTGTTGAACGGCGGCCGCGCGGTGTTCACGAACAGCAGGTTGTAGGAAAGGCTCGGCTTGGAGTCGAGGACCAGGCTCGCGTCGCCGCGCATCGTCCGGGCGACCTGCGCGTCTGTCACGAGGGTCATGTCAGCTGCCTTCGTCCGAAGCGCGGCGGTGAGTCCGGTCTCCTGGGGCACGACGTTGATCCGTACGCCATCGAGATACGGCTGACCGGCGACGTAGAAGTCCTTGTTCGCCTCAAAGCGCATGTAGTTGTCCGGCACCCATTCGGCGAGCTTGAACGGACCGGTGCCGATCGCGGTCTCCTTCTTGCCGAGATCCGCGTTCGCCTCGCCGATCTTCTTGGACACGATGCCCGTGTTCGGGTGCGCCAGATAGGCGATGAGCGCGGCGTTCGGCGTCTTCATGTTGAAGACGACCGTGGTCTCGTCCGGCGCCGTGACGCTTGCGACGTCGCCGAAGAACGAGCGGGCCACGGCCGCGGTCTTCGGATCCATGATCCGGTCGAACGTGTACTTGACATCCGCGCTCGTGAGCGGGTCACCGTTGTGGAACTTCACGCCCGAGCGGATCTTGATCGTGACCTGGAGGCCGTCAGTCGACGTCGTTGGCATCGACGCCGCAAGATCGGGTTGGACCGCAAGGTTCTCATCGAGCCGCATGAGGTAGCTGTAGACCAGCTCGAACACGCGGGCCGCTGTGAATGCCGGTGTCTTGTGCGGGTCGAGGTTCGCGACCTCGCCGGCCCGCGCCAGGATGAGCGTGCCGCCCTTCTTTGGTGTGCCGCCTGCGCTGCCGGATGCGGCCGGACCGGCCGCCGGCGCGCACGCCGACAAGATCAGGGTAAAGATCAACAGGGCCGCGCCGATGACATGTAGACGACGGATCATTCGTTTCCCCTCCCGCGCTTTCCACAGTATGAGCGTGATCACGCGTCGGTCCGTTCCATCCCCGCGGCCTCGACCGACAACAGCAAGCATCCTTTCGAAACCGCCGCCCGATGCCGCTCACACGCGTCGATGAGGGACCAGCGCCACCTCGGAGTTCTTCCACGCCGGCGGCGCGACAAGCGGCGCGGGATCCGTCTGCAGTGCATCCCGCAGCGCGATCTTCCGGCTCATCGCCCAATTGTGCCCCCGAGACCGTTCGCTCCCTAGACTCGACATATGCCCGTGAGCGCGTCCTCCGCCCGCACCGCGTCACGAACGCTCACCGTCGACGAGGCTCTCGAGCGCATCCTCGCGCGCGTGAAGCCGCTCGAGACCGAGCGCCTCGACCTGATGGATGCGCTCGGTGCAGCGCTCGCAGAGGACGTCACGGCCGAGCACGACGTCCCACCGTTCCGCAACTCCGCGATGGACGGGTACGCCGTACGCGCAGCGGACGTCGCGAGCGCGCCGGCCACGCTCACCGTGGTCGGCAACATCGCCGCAGGAGTGATGCCGACGCGCGCGCTCGGCGCGGGCGAGGCGATGCGCATCATGACCGGCGCGCCGATGCCCGACGGCGCGGACACCGTCGTGCGCGTCGAGGACACCGACAATCGCACCGATGTCGTGACGGTCACCGTCGCGACGAAGCTCGGCACGTCCGTCCGCGCCGCGGGCGAGGACCTGAAGCGGGGCGAGACGATCCTCACGCGTGGGACGGTCCTGCGGCCCGCCGAGCTCGGCGTGCTCGCGACGATGGGGCGCAAGACGATCGGCGTGACGAAGCGGCCGCGGGTGGCGGTGCTCTCGACGGGCGATGAGCTCGTCGAAGTGGACGATGAGCTGCGGCCCGGTCGCATTCGCGACGCGAACCGCTACTCGCTCTCCGCTGCGGCGCGCGCCGTCGGCGCGATACCGCTCGCTCTGGGGATCGTGCGCGACACAGCTGACGACCTGCGGCGCGCGTTCCGCGATGCGGCGCGCAAAGCGGACGTCATCGTGACGAGCGGAGGCGTCTCCGTGGGCGACCACGATCACGTGAAGCCGGTGGTCGACGAGCTCGGCTCGATGGACTTCTGGTCCATCGCGATCCGCCCGGGCCGCCCGCTCGCCTTCGGCGAGATCGACGGCAAGCCGATCTTCGGCCTGCCGGGGAACCCGGTGTCGTCACTGCTCGGCTTCGAGCTGTTCGTGCGGCCCGCGCTCCTCAAGATGGCGGGACGGCGCTTGCTGCGCCGTCCGCGCGTGACGGCCACCTTCGACGACACACTCGACACGCCGCCCGGTCTGCGGTTCTTCGCACGCGGCGTCTACGACCCGGTGACGAACACCGTCCGGACGACCGGACCGCAGGGGTCGGGGATCCTGCGGTCGATGGCGCTCGCGAACTGCTTCATCGACGTACCGGATACCGTGCAGCATGTGGAACGGGGCGAGCAGGTGACCGTGATCCGCACCGATCAGCCGGAGGACCATTGACCGCGAAGAAGACCGCAGCCAAGAAGCTCACGCACCTCGACGACAAAGGCGCCGCTCGCATGGTCGACATCGGCGCGAAGCCGGACACCGACCGCCGCGCGATCGCGCGCGGCGTGCTGCTCGTGTCGCCCGAGACGCTCGCCCTCGTGCGCGAGGGCAAGACGAAGAAGGGCGACGTCATCGCCGCGGCGCGGATCGCGGGGATCATGGCCGCGAAGAAGACGAGCGAGCTCATCCCGCTCTGCCATCCGCTCCCGCTCACCCATCTTGCGGTCGATATCGAGATCCACGACGACGGTCTGCACATCCAGGCACTCGCCGCGACCACCGGACCGACCGGCGTCGAGATGGAAGCGCTCACCGCCGTCTCCGTCGCCGGCCTCACGCTCTACGACATGCTGAAGTCGGTGGAGCGCGGCGCGCGGCTCACGGACATCCGGCTCGTCGAGAAGAGCGGCGGCAAGACCGGCACGTACTCCGCCGAATGATCCCGTTGAAGGCCGCGGTCATCACCGTCAGCACCAAAGGTGCGGCCGGCAAGCGCGTCGATGAGAGCGGCCCGGCGGTGAAGGCTGCGCTCGAGGCCGCCGGTATCTCGGTCGTGCACACCGCGCTTGTGCTCGACGGCATCACGCCGGTCGGGAATGCGATCCGCGAGGCCTCGCAGAAGGCGAACGTCGTGATCACCTCGGGCGGCACCGGACTCTCGCCCAACGACATGACGCCCGAAGCCACGCGGCGGGTGATCGACCGTGAGGTGCCGGGCATCGCCGAGGCGCTGCGCGCCTACTCGCTGACCAAGACGCCGCACGGCATGCTCTCGCGTGGCGTCGCCGGGACGCTCGGCGGTGCGCTCATCGTGAACCTGCCCGGGTCGCCGAAGGCGGCCAAGGAGTCGATGGAGGTGCTTATCCCCATCCTCCCGCATGCGATCGATCTGCTCGCCGGCGAATCGGGGGAGTCGGGACACCGCAAGCCCGCATGAAGCTGGCGTACGGACAGGGCGTCCGGGAGGCGATCGACGCTCGGCGGGGAATCGTAGCGCTCGAATCCACGGTCATCGCGCACGGCCTGCCCCGACCCACGAATCTCCAGACGGCACAACAGCTCGAGCAGGACGTGCGCGACGCGGGCGCGGTCCCGGCGACGATCTGTCTCGCCGACGGCCACGCGGTCGTCGGCGCGAACGACGTCCTCCTTGGTCGGCTTGCGAACGAGGACGGCGTCGCCAAGATCTCGACGCGCGACCTGGCGCCGTTCCTCGCGCGCATCGACGGCGGGCTCGGAGCGACAACGGTCGCCACGACCGCTGAGATCGCGTCACGCGCGGACATCGAGGTGTTCGCGACGGGCGGCATCGGTGGCGTGCATCGCGGGGCGGAGCACACCATGGACATCTCCGCCGACCTGCGGGCGCTTGCCGATCACCCGATCGTCGTCGTCTGCGCGGGCGCGAAGCTGGTTCTCGACCTCGAGAAGACGCTGGAGGCGCTTGAAACGCTCGGCGTCCCCGTGGTCGGCTACGGCACCGACGACATGCCCGCGTTCTACGTGCGATCAAGCGGACTGCCCGTTCCCCACCGCGTTGACGATCCCCTCGCGGCGGCACGCATCGCGCGTATCCAGCTCGACCGGGGCGCGGGCATGCTCGTCTGCGTGCCGATCCCGGAGGCGGACGCGATGCCGCGCGCCCAGATCGAGCACGAGATCGCCGACGCGCTCGTCGCTGCGGACCGGGACAGCGTGCGCGGTGCGGCAGTGACGCCGTATCTGCTCGCCCGGCTCGGTGAGGCATCGTCCGGACGGACGCTCACGGCCAACATCGCGCTGTTGCGCAACAACGCGCGCGTTGCCGCTGCCATCGCGACCGCCCTCGCGAGTATCTGAAAAGCACGACGCGGACCGGCGGCGTATGGTCGCCGCGATGATCGGCGCGCCCACCGTGCCACCCACCGAGGACGAGGTCGGCCGCGCGGCAGCACGTGTCTCCGACGGCGCGCTCGAAGGAGTGACCGTCGAATCATTTCCACGCGTACATGACCATCACGCCTACGTGCTCAAGGCGCGCGATGGCTGCGAGTACCTCCTCAAGGCGAACCGGCATCGCCATCCGGGCCGGATGCGCCGTTATCTCCACGTCGCCGGGATGCTCAAGGAGCACGGCGTCCCTCATCCAGCGCTGCGCTGGTACGACATGGAGAAGAAGTCCCTGGACGTGCCGTTCCTCATCGAGGACTTCATCCGCGGCGAGGATGGCGCGACCCTCGGTTCGGCACTCTCCTTCAGCGACCAGCATCGCGTGGGCACCGGACTCGCTGCTGCGTTCCGCGCGCTGCACCAGATCGATTACGTGGATACGCCGACGTCGTGGGCGACCGAGTTCGACGACCGGTTCCGTACGCGTGTCGCCGAGGTCGTCGTGTTGGATGCGCTCCAGAAGGCGGAGGTCGAGCGGGTCGTCGCATACTACGAGGAGCGGAGTGGCGCGCTCGACGAGGTCCCGCGGTGGATGAGCCACGACGATCCGTCGCCCGCGAACATGATCCTCGAGCGCCGCGCGGACGGGTGGCAATTCGTCTCGCTCGTCGACTTCGAGCGCACCCGCGGGCGCGATCCACTGCTTGACCTCGCGAAGCTCCGCGCGACCACGTTCACGCTCTGGCCGGCGATGGCCGCGCCGTTCAACGCCGCATATGGCGCGCTCGAGCCGTACGGCCCGGACCTGCGCGCGCGAACCGAGCTGTACGACATGTACGTCCCGCTCGCATCGATCGCGTACTTCCGCGAGAACGACCGCCCCGACCGCGAGGAGGAAGCGCGCGTGGCGCTTCGCGCCTGGCTGGAGAAGAGCGCATAGCGAAGCGGCCGTTCCGGTTCGGCGTGGGTGGCGGCGGGTCGCAGAGCGCGAACGCGCTCGCGGAGCGGGCGCGCAAGGCCGAGTCGCTCGGCTACAGCGCGTACCTCATTTCGGACCACCTGCTCGACGTGCTCTCGCCGAATGTCGCACTCTCCGCGATCGCGGCGGTCACCAAGACGCTGCGCATCGGGCACTTTGTCCTCAACAACGACCTGCGGCATCCCGCCGTGCTCCATCAGGAGCTCGCGTCGCTCGACGTGCTGAGTGAGGGCCGGCTCGAGATCGGCATCGGCGCCGGCTGGAACGAGCCCGAGTACAAGGCGAGCGGCATCCCGTTCGAGACCGTCCCGGTCCGGGTGAGCAAGCTCGAGGAGTCGGTCGCGATCCTGAAGGGACTGTTCGCCGAGGCGCCGCTTACGCACGCCGGCCCGCACTACACGATCACCGCAATGGATGGCCGGCCGAAGCCGGTGCAGAAGCCGCATCCGCCCATCCTCATCGGTGGCGGCGGCAAGCGGCTGCTCCGCCTCGCCGCGCGCGAGGCGCAGATCATCGGCCTCGCGCCGCGCATCGGATCCACCGGCGGATTCCAAAGCTGCACCTTCGAGGCGACGCGGGAGAAGATCGAGTGGGTCCGTGAAGCCGCCGGTCCGCGGTTCGCCGAGCTCGAGCTCAACACCTACCCGTCGTTCCGGCCCGCGTCGGTCACGAACGAGCCCACGAAGGCCGCGGAGGAGCTGCTCGGCCGGATGAACAAGGACAAGGAGAGCGGGCTCACCGTGGATCAGCTGCTCGACTCGCCGCACGTGTTCATCGGGACCGTTGATCAGCTCGTGGCGAAGTTCACCCGCCTGCGCGACGAGCTCGGCATCAGCAACTTCATGGTCGGCAACGGCATCGATGACTTCGCCCCCATCGTGGAGCGCCTGGCCGGGACCTAGTGGCAGTCGGGCGGCCCTGCGTGCGGCGTCGCGTCGGGTGACCTCTGCACGACGGCCGTCGCGGTCCCGAAGATCCGCGGTCGATCGCCGTCCATTCCGACACCCACGGCAAGGAACATCTTGTTCGCGTCCTGGACCGGTGCGTACGGATTCCCATACGGGAACTCCGCGGTCACGCTGAACCAATCACAGCCGTTCACCGGATTGTTGACGCTGTGGTTGATCGACGTGTTGGTCTTTGCGCCGAGATTCGCCCAACGGTCGGCAATGGAGGCCGGGAGGCCGTACGACACGGCGAAGCAATCGCGCACTCCAGCCAGATCGTGCTTTCCGGCTAGGTCGAGCCAGCGGCCGATGAGCTGGGTGTTGGAGATGCCGACCTCGGTGCAGACGCCGGGCGGCGGTGAAGCCGTTGGGATCGAGATCTGTGGCGCGGCTGTCTGGATCGACATGGGGCCGTTCGTCGGGGTCGGCGTCACGGGCGCGGCGCCCGAGGCACAGCTCACAGCGAGGAGAGCGATGACCCCGAGCAGGAAGCGCACGTCAGCGGCGCTGCGACTGCGTGAAGAGGTCACGCATCCGGATGTAGTTCGCGACCGCCTCACGGTCGAGCAGCCCGATGAGCCGGCCGTCCTTCACGACCGGCAGGACGGCGGCGGTGCCGAACCGGTCGAGCGCCCGCATGAGGTCGTCCTCCGGCGCGAGCTTCTCGAGGCTCGCGGCGGGCGACATGACCTCCTCGACCGGCGTCCTCGCCCAGCGCTCGTGATCGATCTTGCGGACGTCGTCGTTGGTCACGAGCCCGACGAAGTCCTGGCCGCGCACGACGGGCACGGCACGCAGGTGGCGCGGCAGCATGAGATCTCGTACGACATTCGCCACGGTCGCGCGAGGATCGGTCGGGGTGAACGTGGTCGTCATGAGGGGACCGACCGGCATGCCGGTCGCGAGCGTCGAGACCCGCTCCTGCTGGAGCGATTGGGTCGCCGCGTTGTACAGGAAGTACGCCAGCAGCAGCGGCCAGAACCACAGCGGGCTGCCGTCGGTGAACTGCGCCAGTCCCCACAGGACGAAGAGGCCGGCGACGATCTGGCCGCCGCGCGCCGCGATCGGCGTGGCCTTGGAGCGATCGCCGCGGATGGCCCAGATGATCGACCGCAGCACGCGCCCGCCGTCGAGCGGGAATCCGGGAAGCATGTTGAACGCGGCGAGCGCGAGGTTGATCGTCCCGAGATAGCTCGACACCGCGATCACGCCGTCGAGCGACGGTGCCGTTCGGAGGTCGAGCAGGCCGGGGACCGCGACGCCGACGAAGGGAAGGTCCCCACCGCCGATCGCGAGCCCGATGACTCCGATGACGACGCTCATCGCGGGGCCCGCGGCCGCCATGAAGAATTCGGCCTTCGCCGTGGGCGGCTCCTGCCGCAGGTTGGCCACGCCGCCGAGCAGGAAGAGCGTGATCGACGACACCTTCATGTCGAACCGGCGCGCGACCAAAGAGTGCGACAGCTCGTGAGCGATGATCGAGCAAAAGAACAAGAGGGCCGTGACGACGGCGACGATGAGGCGCTTCTGCTGGGACCACGCCGTGCCCTGGAACTGGCCCTGCCACAGGCCGAAGAAGACGAGCGCGAAGATGATCACCCACGAGACGTGGATCCTGATCTCGATGCCGAAGAGCGTCCCCAGACGGAATGAGCCGGACACGGGTTCGAGCATAGGGGCGGATACTGATAAGGATGTCTCTGCCCACCGTCCCCGAGCTCGCAGCGATGATCGACCACGCGGTGCTCAAGCCGACGCAGACCGAGCACCACGTCATCGAGGCCTGCGCGATCGCGCTCGAGGAGCACGTCGCATCCGTCTGCGTCAAGCCGTTCTACGTCCCGATCACCGCCAAGCTCCTGAAGGATTCCGGCGTCGACACCTCGACGGTCATCGGATTCCCCCACGGCGGGCAGGCGCCCGAGGTCAAGGTCAGCACCGCATCAACAGCCTTGAAGGACGGCGCGACGGAGCTCGACATGGTGATCAACATCGGCGCGTTGATCGACAAGGACTACGCGACGATCGAGCGTGAGGTGGCGTCCGTGGTCGGGCTCGCGCACGCGAATGAGGCCCTGGTGAAGGTGATCCTCGAGACGAGCTACCTGGATGACGAGCAGAAGGTGATCGCCGCGAAGATCGCGGCCGCCGCGGGTGCGGATTTCGTGAAAACGTCGACCGGATTCGGTCCTGAAGGCGCGACCATCGAGGACGTCGCCCTGCTGCGGCGAACGGTCGGTGAGAAGCTCGGCGTCAAGGCGTCGGGAGGCATTCGGACCCTGGATGAGGCCCTGGCGATGATCGAGGCAGGCGCGTCACGCCTCGGAACGTCGTCGACACGGGAGATCCTGAGCGAGCTCCGGCGGCGCCGGGGCGAAGTCTGACCGCATCGCGGAAGGCTCGCTTTTCCGCTTTCCGACCGATACAATCCCTTGAGTACATACACGGACATCGGGCACTCGTGGGGGGCTTGACCGAGGTCGGTCGGGCCCTTTTTTCATAACCCGTTTGGAGAGAATTTGACCCTGGCACCAGAGAAACCGGCAGCTCCCGCGATCGAAGCGGGACATTTCGGCGACCTGACCATCCATCCCAAGATCGCAAAGGCGATCGAAGACCTCGGCTTCATGGCTCCGACCCCCGTGCAGGCGAAGGCCATCCCCATCCTCCTCGAGGGCAAGGACGTGCTCGCCCAGGCCCAGACCGGCACCGGCAAGACCGCGGCGTTCGCCATCCCGGTGCTGCAGCTCATCGAGCCGGCCATGCGCACGCCGCAGGCGCTCGTGATCGTCCCGACCCGTGAGCTCTGCGTCCAGGTGACGCGCGAGTTCGGGACCCTCGGCAAGTACATGCACTCCAGCGAGGTCGCCATCTACGGCGGCGTCTCGTACGTGGCTCAGGAGCGGGCGCTCAAACGTGGCGCGACGATCGTCGTCGGCACGCCGGGCCGTCTGCTCGACCACATCGAGCGCGGCACGCTCGACCTTTCGGCGCTCCGCGTCGTCATCCTTGACGAGGCCGACCGCCTCCTCGACATGGGCTTTGCCCCCGAGGTCAAGCGCCTGCTCAGCAAGTGCCCGACGAACCGGCAGACCGCGCTCTTCAGCGCGACGCTGCAGGGCGAGGTCCAGGATCTTGCGCGGCGCTTCACGCGCAACGCGGTCCAGGTGGCCATCGAGCCCGAGCGCGTCAACCTCGCGGCGATCGAGCAGATCTACATCGAGGTCCTCGACGAGGACAAGGTCAAGGCGCTCGAGGAGCTGCTGAAGAAGTACGCGATCGACCAGGTCCTCATCTTCCGCCACACCAAGCGCGGCGTGGACAAGCTCGTCGAGTCACTGCAGCGCCGCAACCACAAGGTCGAGGCGCTGCACGGTGACCTGAGCCAGCGCGAGCGCGAACGCACGCTCGACTCGTTCCGCGACGGCTCGCTGCCGATGCTCGTCGCCACCAACGTCGCGGCCCGTGGCCTGCACATCGAGGACATCAGCCACGTGGTGAACTACGACCTCCCCGAGGATCCCGAGACGTTCACCCACCGTGTCGGCCGCACCGGTCGCGCCGGGAAGCAGGGCGTCGCCGTGACGTTCGTCGGCCCGTGGGACATGGACGAGTTCGAAGTGCTCAAGAAGAAGGCGAACGTGAAGTTCCGCCGAGAGGTGCTCGACCTCTACGGGACCTGAAGGGTCTCCCGGTCCGCCGCTCCCAAGGGGATCGGAGCGAAGGCCGGATCCAGCCAGCGGCTTCGCGCTGAAGGCCTGCTCGGCACGAAGAAGCCCACATCTCCAGCCGCGGCGCCGCACCATCGGGCGCCTGCCGGGCGGCCCGAGCGGAACAGCAAGGCTTCGGGCCAGCGGAGATTCCGCGGCCGCTAGTTAGGACCTGCTGCTTGTCGTGTTCTCTATCCCGATCCGGTGGGAACCGATCCCGTACACGAAGCGTTCACCTACACATGAGGTTGTTGTTTGCGGCCGCCGTGGTCGCGGCGCTCGTGGTCGGCTGCGCGGGACCGCCTTCACCCGGTGCCGCTGGGTCGTCCGGCGCGTCAGCTCGTCTGGGCAACCTCGGTTCGACATTCGATGCCACGCCTGACTACCCGGGCTACCCGTGGACGCGTGACGGGCATCAGGTGAAGCCGGAGGAGATGGGCACCTCAGCGGGTCCGGCGCACTGCGGGTGGCAGTCAGCCACCTTCCTCGGGATCGGCTGGCCGGTCGGAACACTCTCGGCATCGGCCGCGCAACTCCGCCAATACATCCGCGACCCGCGGGGCAGCGTGCGCGCTGATCTGCGCGATCGCCTGGGCCTTGGCGTGGTATTGCCGACCGACGCACGCACGACCGGCTACCGCTACGGGCGGATCGAGGTCTTCCTCAGTCCGACCGACCAAGACCAGGCGATCTACCTTGTCGGTCCGTCCGCCGTGGAGCGTTGGCCCCGTGCCGATCCCATGGCGCTGTGCAGCTGAACACCTGATCGCACATCGGAAGCGGTTGGTTGGCCTTCCGAGCGCGGTGCGTCAGCAGCAGGCTGTACTGATCAGTACCGGAAGGTGGCTTGCGCACCCTTCGGCAAGAGCACGGACGTGCCATCGGGCGCAACGAGGTACACATCCTGGTCGCTCATCGTGTTCGTGAGCGCGCCCGCGACCGCGATGCGCGCGCCGCCCGGCTCGACCAGGAGTCGCTGAGGACCAGCCGGGTCGTGACTGGTGCCGGCGACACCGTGATCGGCGCGACCGTGGGCGTTACGAATGCAGTCACTGCAGGAGGCGTTGCGGTCGCGGAAGGCGAGGCCGATGTCGGTGTGGGCACTAACGCAGCCGGCCCGCACGCGCCGATCAACACGTGATCAGGATGACGAGGCATCGCAATTCCACGAACAACATCGTCGCACGAGCGCCGGGGATCACCACGCGACACGCAGCAGGGTCCGAGCTAGCCGAGGTACTCCCGGGTGGTCTGCTCGTAGAGGTCAAGCATCAGCTGCAATGAATCCTGGTCGATCCGCTCGTTCCGGCCGTGGAACATGGTCATGAACTCGCCGAAATCGAGCTTCTCGCTGTACAGGCTGTAGCCGTACGACGGAACACCTTTGCGGCGGAAGAAGCGTGAGTCCGTCGCACCGATGGTGAACACCGGAACGATCTCGGCCTTCCCCACCTTGCGCGTCACGTTCTGCATCACCCGGAAGATGGCCGTGTCGGTCTGCGACACCGTCGACGGATTGTCGTCCTCAGCGAGGATCTCGCACTCGCTCCAGAGATCGCCGATCGCCTCTTTCAGCATCGCGCGGACGGCAGGACCTTCATCGCCCGGAACGGTGCGGATGTCGATCTCCATGACCGCGGCGTCGGGGATGATGTTCGTCTTCGTGCCGCTGTGCAGGATGTTCGGCGAGAACGTCGTGTGCGTCGACGCGTCGAAGATCTTCGCGAGGCCGACCGGCAGCTTC
>JBBRQB010000050.1:0-16280 GCA_038227105.1 Candidatus Limnocylindria bacterium | reverse complement strand
CCACACCCCGGACTGGCTGAGCGAGATGTCGTGATACCGCTTGAGGTACATCGCGATCTTCAACGGACCGAAGTGGTAGTGCTGGCGCAGGTAGACGATCTTGCCGACGACCTCCTCGCTCGTTGCGCGGGGGCTGCGGCGCGGCTTGGACGAGCGATCGCGCAGCCCGGCGGGCCCGAGCTCCTTGTACCGCCGGCTCCACTTGTAAAAGCACTGCCGGCTGATCCCGTAGTCGCGGCAGGTGCGGGAGACGTTGCCGCTCACTTCCTCGGCATGCCGCAAGACCGCCAGTCGGTGGGCCATGATGCGTGTTTGCTGCTGTTCGGTCATCTGGATCTCCTCCTCGTTTGGGAGACGCCAGTGTCACCGACCTCCGTCAGTTTTAGACCTAGCCCGCGTCCAGCAACGCCGTCCACACGCGCTCCGCGGTGATCGGGAGGGCGTGGACGCGTGCACCGCTCGCGTCGGCCACCGCGTTCGCCACCGCCGCCGGAACGCCCGGGTTCAGCAGCTCGCCTGACGAGCGCGCTCCGTAGGGCCCGACACCGTGGTGATCGCTCAGGTGGACGATCTTGAGCGGCGGCACGTCCGCGATCGTGAGGAGCTTGTAATCCCCGAGGTTCGCGGCGCGCACGCGCCCGTCCTCGAGCGCGAGGTCCTCGGTCAATGCCATGCCGAGGCCGTACACCCACCCACCCTCGAGCTGGCCGCGCAGCAGGACGGGATTGATGACCTGACCGACATCGACGACCGCGACCGCCCGAAGCACGCGGACCGTTCCGGTCTCGCGATCGACCACGACCTCGACGGCATGCGCGCACGCCCCGTGATCGGCGGCCGTGGCGTCGAACTTCGCGGACACCGCGATCGACTCGCCCGCTCCGAGCGACGCGGCGGCCGCGGCGACGCTCGCGCCCTCGAGCTTCGCCTGGAGCGCCTGCGCCGCGGCGAGGGCCGCGCCGCCGTGCACCGGCGTGACGCGGCTTCCCCCGATGCCCGGATCCTTTGGGCTGTCGGTGGAAAGGCGGCGCACGCGGACGACCTTCGGATCGATCCCGAGGGTCGCCGCGACGATCCGCTGGATGAGCGTGTGCTGGCCGCCGCCCTGCTCGCCGACGCCTGTCGTGACCTCGATCGTGCCGTCGCGGTCGAGCCGCAAGGAGATCGTCGCCGAGCCGGTCCCGACGTGTCGGACACCCAGCGCGAAGCCGATACCCCGACCAGGCTCACGCGGGCGGTCCGCGCCGATCTCCTTCGCCGCCCGGTCCAGGAGTGCAGGCAGGTTCGGTCCATGCCACGGCGCGTCGCTCGTGACCGGATCGCCGGTCCGTGCCGCGTTGCGGCGCCGTAGGTCGAGCGGGTCGATGCCGAGCTCGCGCGCAATGATGTCGAGATGTGATTCGGACGCGAACACGTTCTGTGGCTGTCCGGGCGCGCGCATGTGACCGCCCGGCACCTGGTTCGTGTACACCACCGCGGCCAGATGACGCGACGCCGGGACCCGGTACCCCTCGAGCGTCTGGACCCCACCCTCGACCATGAGCCGTGGCGTCGGCTTCCCCGCGGCGTACGCGCCGCCGTCGAAGAGCGCGTGCGATTCATGGGCGACGATGCGGCCGGTGGCGTCGACGCCGGTCCGAAGGCGGATCCGTGAGGCGTGCCGAGGATTCATGGCAGTGAGCTCGTCGGCCATGCGCGTGATCGCGCGGACCGGCTTGCCGGTCAGCTTCGCGAGGAAGTACAGGACGTACTCGTCGGTCGAGAGGCCCTTGCCGCCGAAGTCGCCGCCGATCGGGCCGTTGTCCACCACGATGCGGTCCGGCTCGATCCCGAGTCCCGCCGCCATCTGGTCGCGCAGTGTGAACGGCGCCTTGTTCGTCGAGACGACGTGCACCCGGTCGTCCTCGATCCAGACGACCGCGGCGTGCGGCTCGAGCGCGACCTGGTGGACCCGCGGCGTGGTGAACTCGTGCTCGAACACGCGGACCGCCGTCGCGAACGCTGCGTCGACGTCGCCTCCATGCGCCTCTGTGACGTAGCCCTGATGATTCGGATGCGGACCGTGCGGTCGCGGACCGCGTCCCTCGAGGAACCGGTAGGTCGCGCTGTCCGGATGGAGCGCCGGCGCGTCCGGCCGGAGCGCCGCATCCATGTCGAGCAGCGCTGGCAGCTCCTCGTAGTCAACATCGATGAGCCGGACCGCCTCCTCCGCGATGGCCCGCGTGTCGGCCGCGACGGCGGCGACGCGATCGCCGACGAACAGCACCCGATCCCAGCAGAGGACCGGCCAGTCCTGCAGCCTGCGGCCGAGGCGCGCGCCGCCGACGTCGGCACCGGTGATGACCGCGCGCACGCCGGGCAGCGCGCGCGCGCGGGCAGTGTCGACGGAGCGGATGCGCGCGTGTGGATACGGGCTGCGGACGAACGCCGACTCGAGCGCGCCGGGGAACCTGACGTCGGCCGTGTACGTCGTGGTGCCGTTGGTCTTGTCATCGCCGTCGAGACGGCGCTCGGGCGCACCGAACAGGGCCGGCACGCTCATGGCGCTGCCACTTTGGCGCGTAGGCAATCCGCGAATCCGGCGAGCACTTTGTCGGCCTGGCGCGCGATGAGCGGCTGTCCGAGCTCGCCGATGCGACCGAGGATCGCGATGTCGCTGGACACGCGAAGCTGGGTCGGCGCATCGCCGGTCACGGCGACGTCGACAAAGGCGCGCACGGCGCCGCCGATCCGGTGATCCGCCGCGTCCGCGCGCAGTCGCGCAGTGCCCGCCACGTCGTCGCGCGATTCGATGGTCACGGTCCCCGCCAGCGACAGCTTCACCGGCCCGACGCGGACCTCGAGTGTCCCCGTCACGACGTCACCGGCGGCGGCGATGTCCACCGTTCCCGGCACGCAGCGCGCGGCCGCCGGGAGGTCCATGAGGACGGCCCAGACCCGGGCGTGCGGCGCGTCGATCGAGACGGTGTGCTCGAGCTTCACGCGACCTCGCGCAACGCGCGCTCGGTCCACACGCCGGCCATCGCGCGCTTGTACGCGGCGCTGCCGCGCAGGTCCGGGATCGGATCGGTCGCCGCAGCGGCGAGCGCCGCGGCCACCTTGATGGCGGCATCATCGATGCGGCGCCCAAGGAGTGCCTGCTCGGCGTCCCGTGCGCGGAACGGCACCGGTCCCGCTCCGCCGAGCGCGATCCGCGCGTGCGTGCACGCGCCGCCGGCGTCAGTGGCGATGACCGCCGCCACCGAGACGGTCGCGTAGTCATCGAGAGTGTTGGGCAAGAACTTCTTGTAGATCGCGCGCGCGCCCGCCGGAAGCGCCGGGAGCTCGATCCGCACGAGCAGCTCGTCAGGCTCGAGCGACGTCTCGAACAGGTCGACGAAGAGCTCGTCCAGCGGGATGCGCCGCTCGCGCGCGCTCGACCGGACCACCGCGGTCGCGTCGAGCGCGAGGAGGGTCACGGGCGGGTCTTGCGCCGGATCGGCATGAACGAGATTCCCGCCGACCGTGGCCTGCTCGCGGATGCGCACGGTCGCGACGGCGGCGAATGTCGCCGCCAAGGCTGGCGCGTGCGAACGCACCGCGTCCGCGCGGGCGATGGCGCCGTGCGTCGCGAGCGCGCCGAGCCGGAGGCCGTCTTTCGTGTCAATGGCGCGCAGGTCGGTGAGACGGCGAAGCCCGAGCACACACACTGGCCGTACCAGATCCTGCTTCATGAGGATGACCAACGATGTGCCGCCGGCCATGACGAGGGTGCCGTCCGGATCACCGGCCAGGAGCGCGAGCGCCTCGTCGAGCGTGTCGGGCTCGACGTAGTCGAACGGTCTCACCGCTTCTGCGCAGCCGCGATCGCGCGGGCGATCCCGTAGTAGCCGGTGCAGCGGCAGAGGTTGCCCATCATCCAGTCGCTGACCTCGGCCTCGGTGGCGTTCGGTCGGTCGCGGAGCAGCGCGGCCGCGGTCATGAGCTGGCCCGACGTGCAGATCCCGCACTGGAAGCCGCCCTCGGTGATGAACGCTTCCTGGAGCGGCGACAGTTGACCGGCCTTCGTGAGACCTTCGACGGTGGTCACGGCGGTCCCATCGACCTGCGTGGCGAGCAGCAGGCACGCGGACATCGGCGTGCCGTCGACCTGCACGGTGCAGAGGCCGCAGACGCCGACCGAGCATCCGTCCTTCGTGCCGGTCTTCCCGAGATCGTCACGCAAAAGGTCGAGGAGCAAACGCTCCGCGGGGACGGCTCGCTCCACCAGCGCGCCGTTGAGCGTGAAGTGGACGCGATGCTCGCTCATGCCTAGACGATACGAGAAGGGCCGCGGGTCATACCACTGCGAGGAAGTCCGCGACCAGGTCGGTGACGTGACCACTCGTGCCGCGGGCGTTGTGCGGGCTGTGACCCCCGCCCTCGATCATCTCGAGCCGCGCGGCCGGCACCTCACGGCGGATCCGATCGAGCTCGCCCGGCTCGGTGCGCGGGTCGTCGGTGCCGTGCATGACGAGCATCGGGACACGCATCTCGTGCAGGCGGCGGTCGTAGAGGTCCTCGTGGGGTGTGGCCGCGATGTCGAGCCACGCGACCCCGTCGGCGCGGATGATCGTGCGCCAGTATTCCTCGCCGTGCTCTGCCGCGAGCTTTCGCCTGACGCGCTCGCCGAAGGCTCCCGGATCGTTGGCCATCCGCAGGAAGAACTCGCGCGACCGCGGCTTTGGCCGGTCGAGGTGGATCGCCTCCACGACGATCCCCCGGTACCGCTCGGGCGAACGCAACGCCATCAGTGTCGCGATGACCGCGCCGTCGCTGTGACCCCAGAGGACCGGCTTCTCGATCGCCAGCTTCTCGAGCAGAGCCTCGGTCTCGATGGCCGCGGCCTCGTGGAACCGCGGCGGCATCGCCTCGATGTGCGGCGAGCGGCCGTACCCGGTGCGGTCGGGGACGATGAACGTCCGGTCGAGTGTCGCGATCGCATGATCGTGCGGGTAGTAGCCGTAGCCCCATCCACCGTGCAGGATCACGAGGGGCGCGCCGCTCCCGCCAATGCGGTAGTGAAGCTCGATCGGTCGCGTGCCCGGCAGCAGCGGCGAGGACTCGATCGTCTCCGTGCGGGAGACGAGCTGGGTCAGGTCACTTTCCTTTGTAGGCCGGCTTGCGCTTCTCGCTGAAGGCCGTGACGCCCTCGCGCGCGTCCTCCGAGGCGAAGAGCCGGCCGACCGCCTCGTGTTCGTAGAGCATGCCGTCCTGGAACGTCATGCCGCCGCCGAGCACGGTCGCGAGCTTGATCTTCCCCATCGCGAGCGTCGCGCCCGTCGCCATCTTCGAGGCGTACTCGTGCGTCTTGTCCTGGAGCTCGGCCGCCGGGTACAGCTCGTCGACGATGCCGAGCTCTTTCGCCTGCGCCGGCGGGACGGCGGCGCCGCGGAGCATGAGGTCAAGCGCCTTCTGCCTGCCGATGAGGCGCGGAAGCCGCTGCGTGCCCCCGGTGCCTGGAAGCACGCCGAGCGTCACCTCGGGCAACCCGATGTTGTACGAGCCCTCGGCCGCGAACCGGAAGTCGCAGCACATCGCGATCTCGAGGCCGCCACCGAGGCAGTGGCCGTTGATCGCCGCGATGACGACCTTCGGCGTGCGCTCGAACTTGGACATGATCTCGTTCGCGTGGATGACGAACGCCGCCTGGTAATCGGCGTCGGTCGCGGCGAACATCTTCACGTCGGCCCCCGCGGAGAAGAACTTCTCGGACGCGCTGCGCACGACGATCGCCTTCACCGCCGCGGTGAACCGGGCCTCGTCGATCGCGAGCGATAGGTCGTCCAAGAACGCCTTGTCATAGGAGTTGGCGGGCGGCCGATCCAGCACGATGTGCCCGACCGCGTCCCGTATCTCCAGCCGTACGACGGACATCACGACCTCCCGCTCGTTTGAATGGGGCTCGCCCGGGGTAGGCACACCCCGGCCCGAGCGCACGATAATCTCTAAACACCGAAGGCGCGCTCGTCGCGCTCACTCAGCTTGTGGGGGTCTTTCGATGGCACAGATGTACATCAACGGCGAGCTCGTCGACGCGAAGAGCGGCAAGACGATCGAGGTCAAGAACCCTTCGAACGGATCGGTCGTCGGTTCGGTGCCGCGCGGCAGCATCGACGAGGTCAACGCGGCCGTCGAGGCAGCCGCGAAGGCCCTGCCGGCGTGGACCGCGCTCGCGCCGACCAAGCGCGCGGCGATCCTACACGCGGCCGCGGAGAAGATGAAGGCCGCGGTCCCGGAGATCGCGAAGCTGCTCTCTCAGGAGCAGGGCAAGCCGCTCGCGCACGCGGTGCTCGAGGCGTCGCGGGTGCAGGAGAACCTCGAGTACTACGCCGGCCTCGCGGACAAGATCCGCGGCGACTACGTGCCGCTGGACGACCCCGCGAAGTTCGGCCTCACCATCCGCCGGCCCGTCGGCGTGGTTGCGGCGATCACGCCGTGGAACTTCCCGCTGACGCTCATGGCGAACAAGATCTGCCCCGCCCTCGCGACCGGATGCACGGTCGTGCTGAAGCCGGCCTCAACGACACCCCTCGCGACGCAGCGTGCCGTCGAGATCATCAACTCGGCGGGTCTGCCGCCCGGGGTCCTCAACATCGTCCACGGCTCCGGCGCCGAGATCGGCGACGCGCTCGTGTCGCACCCGAAAGTGAACAAGATCGCGTTCACCGGCCAGACCGAGACCGGCAAGCGGATCATGAAGCTCGCCGCTGATCACGTGACCCGGATCACGCTCGAGCTCGGCGGCAGCGACCCGATGATCGTCTGCGACGACGCGGACCTCCGCCGCGCGTCAGCGGCGACGGCCATCGGCCGGTTCTTCAACGCCGGCCAGGCGTGCCTCGCGGTCAAGCGCGTCTACGTCTTCGCGTCGGTCGCCGAGGAGTTCATGGCGAAGATCGCCGACCGCGCGAAGAAGGAATGGAAAGTGGGCGACGGCCTCGCCGAGGGCGTGAAGATGGGCCCCCTCCACACCGAGCACCAGCGCGCCGAGGTGGAGGCGCAGGTCGCCGACGCCGTGAAGAAGGGCGCGAAGGTCCTCGCCGGCGGCACACGCCCTGAGGGCAAGGAGTTCGAGAGCGGCTGGTTCATGGACGCGACCGTCCTCTCCGACGTGAGCGACGACTCGCGCATGCTCACCGAAGAGGTCTTCGGGCCGGCGCTGCCGATCGTCATCGTGAACGACCTCGACGAGGCGATCGCGAAGTCGAACGCGAGCGTGTACGGGCTCGGCTCGTCGATCTGGACCAAGGATCTCGCGAAGGCCCGCAAGGCCGTCGAACAGATCCAGGCGGGCTACACCTGGGTCAACGACATCCAAGTCGCATACGACCAGCTGCCGTTCGGCGGCTCAAAGCAGTCCGGCTTCGGCAAGGAACATGGCCTCGAGGCGCTCGACGGATATCTCGAAAAGAAGTCCGTCGTCCTTTCGGCAGGGTAGGAGGACGCGATGGCTGACGTGAGCGCACTGATCGTCGAGGCGAAGGGTCTCGATCTGTTCCGGCCGCACGGCGCGTTCGAGGTCCACTGCGCCCACTGCCACGCGCGCCTCGACGGGAACGGCGATTGCGGGACCTGCGGGCTCATCGGGCGACCGGCCCTCGAGCTCGAGCGCCGCGCGACCACCGACCCGGAACGGGTCCAGAAGCTGATCGAGGGCGCGATCGCGAAGCGGCGGGCCTACACACCCGCGGGCAAGGGCTAACCGAGGGCGGCTTCGGCCTCGCGCGCGATGTCGGGGTCGTCGACCTCGAGGATCGATCCATTGCGTCTGGTGCCTTCCAGGCAGAGGTAGACGACGATCTTCGCGCCGCCTGCTGGATCGTGCGCACGCTCGTCCTGCGGCGTATCGCCATAGCCGGGATGGAACGCACACACGCTGACGCCGGACCCGTCCATCTCGATGGCAAGGACGCGCGTCAGCTGGTCCACAGCGGCCTTCGCGGCGCAATACGCGCTCCAGCCGGCGCTCGCGCGGTCGGCGGCGGCGCTCGAGATGTTCACGACCCGGCCGTAATCGCGGTCGAGCATCCCCGGGAGGACCGCGCGGGTCACAAGGTACGTGCCGCCGACATTGATCGCGATGTTGCGCAGCCACGACGCACCGCTCGTCTCCGCGAAAGGACCGACCGGATCGAGCACCCCGGCGTTGTTCACGAGGATCGTCGGAGGACCGACCCAGCGCTCCGCCGCAAGGACGAGCTCCTGGACCTGCCGCTCGTCCGCGACGTCCGCGGTCTGTGCCAGCACCTTGCCGCCCTGCTTCTTGATGTGATTCGCGACATCGTCGAGCTCCGGCGCGTTGCGCGACGCGATGACGACGCTCGCGCCCAGACCGGCGAGCATCTCGGCGATGGCTCGGCCGAAGCCACGGCCTCCGCCCGTCACGATCGCGACCTGCTTCGCGAGGAGCTGACCGGTCACGCGGGCACCGCGAGCTGCTTCGCGAGAGACGACGCGAGCCGCGCGACGTCCGCGTCGCGGTGAAGCGACCAGAACGAGATCCGGATCGCGTCCATGCGCTGGTCGCCGACGTGCTTGATCACAACGCCGTCCTCGTCCCAGGCGCGCTGCACGATCTCCGCGGCACCGCCCGCGCGGGGCTGCACGACCACGATGCCCGTCGGATCGTCGGCATGCCCAAGCAGGTCGAGCGGCAGCTCGCCGATCGCGCGAAGCACCTGACCGCGGATCTCCATGATCCGCTGCCCCACCCGGGCACCGAGTACCTGGTGTACCGCGAGCGCCTGCTGGATCCCCACGAATGCCGCCACGTCGACGGTGCCGATCTCGAAGCGCGTCGCGTCATCGTTCAGCGTCAGGTGCCCGTCCAGGTCGTGATCGACGCGCGATCGCCAGCCGACCCGACCGGGCGTCCAGCGCCCCGGATCGGCCACCCACATCGCGCCGGTCGCGAGCGGGCCGTGCAGCCACTTGTGGCCGAGGAAGACCGCGGCGTCGGCTCCGAGCGCCTCGACGTCCACGGGGATCTGCCCGAGCGCCTGCGCGCAGTCGACGATGCTGATCGCACCGGCGTCGCGCGCGAGCCGGCACGCGGCTTCGACGGGAAGACGTCGTCCGGTGCGGCAGGAGACGAGTGACAGGACGATGGCCTGCGCGCCGTCGCGGAACGCCTGCGCGACATCGGCGAGGAACCGCTCGTCGTCGTTGAGGGCGACGATGCGCACGCGGTCGCCGCGATCCTGGCGGCGGTACACGGGCAGCAGCGCCGCGGGATGCTCCTCCGCGGTCGTGACGATGAGGGCGTCCGGATCTAGGGCCAGCGAAGCAACGAGCGTGTTGAGCCCGTCGGTCGCCGACTGCGTCAGCGCGATACGCGACGCGCCTGCGGGGTCGCCGATGAACGCGGCGAGCGCAGCCCGTGCCTTGGACAGCTCCTCGTTGTACGAGTCGTAGCCGACGTGCGAGAACATGCCGACGCCGTTGATCCACGTCCGGTACGACTCGGCCGCGCGCTGCGCGACCGGGAAGGTCGGACCCGATCCGGCGACATTGAAGTACAGAACGTCATCGTTCAGCGCCTGCAGCGCGGAGACGGACACGTCGGGACAGTCGTCCACGAAGCTCATGAGGTCGTCATGCCCCGGATCGCGAGCCCCGCCGCGAAGAGCGCGACCAGTGCGAAGGTGAACGACGCCGTGCGCCGCTCCCGCTTTCGCACGATCGTCGCGGCCAAGGGAAGTGCGACCGCCAGGGCGAAGCCGTAGAGACTGTGCAGCGGATTTGAGGGCGCCCTCGTGAAGAGCAGTGTGATGCCGAGCAGCCCCTGGACGATCGAGGTGATCTCCGCGATGACGAGCGCGCCGATGAAGTTCGGCGTCGGACCCAGCCCGCGGATGCCGAGGACCATCCCCCAGAGGCCAACGACAGACAGGTACAGCACGATCGCGAACGCGATCCGGCCGTGGAGCGACAGGACGATGTCCACGAGTCAAGGCTAGCCGAATATCCTCAGTACCAGGTGATCGAGGTACGCGACGTCACGCGACGATTCGGCACGTTCACCGCGCTGTCGCACGCGTCATTCGGGGTCCGGAGCGGCGAGATCGTCGCGCTGCTGGGACCGAACGGTGCCGGAAAGACCACCGCGAGCCGCCTCATCGCTGGCATCCTGCGGCCCACGGAGGGTGATGCCATCGTCGGCGGGCTTTCCGTCCGTACCGACGCGGACCAGGTGCGCGCCAGATGTGGCCTCGTCACGGACTCACCAGCCCTCTACGAGCGTATGACGCTCCGTTCGTATCTCACGTACTTCGCACGTCTCTACGACGTCGCAGATCCCGCCCCGCGCATCGCTGAGCTGGTCGAGCTCATGGGCCTCGGCACCGTGCTCGACACAAAGCTCGCGGCGTTCTCGCGCGGCATGAAGCAGAAGGCCGCGATCGCGAGGGCGCTCGTCCACGAGCCGGCGGTGCTCCTGCTGGACGAGCCCGCGACGGCGCTCGACCCGGAGATGACGCAGACGCTGCGCGAGCTCATCGTGTCACTCCGCGCGCAGCACCGCGCGATCCTCCTCTGCACCCACGACCTCGACGAGGCGCAGCGGATCTCTGACCGCGTCGTCATCGTCGACCGCGGCCGGATCGTGCGCGAGGGCGCGACCGACGAGCTTCGCTCCGCCGGACGGCCGTCGTTCCGGGCCGAGGTCGTTGCGGACGAGAGCACGGTGCGCACCGCCCTCGGGACGGCGGGCGTGACGGTCGAGGGCATCAGCCCGTCGGCCGGGCGGCTCGAGGTGCGCTGGAGCACCGTCGATCCGGCCGAGACGAACACGCGCGCATTACGTGCGCTCCTCGATGCCGGCGCGCGGATCATCAGCGTGAACGCCGAGACCCGGTCGCTTGAGGACGCGTACCTCGCGATCATCAAGGAGAGCCGCGCATGAGAAAGGCGCTGCTCCTCGCGCGCCGCGAGATCATCGAGCAGTACAGCGACCGTGGCGCCGTGTTCCGAGCGTTGTTCTTCGTCGCGTTGCCGGTCGGGCTCATCGTCATCAACCGCGGTGGGAGCCGCAGCCCGGACATCCTCATCCTTATCTTCGGGATCCAGGCCGCATTGCTTCCGACGGCGACGGCGGTGAACGCGGCGGCGGGTTCGTTCGCCGCGGAGAAGGAAGCGCAGACGCTCGTGCCGCTGCTCGCGGCACCGATCCGCGATATCGATATCGTCGCGGGCAAGCTCATGGGCGTGCTCATTCCCGCAGCCGGCCTGTCGATCGTGTCGCTCGCGGCGTACACGGTCGCCGCCTCGGTGATCTTCGGCGAGCAGCGCATCGCCGGACTGCTCACCGCGCCCGTCCTCTTCGGCCTGTTCGCGCTCGCGGTGTTCTTCATCTTGACGGTCGGCGTGTGGGTGATGGTCATCTCCGCCCGCGTCGGCAGCCAGCGAACCGCGCAGCAGATCGCGGGCTTCGTGCTCGGCGGCATGATCGTGCTCCTGACCGCGGTCGGTAGCGCGTTCCAGAACGTCTCCGCCGAGGTGGTCTTCGGCCTGGTGCTCGCGGTCCTCGCGTCAGACCTCGCCGCGCTCGAGCTCGCGCGCCGGTTCTGGAACCGCGAGGAGGCCGTTGCGCGGTTATGATCTCCCCAATGCAGCGTTTCGGGTTCGCTATTTCGTTCGCCGGGCTCCTTACGGGAGCCGGGACGGAAGGCACCTGCCGCTAGCGGGCCACGGGTCCAGCGACACCAAGCCTTCCGGTCCGCCGGAAGGCTTTTTTGTTCCCTGCGACGAATGAGGAGGGGCGAGATGACGACAGTGACCGAGCAGAACAAGACGGCACCCGGGCCGGCCGCCGAGATCACCGATGCCGGCACCGCGTACCTGGATGGTGCGTTCGTCCCGTTCGCCGAGGCCAATGTGAGCATCGCAACGCACGCGCTGCAGTACGGGACCGGCGTCTTCGAGGGCATCCGCGCGTACTGGAACGCGGCGGAAGAGCAGCTCTTCGTGTTCCGCCTCCGTGAGCACTTCGAGCGGATGACGGACTCGTGCCGGATCATGCGGATCGAGCTGCCCGGCGATCCGGACGAGCTCTCGGCCATCGTCGTGGAGCTCCTGCGCCGCAACGCCTTCAAGACCGACGTTTACGTCCGGCCGCTCGCGTACAAGGCCGGCCGCGTCGTGAAGGTGACGTTGCACGGCATCCGCGACGGCTTCGGGATCTACGCCTTCCCCCTCGGCGGGTACCTCTCGACCGGCGGCCTCGTTGCACGCACCACCAGCTGGAAGCGCATTTCGGACGAAGCGATCCCCGCCCGCGCGAAGATCTCGGGCGCCTACGTCAACACCGCGCTCGCGGTGGACGAGGTCGGCGAGGCCGGCGCCGAGGAGGCGATCTTCCTCACCGCGAGCGGGCACGTGTCCGAGGGCGGCGGCTCCAACCTCTATATGGTCCGCGACGGGACGCTCATCACGCCGCCGGTCAGCGACGACATCCTCGAGGGCATCACGCGGCTGACGATCATGGGGCTCGCGCGCGAGCTGGGCCATCCGATCGTCGAGCGGTCCATCGACCGTACCGAGCTCTTTATCGCCGATGAGATCTTCTTCTGTGGCACCGGGGCGCAGGTCGCGCCATGTGTGCAGGTCGATGGACGTCAGGTCGGGACGGGCACCATCGGACCGGTCACGACCAGGATCGGCGACCGCTACTACGCGCTCGCGCGTGGCGACGACGCCGCGCACCCCGAGTGGCGCACGGCGGTGTACCGATGAAGGTCGCCTATCAGGGCCTGGCCGGCGCGTACTCCGAGGCCGCGACCGTGGCGCTCTTTCCACAGGACACACCGGTGCCACACCGTACGTTCGGCGAGGTGTTCGCCGCGCTCGAGTCGAGCACCGTCGCGGCGGCCGTCGTGCCCGTCGAGAACACGCATGTCGGATCGGTCGTCGATGTGTACGACCTGCTCCGCGGCCACACCGGTCTGCAGATCGTGGCCGAGGCGATCGTGCGCGTCCGGCACTGCCTGCTCGCGAAGCCCGGCGCGACCATCGACGGCATCAAGACCGCGCGCTCCCACCCGCAGGCGCTGGCGCAGGTCGACGACTTCCTTCGCGCGCGCCACATCGATCCGATCGTCGCGTACGACACCGCGGGCGCGGCCGCTGAGGTCGCGCAGGGCAACGACCTGACCGTAGCCGCGGTCGCGAGCAAGCGCGCCGCGCGCGAGTACGGCCTGACCGTGCTCGCCGAGGCGATCGAAACGACGCCGGATAACTTCACGCGCTTCTTCGCGCTCACGCGGCGCGGCGACGATCATCCTGCCGGACGCATCCCCGAGGAGCTCCGCTCCGGCGCGCGCAAGTCCAGCCTGGCTTACGCGACGACGAACGTCCCCGGCGCGCTGACGCGCTCGCTGCAGCCCTTCGCGACCGCCGGGCTCCAGCTCACGAAGATCGAATCGCGTCCCAGCCGCGCGGCGCCGTGGGACTACGTCTTCTACCTCGACTTCGAAGGTGACCCGTTCCGCACGCCGGCCACCGAGGCGCTCGCGCTCATGAAGACGTGCTGCGCGTGGATCCAAGTCCTTGGGACCTACCGCGCGGCCACGTCCGTCCTCGACCCCGACTGAACGTGGAGAGGCGCCGCTCCGGTGGCCCCGGGGCGGCGCCTCTCTGAAGGAGGGAGGTGGAAGGGTCTAGTTCGTGGGCTTCGGCGTCGGCTTGGTGGTACCGGTCGCCGGCTTCGGCTGGTGGCTGTTGTCGACGACCCGAACGATGGCCTCGTCGACCTTCGTGCGGAGCGTCTCCGCCTGGGCCTGGGTGATCTTGCCGGCGTCGACCGCGGCCTTGATGCGCGCGGCCGCCGCGTCGTCGAGCGCACGGAGCAGCCCGTCGCGGGACTTGCCAGGCGTCGCATTGGCGATCTCACCGAGGCTCTTGCCTGCCTTGAGCTGCGCCATCACCTTGTCGGCAGGAAGGCCGAGGTAATCGACGCTCTGCTTGACGGCGTCGCCGATGAATTCCTTGATGCGAGGGTGGTCCTTGTGATCGCCTCCGAGCGCGGCGAGGATCGCGTCTTCCTGGGCTTGCGTGATCACGTTCTTCGCCACGAGGGCGTCGAGCGCGGCCTTGAGCTTCGCGCCTGCCTTCTGCTTGTCGGCGTTCGCGATGGCGGTGCCGGTGACCGGTGCGGTCATGGAAATGGCATCGCCCGTGGTCGGGGTCGCCGCGAACGCGACGCCGCCGAGCAGGCCCGCGCCGATGACGCCCGCGCTCGCGACCGCGATGACCTTCGAGCGGAGGATCGAAGCTGCATTCATGTCCATCGTTCTCCCGTGTTGCCCGTCTGCGCGGGCGTTTCTACATGGGCTATCGGATGGATCGGTCAGGTGTTGCGCGGATCGGCGCTTCGCGCCGTGGCTTTACGAGCTGTTAACGCTTCTTACGTGGCGCATACACCTTGAGGGCCTTCGGCTTGACGCTGAAAGTCTGGGGCAGCATCCCAACGACGATCCCATCCGCGTGCACGTTCAGCTCGTGACGTGATGACATCGTGATGCGCGCTCCGCGCCAGCGGTGCCCGCGCGCCGGGCGGTCGCGCGAGACGGCGGCGGCGATGAGCTCGCGCAGCACGCGCCACTTGCTCTCGCCGAAGACCACAAGGTCCAGCTTCCCGTCGTCGATGATCGCACCGGGGGCGACCTCGAAGCCCCACCCGTACCACGGTCCGTTGCTGACCGTCGCTTGCAGGAGCCGGCGACTGCGGATCCGACCATCGACATCGATGCGTACGCGTACGCCGCGGCGGCGAAGCAGCGCGGCGAGGGCGGCCATCGCGAAGCTGCGATCCCCGCGCTGGATCGCGCGACCCGCCGTGAATGCGTCCGCGTCGAGACCGATGCCCGCCGCCTCGAAGAAATACGTATCGCCGACCCTGCCAACATCGATCGCCCGGACATTCCCGTCGGCGATGACGCGCGCCGCGGCGCGCTGGTCGTCGCGTGGGATGCCGATCGCGCGGGCGATGTTCATATACGTGCCGAATGGCAAAACGCCGAGGACGACCTGGCTGTCGACGAGCGCGCGTGCCGCGTTGCCGACGGTGCCGTCGCCACCCGCGACGAGGACTGCGTCGTAGCCCTCGCGGACAGCCCGCTCCCCCAGCTCGGTCGCGGTCGGGTGCTCGGGGCCGGTTTCGACGACATCGATCGTCTCGAACCGGTCGTGCAGCTCACCGAGGACGGCGTCTACATCAGCGTGCGCGGTGCCCGCGCCGGCAGCTGGATTCACGATGGCGAGAGCGCGCACGGCCTGGCTAATGCGTCCAGTGTGCCAAGAATCCAAACGCGCCGATCAGCTGATCGTCCTTGGCCGCGCATATGAGGGGCACCTCATGCCCTCTGAAGGCCGCCGCCCCGCGCACCCGAGCCCTCGAGGCGAGCGGGGAGACGTAAGCGCGCTGCGCGGTGTTCCTGTCGGCGTGCAGAACAAGCAGACCAGCCCGAGTCCGGGAAGCGCTAGTTGACTGAGATGGTTGGGGAGTTTGCCGTCGCGAAGCCGGTCGCAGACGCGGTGACCGTGTAGATACCCACCGCGGTGGGCGCGGAAATAGTCGCGGACGGTGAAAGGTAATTGTTTGCGAGGGCCACGACGGACGTTGTCACCGTCACGATTCCGCTTGGTGTTGCGGAGACGATTGCGAACGAAATCGTGGTGCCGGAAACGAAGTAATCACATTCCCCGCACCCGGGCGTATAGGTGTATACGGTGAACGTATTCGGCGTACCGCCCACCGTACGTGACGTCTGCAGTCCGACGAACGAGAAAGTCGGCGTGACGATGTGCATTGTCGCAGTGCTGCTGGTCCATCCAGTTGCCGCGCCGCTGACCACGATGTCGCCGGCCAGCAAGCCAGTGATGCGGTACGTTCCCGAGGTCTGGCCGGCGGGGATCGTGACGGAGGATGGGATCGTCGCGTTCAGCGGTGCCGAGTTCACAAGCGTCACGGTGAGTCCGCCCAGAGGTGCCGGGTTGGACAGCGAGAAGCTGAAGCCGTCGCGGTAGAGCCCGGCGCCGATCGAGCTGCCGTCGTAATAGAAGGTCATGAACGGCAGAGTGACACTAACGGTGCTCGAGGTCACCGTGCCGCAGCAGGTCGCCCCGGTCGCGATGATCGAGTAGCTGCCCAATGCCGTCGGGGCATTCACCACGAACGCGTCGCTGTAATAGGTATCCGCTCGTGCCAGGACCGTTGCCGACCCGAGCGTCACGATGCCCGGCGTCGAGGTCGGGTTCACGCT
>JBBRQB010000049.1:0-16397 GCA_038227105.1 Candidatus Limnocylindria bacterium | reverse complement strand
GCAACGTCGTCGGCCTCATGCCGCACCCGGAGCGCTGCAGCGAGGAACTGCTGGGCGGGACCGACGGGGAACGGATCCTGTCGACCTTGGCCGCCTTGACCGGTGTTCGACACACCGGCATGGCCCCTGCATCCGTTCAATAGAGCAGATGGATCTCTTCGAGAAACAGGCCCAGCTCACGCAGATCTTCCAGATGTCGCCGGCCGACGTCGCATATGTGAGCGGGAATGCGTCCGCCAGGAAGCTCGCGGGCAATTTCGCGGACCTGGATGTGGGCGTCCTGCTGCTCGACAAGATCAGGACCGCCGAGTACTTCGACTACCAGGTCTTCTTCGTCAGCGAGCTGTCGAAGGCGCTCGAGACCGCGGACCTAGACGTCGTGATCCTCAACAACGCATCGCTCCTCCAGCGCGCGCAGGTCATCAACACCTGGTCGCTGCTGTTCCAGCGCGATCACCGGCGCCGCGTGCAGTTCGCCGCGCGCACCACGATGGAGTACCTCGAGTTCAAGAAATACGACGAGCTCCAGTCGAAGGCGCTCTCCGAGCGCGTGCACGGTGAGCGCTTCGCCATCGACGGCGACTATGTCAAAGCCCGGCTGCTCCGGCTGCGCGAGTACATCGCCCTCCTGCACGATCTCCGCGGCGTGGACCGCGTGAAGTTCAAGGGCGATCCGAAGCTCTACGGGCTCGCGCAGTGGTATCTCCAGCAGGCCGTCGAGCTGACCTTCGGGACCGGTGCCTACTTCATCGCCGCGCTGGCACTCCCGAAACCCGAGGCCTACCACGACATCCTCGATTCGATCGCCGCGCATGGCATCATCGACCGGCAGCTGGCGTATCGTTTGGAGCACCTCGCGGACCTTCGCAATCTCCTTGCGTATGACCGCGAGCAGACGGACATCGATGAGGTGTACGGGCACATGCAGACGCGGCTCACCGACCTCGCGGCATTCGCGGACCAGGTCGACGCCTTCCTCGGAGGCGGCACCTCCGCATGAGCGTGTCCCCGATGAGTACGGGGACGACGACGGCGCAGCCTCGGTTGGACCTGCCCCGCGAGGCCGGTCTCACCGACACCGAAGCCGCCAGCATCCGCGCGCTCCTCTCCCGCGAACCGAACCCCCTCGAGTGGGCGATGTTCGGCGCCATGTGGAGCGAGCACTGCGCCTACAAGCACAGCAAGACGCTCCTTCGCACGCTGCCCACGACGGGCGCGCGCGTCGCCCTCGGGCCAGGCGAGAACGCGGGCGCCGTCGACATCGGCGGCGACCTCCTCTGCGTGTTCAAGGTCGAGAGCCACAACCACCCCTCGGCGGTCGAGCCGTATCAGGGAGCGGCGACCGGCGTTGGTGGGATCCTTCGCGACATCTTCGCGATGGGCGCGCGCCCGATCGCGGTGCTCAACGGCCTGTTCTTCGGTCCGCCCGCGGACGAGCGCACGCGCCGGATGGTCCGCGGAGTCGTGGGCGGCATCTCCTTCTACGGCAACTGCGTCGGCATCCCCGATGTCGGCGGTCACGTGACCTTCGCCCCCGCGTACGCGGACAACCCGCTGGTCAACGCGATGTGCGTCGGCCTCGTCGCGCGGAAGGATCTGCGCTCGGCTGCGACCGCGAAGCCCGGCAGCAGCGTGTACCTCGTGGGCTCGGACACCGGCCGTGACGGCATCGCCGGCGCGTCGCTGCTGGCGAGCTTCGAGCTCGGCGCCGCTGACGACGCGAAGCGGCCATCGGTGCAGGTGGGGAACCCGTTCCTCGAGAAGCTGCTGCTCGAGGCGACGCTCGAGCTCGTCGCCCTCGACGCGATCGAGTCGATCCAGGACCTCGGCGCCGCCGGTCTCACCTGCGCATCGAGCGAGCTCGCGGCGAAGAGCAACGTCGGCATGCGCATCGACGTCGATCGGGTGCCGCGACGCGCGACCGGCATGGTTCCGTTCGAGGTGATGCTGAGCGAGTCGCAGGAGCGGATGCTGGTGATCCCGCGCCCCGGCCGCGAAGCCGACGTCGAGCGCGTGTTCGCGAAGTGGGAGCTTCACGGCGAGCGCATCGGCGAGGTGACGACGACCGAGCGGCTCGAGATCCGGAGCAACGGCGAGATCGTGGCGTCGCTGCCGCCGAAGGCGCTCGCGGACGACGCGCCCGAGTACGACGTGCGGAAATGGGCGAAGGAGCCAGAGCGCATCGCGCCCGTAGCCGCTCCAGTTGCGGAAGAGCATTCACAGCCCGAAGGCCAGCTTCAAAAGATCGGCCTGGAGCTCCTCGAGCTGCTCGGCTCACCCGACATCGCATCGCGCGCCGTGCTCTACCGCACGTATGACCAGATGGTCGGCACCGACACGGTCGTCGGGCCCGGCGCAGATGCGGCCGTCATGCGCATCAAAGGACGGCCGGACGGGATCGCCATCTCGCTCGACGCGCAGCCGCGTGTCGCGTCGCTCGACCCGTTCACCGGCGCGGCCGCGGCCGTGGCCGAGGCCACGCGCAACCTCGTGTGCGTCGGCGCGGAGCCGCTCGCGATCACCGACTGCCTGAACATCGGGAATCCCGAGCGGCCCGGCGGGGCCTGGCAGCTCGAGCGCACCGTCGCCGGCATCAGCGCCGCATGCGAGGCGCTCGGCGTACCGGTGGTCTCGGGCAACGTGTCGCTGTACAACGCGACGCGTGGCTCCGACATCTGGCCGGCTGCGACGATCGGCGCGGTCGGCCGGCTCGCCGACGTGAGCAGGCACATCCCGGCACGTACCGGCGCGGCCGGCGACCTCGTCCTCCTTGCGGGCAGCGCGCAGGTCTCGCTCGCCGCCTCGTCGTACGCCGCGCTGCGCGGTCACACCGACGGCGTGGTGCGCATCGACCTGGCACTCGAGGCGCGGCTCCAGCGGTTCGTGCTCGCCGCGCACGCGCGCGGCGCGATCCGCGCGGCGCACGACCGCGCCGAAGGCGGTCTCGGGGTCGCGCTCGCCGAGCTCGCGATCCGCGACCGCATCGGGATGAAGGTCACGCTGCCCGCGGTCCGTGGCATCGACAAGCGCGTGATGCTGTTCGGCGAGGGCCCGTCGGGCATCGTCCTCGTCATCAGGACCGCCGACGAGCTGCTGGTGCGCGCGATCGCGAGCGAGCACGACGTCCCGCTGTGGACGCTCGGCACCATCGGTGGCGACATCCTCGAGATCGCACCGGTGCTCGGCACGCCCGTCGCCGCCCTCGCTCGTGCGCACGGCGACGGCCTTGCCCGCGCGCTCGGACGCGAGTCTTAGCCGTGTGCGGCGTGTGCGGCATCTGGTCCCCGCAGGCATCGGATCCGAGCGAGCCGGCGCGGCTCATGTTCTTCGCGCTCTACGCGCTGCAGCATCGCGGACAGGAGTCGGCGGGTATCGCCGCGACCGACGGTCGTGACCTTCGCGTCGTGCGGCGCATGGGCCTCGTCGGCCAGGTGTTCGCGGAGCCGGACCTCGCCGCGCTCGGCGGACGGGCCGCGATCGGACACACGCGCTACTCGACCACCGGGTCGTCGCGCATCGAGAACGCGCAGCCGATGGTCGTCCGCGACCCGGAGCTCGGGGAGCTCGCGATCGGGCACAACGGCAACTGCATCAACGCCCATGAGGTGCGCGACGAGCTCATTGCGCGCGGGAACACCTTCGACACCTCGAGCGATACCGAGGTCGTGGCACAGCAGATCGCATCGGCGCGGGGCGCATCGTGGGACGAGCGCATCGTCGCGGCATTGCCGTCGCTCGCCGGCGCGTGGTCGCTGACGCTGCTCACGCCGACCGCGCTCTACGCGATCCGCGACCCGCTCGGTGTGCGCCCGCTGTGCCTTGGCAGGAAGGGCGACGCGTGGGTCGTCGCGAGCGAGAGCTCGGCGCTCGAGACCATCGGCGCCGAGACCGTGCGCGATGTGCGACCCGGCGAGGTCCTGCGCATAGACGACCGCGGACCGGTGACCATCGCCGACCTCGCCGCGGGCCGGACCGGGCTCTGCGTCTTCGAGCATGTGTATCTCGCGTCGGCGTCGAGCGATATCGGCGGTCATTCGGTGTACGCGACGCGCGAGCGGATGGGCGAGATCCTCGCGGAAGAGCATCCGGCCGACGCCGACGTCGTGATCCCGGTCCCGGATAGCGCGATCCCCGCGGCCGTCGGCTACGCGCGACGGAGCGGTATCCCGTTCCGCGAAGGGCTGATCAAGAACCGCTACATCGGCCGCACATTCATCCAGCCGACGCAGGAGCTGCGCCGCCACAGCGTCGCGCTCAAGTACAACGCGCTCCGCGACGTGCTCGACGGCAAGCGTGTGGTGGTCGTCGACGACTCGATCGTCCGCGGCTCGACGAGCGGTCCGATCGTGCAGCTGCTGAAGCGTCACGGCGCGAAAGAGGTCCACCTGCGCGTCTGCTCGCCGCCGATCAAGCACCAGTGCTTCTTTGGCGTGGACATGGCGCGGCGGGACGAGCTCATCGCGTCGAAGATGGACATCGCGCAGATCCGCGAGCACGTCGGCGCGGATTCGCTCGGCTATCTCTCGCTCGAGGGCATGGTCAAGGCGACGGGCGCAACGCGCGGCCAGCTCTGCACCGCCTGCTTCACCGGCGACTACCTCGTGCCGGTGCAGCTCGAGCTGACGAAGGACGTGCTCGAGGCCGTTCGCTCGTGAAATACCAGGACGTTGGCGTCAGCATCTCGCGAGCCGAGGACGCGCTCGCGCGGATCAAGGACAAGGTCAAGGCCACGAAGCGGCCGGAGGTGATCGGCGACATCGGCGCGTTCGGCGGCCTCTTCAAGCTCGCGGGCGGCAACACCGTGCTCGTCGCGACGACCGACGGCGTCGGGACGAAGCTCGAGCTCGCGCGGCTCCTCGACCGCCATGAGGGTGTCGGCACCGATCTCGTACACCACTGCATCAACGACGCGCTCGCGATGGGGGCCGAGCCGCTCTTCTTCCTGGACTACTTCTCGACCTCGGCGCTCGACCCGGCGGTGTTCGCGCGGGTGGTCGGCGCGATGGCCGACGCCTGCCGCGCGCACGGGTGCGCGCTCCTGGGTGGTGAGACCGCGGAGATGCCCGGGATGTACGCGCCCGGCGCGTACGACCTCGCGGGCTTCCTCGTCGGCGGTGTCGAGCGCGACAAGATCTTCGATCCAGCTTCGGTCCGTAGTGGCGACGTGCTCATCGGACTCCCGTCGAACGGGCTGCACACCAATGGGTACTCACTGGCGCGCTCGATCATCACGAAGCGCGCGACCGTCGAGGAGCGTGACGAGCGATCCGTGCTCGAGGCCACGCGTCCCGAGCTGCGCGGGACGCTCGCCGATGCGCTCCTCGCGACGCACCGCTGCTACCTCGACGAGATCCGCACGCTGCGCTCGGCCGCGACGATCCGCTCGATCGCGCATCTGACCGGCGGTGGCTGGGAGGGCAACCTCCCGCGCGCGCTCCCGCCGTCGCTCGGCGCCGCCGTCGACCGCGGGTCGTGGATCGTGCCACCGCTGTTCAAGCTCTTGGCGGACTGGGGCGGGGTCGCCGAGGCAGAGACGTTCGACACCTGGAACATGGGCATCGGCCTCGTCGTCGTGATCGATCCGGCCGGCGAGCGCGCCGCGTTGCGTGCGCTGCCCGACGCCATCCGACTCGGCACGGTCGAAGTCGCGCGCGCCGGCGTGCCGCGCGTTCGGTGGGCGTGACACTGCGCGTCGGCGTCTGCGTGAGCGGGCGCGGCACGAACCTCCAGGCGATCCTCGATGCCTGCGGCGACGGCAGGCTCGATGCGCAGGTCGTGTACGTCGGTTCGAGCCGCAAGAGCGCGCCAGCCCTCGATCGCGCGAAAGCGGCCGGCGTTCCGGCTGAGGCATTCCCGCCCGCGGCGAATGGCGGCCGCGACGCGGCGCAGCAGCTCATGGCCCGCCGCTTAGCCTCCGCCGACGTCGAGCTCGTTGTGCTCGCGGGCTATGACCGCATCCTCGCCGATCCGTTCTGGGACACGCTCGGCGACGTCCCCGTGATCAATGTCCATCCGTCGCTGCTCCCGGCATTCGGTGGGCTCAACCGGCTGAAGGTGCACGAGGCCGTGCTGGCCGCGGGCGTCGCGGAGACCGGCTGCACCGTGCATCGCGCGCATCGCGGGATGCTCGACGAAGGCGAGATCCTCGTGCAGCGCAGCGTGCCGGTCCTTCCCGGTGACGACCCTGAGACGCTCGAAGCGCGCGTGCTCAGTGCCGAACACATCGCGCTCGTCGAAGCGGTCGGGTCCTTCGCGCGCGCAGCCCGGGTGCCCGTTCCAGGCGCGCGGTAGCATTCTCTCGTGTTCGAGGGACTGCTCCAGCCGACGCACCTGCTGGTCATCATGTTCATCGCGCTCGTCGTGCTCGGTCCCGGCAAGCTCGGCGACCTCGGCGGCCAGCTCGGCCGCGGGATGCGTGAGTTCAAGCAGAGCGTGAGCGGTGACGAGCACCAGGCGCTCAGCTCCGGCGCCGGCTTCTGTGCGCAGTGCGGTGCGCAGCACGATGTGAACGCGCGGTTCTGCCCGACATGCGGCGTGAAGGCGGCCGAGACCGTCTAGCGCGCGCTAGTCCGCCTGGGTCCCCACGAGCTGCAGCTCGATCCGGATGTCGTCGGATACCGAGACGACCTGCGTCACCGCCGCCTGCGGCTTCCCCATGTCGAAGTAGGCCCAATGCACGATCGTCGTGGCCGTGCCGGTGAGCTCGCGGCCGTCGCGCTGACCCGTCGTCTTCCATGTCGTGGACTTCGTGACACCGTGCACGGTGAGCAGGCCGTCGATCGTGAACGTCCATTGGCCGGTCGCCGGGAGCGGCGCAGGAAGACCGGTGGCCTTCTGTGGGACGAAGGTCGCGGTTTTGAACTTGGTCGTCTCCACGCCGAACAGCTGCAGCCAGCGGTCGCGCAATGACTGATCGCTCTGCAGCCGTGTCATGTCGACCACGATCTTCGAGTCGGGCGCGAACGACCCGTCGGCGTTCAATGTCAGGGTCCCATCGACGCCATTCGAGCTCAGCACGGCGTCGGTGTTGATGAGATTGACCGCGAGATGCTCCTGGACGCGCACGGTCGCGGCTCCCTTGAACGGCGTCGCGATGAAGCGAACGCCACCTGCGGGAACGGGCGCGGTCGCCAGGGCCGTTGGCGATGCGACCGCCGCGGGCGAGGTTCCGCACGCGGTCAGGGCGATCGCGAGGATGACGAGCCGGCGCACACCATCCATGACCGGCGGACCCGACTTCAGGTTCAGATCGTGGTCGGAACGGAGCCCGCGTCGACCGGAGCGGCGGCGACCGACGGCCGTGACGCGTCGAGGCGGCGCGCGACGCCGAGGCCCGCGAGCGCGCCGGCGATCGCGATCGCGAACGCTGCCGCGATGCCGGTCGTTATGGGAAGACCGCGCGCGACGGCGATCGCGACGGCCGCGCCACCGGCGCCGGTGCCCAGCGCAGTGCCGAGGTTGTCGAGCACCTGCATGGCCGCGCCGGTCGATCCCGTCCGGCCCGGCGGTGCGAGTCGCAGGACGAGCACCGAGATGGCCGCGTAGCCGAAGCCGATGCCCGCGCCGCTCACGGCCCACGCGACGTAGGTCACCTCGACCGGGAGCGGCGCGAGCAGCACCGCGAGGACGCCGGCCGCGCCGAGCGCGACGAGAGCGAACGACGTCGTGACGATGCGGCGGCTGGTGAGCCGCGGGGCGAGACGCGCGTGGATCCACGATCCGCTCGTCCAGGTGAGCCCACCGGTCGTGAGGACGATCCCTGCGAGCGCGGGAGAGAGGCCGCGGGCCTCGCGGAGCATCAGCGGCAGGAATGCCTCCGTGCCGAAGAACGCGAACGTGAGCAGCCCGCGCACGAGCACCGCGGCGCCGAGGCCCGTTCGTCCGGTCAGCGTCCCCGGCGGCGTCACGCGTTGGAGGGCGGGCACGGCGACGACGACGCCTGCCACGAGGAGCGCGACGGCGGACAGAAGGCTCGCGCTGGTGAGCCCCGCCAGCAGCAGGCCGGCGCCGGCGGCGACGAGCACGGCGTCGCGCGCGCTCGCGCGCTCGCCCCGATGTGCGGGTGGCCCCAACCGGCGGAGCGCCGGGATGGCCAGCGCGGCCGCGAGGACGGCGAACGGGAGCAGACCGGCGAAGACGAGGCGCCAGGTCGTCGCCGTCGCGATGAATCCGGCGGCGGCGGGCCCGACGATGGCGGGCAGGACCCAGGCGGTCGACATGATCGCGAACATACGCGGCCGTTGGGTCTCGGTGTACGCGCGGGCGATGCTCGCGTAGGTCGAGGCGAGGATCGCGCCGGAGCCGATGCCCTGCACGGCGCGACCGGCGACGACCACCGACATCGACGGCGCGGCTCCGCAGATCGCGAGGCCGGCCGCGAACAGGCCGAGCCCGACGGAGTACGGGAGGAGCGTGCCGCGCTGATCGGCGACGCCACCCGCGACGATGACCGACGCGAGGCTCGCGAGGAAGAACGCGCTGAAGACCCATCCGTATAGCGCCACGCCGCCGAGCTCGTCCGAGACGATCGGCAGGATGGTCTCCACCGCGAGGGCCGAGAAGCCAATGAGGGTGATCGTCAGTACGAGGCCGACCGTGAGCGGTCTCAGCGGATGAGCTCGAGCGTCGTGCGCTTCTTCTTGTCGTACGTGATGCGCGCACCTTCGAGATTTGCGAACGACGGGCCGTCCATCGCCACGCCGAGCTCGTCGGCGAGCGCGACGATCGGGAGCTCGATGATCCCGCCGTGCGAGATCGCCAGCACGACGTCCTTCGGACCGACGCGACCGGCGATCCGCGCCCACGTCGCGAGCTGCTCGTGCGCGAAGTCACGCGCCTTCGGATCTGAGCGCAGGAGCGCGCGCCAGTCGCCGAGGGTCGCCATCGAACCGAAGACGCCCGCGCCGCCGATGTCGGGAAGCAGCCCGGCCTCGATCGCATCGAGCCGTCCGCCGACGAGCTCCGCGGTGCGCTTCGCGCGCTCGAGCGGGCTCGACACGACGAGCGCGTACGTTGCGCCGGCGATCGCACGGGCAGCGGCCTCGCCGCGCTCGCTCAGCGGCGTCGCAAGGCCACGTTCGGCGTGGCGGCGTACCTCGAGGACGCTCACTCGGGTGCCCCTGGCAGGGCGGCCGGGCAAGCTACCCGTGGCATGGCGTTTGCTAGTCTCCTCACGCAGTGCGCGTCCTTATTACCGGCATCACCGGCATGGCCGGAAGTCATCTTGCCGAGTATCTCCTTGCCGAGCATCCCGATGTCGCCGTGTACGGCACATTCCGGTGGCGTTCGCGCATGGAGAACCTCGAGCCGCTCCGGCGCGCCCAGAAGGTGGACATCGTCGAAGGACGGTACAGCGACGGGCAGGCACTGCGCGACGACAAGAAGAAGGGCCGGGTCACGCTCCTCTACTGCGAGCTGACGGACGCCGGCGCGGTCGAGCACGTCATCTCGGCCGTGCAGCCGGAGCGGATCTTCCATCTCGCGGCGCAGTCCTTCGTCCAGGAGAGCTTCGACGAGCCCGCCTCGACCTTCCACATCAACGTCCAGTCCCAGATCAATCTGCTTGAGTCGATCCGCAGGCACGACAAGCAGATCCGGATGCACATCGCCGGCTCGAGCGAGGAGTACGGGCTCGTGCATCCCGACGAGGTCCCGATGAAAGAGACCAATCCGCTGCGCCCGCTCTCGCCGTATGCGGTGAGCAAGGTCGCGCAGGACAAGCTCGCGTACCAGTACTTCAAGTCGTACGGCCTGCACCTCGTCGTCACGCGTGGCTTCAACCACACGGGGCCGCGCCGCGGTCCGGTCTTCGCGGACAGCACGTTCGCGAAGCAGATCGCCGAGATCGAGGCGGGGTTCCACCCGCCGGTCATCTACCACGGCGACCTCACGTCCAAGCGCGATCTCTCCGACGTGCGCGACATCGTGCGCGCGTACTGGCTCGCGCTCGAGAAGGCCGAGCCGGGTGAGAGCTACAACGTCGGCAGCGGCCGCACGCACACGATCCGCGAGATGCTGGACGTGCTGCTCGGCTTCTCGTCGCTGAAGATCCGGACCGAGGAGGACCCCGCGCGGCTCCGGCCGAGCGATGTCCCGATCCTTTGGGCGGATCCCTCGAAGTTCCGCGCCGCGACCGGCTGGGAGCCGAAGATCGCATTCGAGCAGACGCTTCGCGACGTTCTGGATTATTGGAGAGAGCGCGTGCGGGCCGAGGGCGGCCAACCGCAGCGCGCGGGGGTGTAGGCGATGCCTGATATCGGTGGGATCTGGTCCGGCTTCGTGAACAGTGCCGTCGTGCAGGGCGGCGTCCGGTTCATCGGTCTGTACCTCTTCGTCGTGTACGTCGCGATGATCTTCTGGACCTACCGCGATGCGCAGAACCGCACGGAGAATCGTCTCCTCCCGGTGCTCGCCGCGCTTCTCGTGACGCTCGTCCCGGTCCTCGGGCTGTTCGTCTACCTCATCGTCCGCTCGCGCGAGACGATCTCCGAGAGCTACGAGCGGCAGCTCGCCGAGGAGAGCCTTCTCGCCGAGGCCGAGCAGCGCGTCGTCTGCCCCACCTGCCACGAGCGCGTGCACGAGGACTTCATCCTCTGCCCGACGTGCCGCACGCGCCTGAAGCGCGTGTGCCCCTCGTGCGCGAAGCTCATCCGTCCCGAGTGGAACATCTGCCCCTACTGCGCGAAGGACTTCGATGAGCGCGACTGGACCGTCCACACCGGCGGCAAGGTGGCCGAGCCGGCCGCGGTGGTCGAGAAGGCCTCGACGACCTAGCCGAGTTTGCCAGAGTTTGGTAATCTCCGCTTTGTGCAGGGAGTTACCAAACTATTGGATTTCATGCCGTGAGCCGCGAGGCCGAAGTGATCACGGCCATGAAGGCCATCGAAGACGGCAAAGCCGCGAAGGACGTCGAGAGCTACACCCTCGACTTCAAGGAACACGGGCGTAGCCATGACGAAACCGTGAAGAGCGTCGTCGAGGCGGCTATTTGCTTCGCGAACAGCGCAGGTGGCGTAGTGGTTCTTGGTGTTTCAAATAAGGAACGCGGACCCGGTGCATTCAAGGGCACGGCGATTACGTCGGAAGATGTCAAGAAGCGGATCTACGACCTTACCAATCCCCACCTTCTTGTCGATTCACGAGCAGAAACACGATTCGGCGCAAGCCTTGTGCTGATCCATGTGCCGCAGAGTCCGGAGATTCATGCAGATATGCAGGGAAGAGCTCTGCGTCGGGTTGCTACTGATTGTCACCCGATGAGTCCAACCGAACAGATGATCCTCAGGGAAGAGCGCCTCGGAATCGACTGGTCGGAACAATTGAGTTCGCGACCGCTTACGGACATCTCACCGGTCGCGTTGGCTTCCGCGCGACAAGTGCTCGGCACGCTCACCGGACCGCGTCGTGGCCTCGCGAGCGCAAGCGACAAGGAACTCCTTCGGGCGCTCGGATTGGTGAACAACAGGGGCCAGCTTCTGCGTGCCGGAGAGGTGCTGCTGTGCGACCCGCGCGGCGGGGTCGACGCGCCAATCGTCTATCAATACCACGCGACGCAAGGCGGCGAGCCCGTCATCGTTCAGCGTCTTCGGACGTCGCTCCTCGTTGCCTTTCAACGGGCCCTTGAACTGATCCAAGCGCGCCGCAATCTGACGCCCCTCAACTTGCCGAGCGGGCAGCAGTTGCAGATCGAGGACTTTCCGGAGATCGCGATCCGGGAAGCCATCGCAAATGCCGTGATCCACCGCGATTATCACGCCTCGTCGCCTGTGACGATCGAGCACTCTGCTGAAGTGTTCGTCGTGAGTTCGCCAGGGCCCCTCGTCAGCGGAGTGACTGCGGACAACATCCTGACCCACCCATCAAAGCCGAGGAATCCGCGACTGGCCGCAGCCGCACGGCGCTTGGGACTCGCCGAAGAAATCGGGCGCGGCGTAGACCGGATGTTTCGCGAGATGATCCGGTCAGGCAGGGAGATTCCGCGCATCGAGGGTCACTTCGACAGAGTTCGAGTGACCTTCGTTGGGGGTGCTCCGAACACACACATTGCCCGTTACGTTGCGCAGCTTCCAGAGTCCGAGCGTGAGAACACGGACACGATGCTCAGCCTCCTTCGTCTCTGTTCGAAGTCGAGTCTTACGGCGGTCGAGCTCGCTCCGGTGCTTCAAAAAACAGCAGAGGAAGCGGAGACGGTTCTTCAGCGTCTCAGCTCCGACGGCGTCGGAATGGTGGAAGCTACGCGAGAGTCAGCGCGCCGCCGTCGGCCTAGTTATCGGCTCCGTGGCGACGCACTGAAAGCACTGGGATCTGCGGTGACATACCGGCGGCGCACGGTCGACGAGATCGACCGGAAGGTCATCGCCCACGTCAAGGAGTACGGCAAGGTTACGAACCGGACTGTTCAGAATCTCCTCGACGCGAGCATGACCCGTTCGAAGCAGATCCTCCAAGACCTGGTTGCGCGCGACATGCTCCAGAAAATATCGGAACACGAGAGGGGGCCCGGGGTGGAGTACGGCCCAGGTCCGAAGTTTCCGTCGACTAAGCGAAAGGCTGTCGCGCATGAGAAGAACGCCGCCGAGCAACTGTCATTGGGATCAGCGCTAGGAAAGGCGGCTAAACCTCGTCGGAAGAGCAAGCGCCAATGAGTTCTCACCGCTCGCGCAACGCGATCGCAGAACTGCTTGCGGCGGGGCGCGCGAAGCTCATCCGTCCCGAGTGGAACATCTGCCCCTACTGCGCGAAGGACTTCGATGAGCGCGACTGGACCGTCCACACCGGCGGCAAGGTGGCCGAGCCGGCCGCGGTGGTCGAGAAGGCCTCGACGACCTAGCGCACGAGCGTCGCGGCGAGCACGTCCGCGGCACGTGGTGATCCGGCGCGCTCGCGCACGGCCTCGGCGATCGTCGCGAGCGCGAGACCAGCGAGGGCCCCGCCCGCGACATCCGCAGCCCATCCCGTCGCCAGGTAGATCCGGCCCGCGGCGACGAGCGCGACCGCGATCATGGCCGGCAGGCGCAGGCGCGGGGAGCGCAGCGCCAGCAGTGCGGCGAGGAACGTCACCCGCATCACATGACCGCCCGGGTACGTGAATGGGCTCAGCTCGCGGAGACCGGGCAGCAGCACCGAGTCACGGACCAGCTCGCTGGGCGGACCGGGCTGGAAGACGACCTGCTTCAGCACGAACTCGAGCGCGATGCCCGCGAAGAACAGCAGCGCGACCTGGCCCCGGCGGCCCTCGTGCGTGACCAGGAAGAACGTGAGCGCGATCGCGAACAACGAGCTCACGATCGGATCGCCGAGCACCGTGACCGCCTGGAAGAGCTGGTCGAGGAGCGGTGTCCGAAGCGGCAGGACCCAGCCGAGGACCGCGGCGTCCGCGGCGTCCGTCGCCCCGGTCCCGACCAGCACGGTCAGGCCCGCGAAAACGGCGATCTGGATGGCGAGGCGGTCGACGGGACGGCGGAACATCCCTCGATGAATAGGGGCACCTGACCGGGCAGTCAAGTCATGAACGTGTGAATTCCCGCGCAAGCGCTCGCCGATCTTTCACCTTCGTGCCGCCCATCCACGACTGGCCCGAGGCGATCCGGCCACGCGAACGGCTCGTCAAGGATGGTCCGGCGGCGCTCTCGGACGCGCAGCTGCTGGGTCTCGTCATCGGCTCGGGCACGAGCCGCCGGTCGGCAGTCGCACTGGCGGAAGCGCTCCTCCAGGCGCTCGGCGGGCCCGGCGGCCTGGCTCGCGCGGACCGGACACGCCTGTCCGGCGCCGGGATCGGCGCGGCGACGGCAGCCAGGATCGTCGCGGCACTCGAGCTCGGCCGGCGCGCCCTCGCGGCCGAGCGCGACGGCGCGGTCCTCGATTCCCCCGGCGCGGCTGCACGCGCGCTCGCGCCCCACCTCGCCCACCGCGACCGGGAAGCGCTCGTGGTCGCGCTGGTGGACCGCAAGCAGCGCCTGCTCGCGGTCTCTCCTATCTATGAGGGCAACCTTGCGGGCACCTCGGTCCGGATCGGCGAGCTCTTCACCGAGGCGCTGCGCCGCAACGCCGCCGGGATCGTGCTGGCGCACAACCATCCCTCCGGTGACCCGGAGCCATCGGCCGACGACCTCCGCACCACCCGGGACGCTGTCGCGGCAGGCCGGCTCCTCGGGGTATCGGTCGTGGATCACCTGATCATCGGATCGGGCCGCCACGTGAGTCTTCGCGAGAGGGGAGCCGTTTGACGGACATAACGCCTGCCTGCACGCCTCGTTGGCGTGAATGGGATGGGGAGAGCTATCTACACGCACCTGCTCGCTCGCGTGCTCGCGACCGCGGTGCTGGGCGCCGTCATCGTGGGACCGTTCCACGACGCGGCCGTCGCCTCCGATTCGACGACCCAGGGCAGTGCTCTCGGTCCGGTCCCGGCCAGGGCCGATCCCGCGCTCTTCGAGCACGTCGCCGCTCCGGCGCCCAAGGGCTTCGTCGACGACGCGGCGCGCATCAGCTTCGACCCACCGGTCGGCTGGATCCGCGAGCCGCTGACGGCGCTCAACGCGCAGAGCGATCCGCCGGACCCGGCGCAGGAGATCACGCGCTTCCAGCTGCGCCTCGGTGACGCATCGCTGTATGCGCTCCCGATCCCGATCACGAGCGCCCTGATCCGTGACGCCGGCGCGATCATCACCGTCGGCATCGCGCGCGCGGGCGGCGACATGATCGACCTCGACCTCGATCCGCGGGCCGAGCGCGCCGACGCCACACCCGTCGCCGGCTTCTTCCAGATCACCGAAGAGCGCACGTACGAAGGGCTGCACGTCCTCACGCGCTACTTCGTCGCGCGCGCGACAGATCGCCGGCTGATCATCCGCGCGGTGACGGCCGAAGAGGACTGGGCCGCGCTCGCCCCCATCGTGCGCGCGTCATTCGACTCACTCCGCGCGGACCCGAACGGTCCGAACGCGCCCGCTGCACCGCCTCCTCCTCCGCCGCTCGTCGTTGAAGCACCCGCAGCGGTGCAGCCCGCGACCGATGCGTCGCTCGCTGTCCGGCAGGGGATCCTGGATCGCGCTGCGTCGCTGCTGTCCACCCCGTACGTGTGGGGCGGCAACGCGCCGAATCGCGGGATGGACTGCTCCGCGTACATCAGCTGGATCTGGGGCGTCGCGCGCTACACGACCGAGTCCATCGGGTGGGTGAGCTCGCCGATCTCGAAGAACGATCTCCGCAGCGGCGACGCGATGAACCTCACGATCGGCCGCGACCCCGAGGGCTACGGCCACATCCGGCTCTTCGAGGCGTGGGCCAACGACGCGCACACGCTCGTGTGGGTCTTCGAGGAGACACCGCCGCGCGCCGTCCACCGGGTCGTCGTCTACGACGACCGCTATCAGCCGATCCGGCTCGAGGGTCTCTCCAACGCCGGCGCCGCGCCGCTCGTCCCCGCGCCCGCGCCCGCTCCCGAGCCGCGCTTCGTGCCGACCCAGCCGCGCAACGCCGCCTCGACGCCGCGTCCGCAACGTGTCTACACGCCGCGCCCGACACGGACCCCGACCGTCACGGCCGCGCCGCTGCCGTTCGGCGTGCTCCGACCGGGGCAGCTGCCGCCGACGCCGACCAGCTCCGTCCGGCCGACGCCGCGGCCCACCGTTCGTCCCACGCCGACCCCCACCCGAACGCCCAGTCCGACGACCACCGTCCATCGCTAGCGGGTAAGCGAGCACGCCTCGCGCGTAGCCCGGGCCCTATCCTCACGAGCACCACCGCGCGTTCTGGAAAGGGTGCGTCCACTTGTTCGAATCCCTCTGGGGCCTCTTCTCGCGTGATATCGGCATCGACCTCGGCACGGCGAACACGCTCGTGCACGTGAAGGGTCGCGGCATCGTCATCAGCGAACCGTCGGTCGTCGCGAAGGACACGCGCACCGGCGTCATCCTCGCCGTCGGCGCCGAGGCGAAGCGCATGGTGGGCCGGACGCCGCAGAACATCGTCGCGATCCGCCCGTTGAAGGACGGCGTGATCAGCGACTTCGACATCACCGAATACATGCTCAAGCACTTCATCCACCAGGTGCATGACCGGTTCGCGCTGTTCCCGCGTCCGCGCGTCATCATCGGCATCCCATCGGGTGTCACCGAGGTCGAGAAGCGCGCGGTGCAGGAAGCGGCGATGAACGCGGGTGCCCGATGGGCCCGCCTCGTCGAAGAGCCGATGGCCGCCGCGATCGGTGCCGGCCTCCCGGTGGAAGAGCCGTCGGGATCGATGATCGTCGACATCGGCGGTGGCACGACAGAGGTGGCGGTCACGTCGCTCGGCGGCATCGTCGTCGCGCGCTCGATCCGCATCGGCGGCGACGAGATGGATCAGGACATCGTTTCGTACGCGCGCCGTGAATTCAACCTCCTCATGGGCGAGCG
>JBBRQB010000048.1:0-16890 GCA_038227105.1 Candidatus Limnocylindria bacterium | reverse complement strand
TCTCGCGACCGTCGAGCTCGGACGGACCTTCGACCTGATCCTGCTGGCCGGCAACGTGATGATCTTCCTGGCACCCGGCGCCGAGGGCCAGGTCCTCAAGAACATGGCCCGGCACGTCGCGCCCGGCGGGAAGATCGTGGCCGGGTTCCAGCTCCAGCCTGGCAGGCTCAGCGTCGAAACGTATGACGCGCTCGCGACGGCCGCGGGCCTGCGGCTCGCGGAGCGCTGGTCGACGTGGGATCGCGACGCCTGGGACGCGCACAGCGACTACGTCCTGTCGGTGCACGCCCCAGGCGCCTAGCCGCGCGTTAGGCCCGATCTGCGGTGGACGCTCCCACCGCGCGCTCGGCCCGCTGGGGACCGGTCCACGCTTCACGGATCGCCGAGCGGGTCTGCTCCGGCGCGGTGGCATCGAGCGATCCGAAGTCGCCGTCCAGCAGCTCGCGGAACACCGTCGGCGGCACGAGGTCATCGATCTCGGTCACGAACTTCGCGACCTCGACGAACGATCGCTTGGCGAGCCCCGCGGTCTCCGCGTCACCAAGCGCGACCGCGGTCGTGTGCAGCGTCGTGTAGCTCATGTAGACGAGGTTGAGCGCAACGTGGTCGTCACGAAGTCCCTTCGCCGCGCCTTCGGTGCGCACCTTGTTGTAGAGGCCGGCCATCACGCCAAGCGCGTCTGACACAGCCTCCTTCACCGGATGCGTGGGGCTTCCACCCAAGGCCTCGAGCCGCGCGCCGAGGGCGTCGTCCTGCCGCTTGAGGCTGAGCGCGATGCGCGCGATCGCCTGCGAGACATCGGGCTTGTCCTTGAACTCGTCCTTCTGACGTTCCATCGCTGTCTGGACGTGGCTCACCACCGACTTCATGTCACCGAGGTACTTCGTGATGGTCTCCTGCCGCTTGTCGCCCATGGTCGCTCTCCTTCGATCTTCGAATAGCGGCGAACGAAGCAAGGAGCGGGCCAGCGGAGAGCGACCTAGCTAGGCGTAGGCGGGCTTCTGCGCGCGCCGCGTCAGCGGATCGACTCCGGCGTACGTGAGGAAGTCGGTCATCCGGAAGCCAGTCCCCGCGTTCTGGAGCGTCGGTATCCAATCGGGCTTCTGGACGAGATAGGACGCCGGGTCGGTCTGCAAGAGACCAAGCACGACCTCGGCGACGATGCGGCCGCCGACAGGCCCGAGATGGAAGCCACCCGTGTTCTTGCCAATGTCGGTATTCGGCACCAGCGCGGCCTCCTTGAGCATGTAATAGAAGAGCGGCGTGCTCTGCTCGAGGCCAATGCCGTACTGCTTGAGCTCCTTCAGATCCTCACCACTGAGCTTGTTCACGTCCATCGCAGCGGCGATCGCCTGGCCCGAGGGCATCGACCAGGTGATGTGACGCAGGAGATTGCGCTGCATGAGCGATGTCGGAGCCTTGTGGCTCGCGATCGCGCCGAGCGGCAGCGTGAAAAGCGGCGTCGAGATCTTCGTGTCGATCATCTTGTTGCGCTTGACCTCGCCGTCCTTGAAATCGAAGAATGTCTGCCAGCCGATGAACCGCCGCGGCGCGCGAAAGCCGCTCCGCAGGTCACCCGGGTCCTTGCCGGGCGCCGACGTGATGTCGCCGAGGCTCGGATCGAAGATGAATCCGAAGAACGGCTTGCCGCCGTCACCCTTCAGGTTCGCGCGGTAGGAGGGCCGGATCATCGTGTGACCGACCCGGAAGCACGCACCCTGGAACTCGACCGGCATGGCTGCCTCGCCCTTCGCCGGGTGATAGAACTGGCGACCATTCGTGAGGATGTCGTTCACCATCGCCGGACCGACGAACAGCGGCAGGAACTCGTTCACGATCATCCACTGGTAGTGCCACACGGTCAGGCGCCTGGCCTCGGCGAAGACCGCGGCCGGGTCGATGAGACCCAGCTGATTGCGCGCGTGGTCGACCGCCTTGTTGTGGAACAGGATGAAGGCGCAGTGGAGCCCTGAGACCATCATGTTCTGATCGGTGCGCGGATCCGGGACGATGGCGGTCATGTCCGTGGTGCGTGGCAGGTCCTCGAAGATCCCGCCGCTCTCGATCCGCAGCTTCGCGATGTCGTTGGGGTCGTAGAACGCCGCGCTGACGCTCGGTCCAAGGCCGTAGATCGTGTCAAGGTCGAAGTACGGGATCCGCGCGTTCGGCATCGTCGACGGATCGGTAGGCACGCCGAGGGCCGATCGGCTGTCGAAGGTCATGTCGAGGTCCATGAACTGCCCGAAGAACGTCACGCCTGCCGTGTGCGTGGGGTTGTCCGGGTTCGTCGGCGGATCGTTGCCGTTGACCTTGGCGTCCGCGATCAGCGCGATGGGGCCGGCTGAGAGCTGGTCGTTCGCATCGAGCAGGCCGCCCGGCTTGCCAAGGTCGCGCAGGACATCCCGCAGCGCATCGGTCGCGCCCGCGGGCTCGAGCTTGTCGAAGAACGGCGGTAGATCGGGGAAGAGCCGCGTGAAGTTGCCGGGGACGACCGCATGATCGCGCACGTCGATGCGGCCGAGGCTGACGCCGGTCGCGATCCCCGCGGCGCCCGCGGCACCGAGGCCGACCCCGAGGCCGGTGAGGAACGTACGCCGGCTGTATCCGCCCTTCGAGCGATCCATCTTGTCCGCCATCAGCCTTCTCCTCCTGCGTCGAGCGCCCCTTCGAGTAGTGGAATGCCTCCTTCGGTGGCGGGCGCGGGGACCACCGGCGGGATCGAGACGTAGCTGAGCAGCAGACCGGACACCGCGGCGAGCAGGGTCGTACCGAGCCAGAGATCGAACGGCCACTCGATCGCGTAGACGATCCGCAGGATCAGGAAGTAGGTCGTCCACAGCGCGAGCGGCGTGAGGGCTGCGAGGACCCGGTAGCCGCGCGTGTTGTGCGCGTCCGGCTCGAAGATGTCGATCACCGTATCGGCGACGAGGCCGCCGACGAGCGCGGCGAAGACGGTCGCGCCGAGCTCGAAGCTGGAGAGCGAGCTCATCGCGAAGCTGACCCCGACGAACAGCATCGTCGCGCTACCGAAGGGCAGCCGCCAGCGCCGCAGAGCGAGGAACAACGGCGCAAAGAGGATGAGATTCGTCACGAGGACGCGGGCCGCACCCGCGAATTCGGTCGTCCCGCGCACCCGGCTGTTACTGGCGAGCTCCGGCGGGATCCGGCCGATCTGGACCGACGGGGTCCAATCAAGGAACGCGTTCAGCCACTGGAACATGAACGCGAGGACGCACGTGACGAGCGTCAACGCCAGCAACGGCGGCAGCATCCGGCGGAACGATGCTGCGGCAGGGTAGAAGCGCGGCGCATACCAGGCGGATCGGAGCGGCGCCGACGCCAGGCCGGCGGCCCCGGCAAAGAGCAGCAGGTGGAACGGCGCGATCACGCGAGCGACCCCGGCTTCCTCGCCGAAGACCGTGTGCCACGCGAGGTCTCCGAAGAGGCCGACGCCGGCGAGCGCGAGGCCGCCGATGGCCAAGGGGTATCGCAGCGGGATGCCGAGGATCGGATGGAAGTAGGCCGCGGGTTTGTGGCTACGCGTGTAGAGGTGCGGGTTGCGGCTCACGACCCAGAGCGCCGTGACGTTGAAGCCCGCGTAGAGGAGCGCATGCCAGATCGTGAAGAAGCTGCCGAGGGCGCCGTTCTGCAGGTTGATGTGGTTCCAACCGTCGAGGAACAGGCCTGCGACCAGCAGGCTCGACAGCAGGCCCGTGATCAGATCCTCTCGCCAGATCGCCTTCGCGCCCAACGCGCCCTCCGCTCCGCGCTGGGAGCACGGGCAGCCTAGCGGACGGAGCCCGTTCAGAAGCAACCTGGGTCACTTGCATCGATTGGCTCGTTGCCAGCCGGGCCGGAACGATCCAGCGCACGTTCTTCGGGCGCGACGAGGACCCGTACCAACTCGCGCAGCTCGAGGCGCTGACCGCGAGCCTTGGACGCCGACGTCGTCATCGCGATCTACGCCGCCGACAGGATCATCGCTGCAAGCGTCAGCGAAGCGGCGTAGCCCATCACCGCTAGCCGCCGCCGGTGGCGCCCTGTACGTCCCTTCGTTCGAACAGCCAGAAGGCCAGCGCCCCGAACGCGATCGTGTAGATCGCGAGGACGACGACCGCGTGCGTCGGGTCCGTCGCGGCAGCCGTGCCGAAGCCGCCGGTGAAGGCGGCGATGTTGTGGACGAGCAGGAAGTCCTCGACGGACACGAACCAGGTGAAGAACCCGGCGAGCAACGCTGAGATGATCTGCTCACCGAAGTAGTACCCGAGGCCGATCGCCATGCCGGCCGCGGTCGATCGCGCGAGCACGGTCACCGCGGTCGTCAAAGCGATGTACGGAATGAACGACGCCCACGCCTTCCAGAGCGAGAGGGCGGCGCCCGACCACGTGGCCGGGGTCGCGGGAAGTGGGGCCGGTCCCGCGATCGATGTGGTGATGAGGCTTGTGATGGCGATGCTCGCCGCCGTGACGAGAAGTGCGGCCGCCGCCAGGGCGACCAGCGTCGCGAGCTTCGCGACAAGATACGGCCAGCGCCCGGTGCCCTGCGAGAGCACCGAGCGGAGCGTTCCGGATCCGTAATCGAGTCCGATGGCCGATGCGGTGAGGATCGCGATCAGGATGAGGCCGAGGCTCTGTACGACCGCGATCGCATTCGGGATGCTGCCCGGCAGACTGATGCCCTGATATGCCCGCGCGAGACGCTCGGGCAGCGCGGGAGCCTGCTGGGTGCAGCTCGTATGCAGGCCGTCGACGATCTGCGGCGCGAGGTCGGTGGGCTGTCGCGCGGGATCGCCCGACAGCAGGTCATTGCACTTCAGCGTCCGTGGCCCGCCCTGCTGCTGCGGATTCGATCCGGGCACGATCACTTCGCCGCCACTGACCTTCAAGTTCTGGTACGAGAAGAATTGGCCCCAGATGGCAAGCTGCGCGAAGAGCAGCATGAACGCGAGGAGCACCCACAGCATGCGGCGGCGCTGCAGCTTGAACCACTCCCAACGCGAAAGGTTCGAGATCTTCGCGATCACGAACGGTCCTTCCCGGTGGCCGGATCGGTCCCGGTGAGATCCATGAAGTACTCCTCGAGCGTGCGATGCACCGGGGTCAGCTCGTTCACGTAGATGCCCCGCTCACCGAGCGCGCGTGTGATCTCCCACGCTCGGTCCTGAGGTGCCGTGACGACGAGGTACTGGCCATCACGGGCGACGACCTCGACCCATGGCAGCGCCTCCAGCGCGGGAGCGGCGTCGGCATCGTTCGTCGTGCGCAGTCGCAGCGTGTCGTGCTGCCGCAGGAGCTCGGCGATGGTGCCCTGCGCGAGAAGCTTGCCGCGCGAAAGCACCGCGACGTTGTCGCAAACGAGCTCCGTCTCGGCCAGTAGGTGGCTGGAGAGCACGACGGTGCGACCCTCCTTGCCGAGGCCGCGAATGAGCTCACGGACCTCGACGACCCCGGCGGGATCGAGACCGTTGGTCGGCTCGTCCAGGAACACGAGCTCGGGATCACCGAGGAGCGCACACGCGACGCCAAGGCGCTGCTTCATGCCGAGCGAGTAGGTCGAGAACTTCTGGTGCGCACGCTTGCCGAGATCGACGAGGTCGAGCAGCCGCTCGACATCGGCGGGACCGCCACGCCGGCCGATCGCCTGGAAGTAACGGAGGTTCGCCCAACCCGAGAGGTATCCATAGAAGGTCGGCGTCTCGACCATCGCGCCGATACGCCGCAGCGTTCCAGGCTCGCCGGCTGGCTGACCGAAGATGGACGCGGTGCCTGCGCTGGGCTTCACGAGCCCGAGCAACATGCCCATCGTCGTCGTCTTTCCCGAGCCGTTCGGGCCGAGGAATCCGAAGACGCCGCCACGCGGCACATGCAGCTTCAGGCTGTCCACGGCGACGACGCCGCCGTCCCCGTATCGCTTGGTGAGGCCCTCGGTCTCGATGACTGACTCGGTCACGCATTCACAGTGTCGGTGATGCGGCCGGTCCGCGTGACGGTCCGGTCATCCATTGCCCAGGCACACCTCCGGCGATGCTGCACCATGAGCGACAGGATGAACGTCGTTCGCACCCGGGACGGTCTCGACCTGGCACCGTATCGCTGGCCCGCGGCCGGCGCCGAGCGCGCGCACCTGCTCCTCGTGCACGGCATCGCGGAGCATGCCGGCCGCTACGAGCACGTCACAGCGCAGCTGGCACGCGCGGGTATCACGACGCACGCCTTTGACCTGCGAGGCTTCGGCCGTTCGGGCGGTCATCGCGCGTACGTCGACCGTTGGTCGCGGTACCACGACGATGTCGAGGACCGGCTGAACGAGGTCCGGTCCCTTGCCGGTGGCCTGCCGGTGATCCTGTACGGACATTCGATGGGCGGCCTCATCGCACTCGGCTACGCGCTCGCGGATCCGCCGCGACCGCTGCCCGATCTCCTGGTGCTCTCGGCTCCAGCGATCGACGCGGTGGTTCCCCGATGGCAGCTGCGGGTCGCGAACGTGCTCGCGGCCACCGTGCCGCGTTTCGCGCTCGCGAACACCTTCCCGAAAGGCGCGCTCTCGAGCGATCCCGCCGTCGCTGCCACCTATCTCGCGGATCCGCTCGCGGTGCACCGGACCACGACGCGCCTGGGCGCCTCACTGTTCCGCGAGCAGGCCCGCGTCAGGACCGTGCTGGCGCGCGGAGGGCCGCTGCCGATCCCGACGTACGTCGTGCATGGCGCGGACGACCCGCTCGTGCCGGAATGGGCCAGCCGGTCATTGGAAGGACGAGGGAACGTGACGCGTCGCGTGTACCCGGGCCTCCGTCACGAAACGCATAACGAGCCGAGCGGCGCGGCGGTGATCGCCGACACCATCGCGTGGATCGCAGGCCGAAGCTAGGTCCGCTGATCCTTGCGCGAGCGATATGGCGCGGCGAGCGCGGCTTCCAGCTGATCGATGAGCAGCACGACATCTGGCCCGACATTCCCACGCGCGAAATAGCCCTCGAGCTGCGCGGCGATCGACCGCGCGATCGGGAAGCGGTACATCGCCGCGACGCCGCACAGGCCGTGCGCGATGCGTGCAGCCTCATCCAGTGCCGCCTTATCGGCGGACCGCAGCCCCGCGGTGCGACGCAGCACGGCGATGCGCTCGAGCTGCGAGCTGCGATCGGCCTCCCAGAAGCTCTCGAACGCGGCCTCGAGCTCCGGATCGACGTGGTCGGATGACATGGTCCGAATGCTAGAAGGCGCGACGCGCGTTGTGGGCCTCACCCGTCACTCCAGAGGGCTAGGAAGAAACGCCCCCGCCATCGGCGCCGCCGAGCCACTCCACCGAGTGACCTGGTCGCCCGACATCCCGCGTTGAATTGGATGCATGACAGAGCCGCAATGGGTCCGCCGCGATCAGTTCGAAGCCGGCGCCCTCACGTGCCCGCAGTGTGGCCTCGCGCTGACGCCCGACAGCCATACTCACTACCTGGTCAGCCAGACCAGAACATCGCCGATCGGTGCTGCGCTCGTGTGCGACCGGTGCGGCACGAGCCTCCGCTTGTGGTTCGCCGCGACGGCTATCGCATGACCTTGTAGATCCGTCCTCCAGACGCGTACTGGAGGACGTAGACCTCGCCGTCACGGCCTTGCCCGAACGAGCCGACGGAGAACCCGGTCGTCGTGAGCTGCGTCTGTGCCGCGACACGGCCGTCCTGATACCGGATGCCCCAGAGCCGGCCGCTGCAATAGTCGGCGTACAGGTAGACACCGCGAAGATCCGGCGCCGCACCGTGGTACACGAACCCGCCGGTGATGCTGCAGCCGAGGCTGTGCGGGTACTCGAAGATCGGCAGCGATAGCCCCGTCATGTCGCAGCGTGCCGCGTTGTAGCAGTGGAGGCCCTCCATGACGTTCCACCCGTAGTTGCCGCCCCGCGAGACGAGATCGATCTCCTCGTACTCGTTCTGACCGACGTCCGCGACCCACAGCACTCCGGTCTCGGTATCGAAGGAGAAGCGCCACGGGTTGCGCATCCCGATGGCGTAGATCTCACCGCGCCCGCCGCCGGACGCGAACGGGTTGTCTGACGGGTTGCGGTAGCGGGTGCGGTCGCTCACGTCGATGCGCAGGATCTTGCCGAGGAGCGCGCCGCGATTCTGCCCGTTGCGCTGGGGATCGCCACCGGACCCGCCATCACCCATCCCGATGTACAGGTACCCGTCGGGTCCGAAGGCGAGCTGGCCACCGTTGTGGTTGTCGTAGGGCTGTCCGATCTCGAGGATCACCACCTCGCTCGCCTTGTCCGCGACCACACGATCTGAGGTGAAGCTCGCGATCTGGGTACGCAGCGGTCCGCCGCGCGTGTAGTCGAGGAAGAAGACCCCGCTCTGCCCGAAGTCGGGCGCGAACGCGAAACCGAGGAGGCCCTTCTCACCACCAGACTCGACGTGGTCACGGATGTCGAGGAACACCGTCGCGCTCGTGTCGCCATCGCGGAACGTCAGGACGCGGCCGGCCTGCTCGAGCACGTACCAGCGACCGTCGGGAGCTTGGAACAGCCCGGTCATCGAGGTGAACGTGAGGTTGCCCATGGCCCGCTGCAGCTGGACCTGCGGCAGCGCGGGCGCGGGCGTCGCCGGGGCAGCGGTCGGCACGGGACTCGCTGTCGGGCTCGACGTCAGCGAAGGGGAGGGTGATGCCGCCGCTGAGGGCTGAAGCGACGATGAGGCGGTCGATGGCGACGCGACGCCCGACTGCGCCGAACAGGCGGCCAGGATGGTCAGCGTTGCCGCGAGCGCAATGAAGCTTCGTCTCATTCGGCCGTCACGTGGTCAGTGCGTTCAGGAACTCGAGGACGCGCCGCATCAGGAGTGCAGCCGCCTCGGGCCGGTACGACGGCAAGCTGGAGTCCGCGAAGTAATGCTGGTCGCCGGGATAGAGGAAGAGCTCGGCCTCCTTCGTCGCCGCGACGAGCGCGCGCGCGGCGTCGACGTCGCCTTCGTCCATGAAGTACGGATCGGCGTCCATGCCATGGATCTGGACCGGCACGTTCTCCGGCCAAGGTGTCCCGAACTCGGACGTGGGCACGCACGAGTAGCAGAGCAGCGCGCCCTGGGCACCGGCGCGGGTCTGCGCGAGCTTCTGCGCCGGCAGTACGCCGAGCGAGAAGCCGGCATACACGAGCTTGTGGGGAAGGTCGTTCGCGGCGCGCACGCCGCGCTCGATGATCTCGCCGAAGCCGACCTCGCCGGCGTGCGCGACACCTTCCACGATGCTCCCGAACGTCCGCCCCTCGAAGAGATCGGGCGTATGCACGATGTGACCCGCTTTCCGCAGCTCATCGGCGAACGCGTGGAAGCCCTTCGTCTGGCCCATCGCGTGGTGGAACAGCAGCACCTCTGCCATGTCTCTCCATTCTTCCGGCACGAGCCCAACGAGACTGGACGCAGTCTGTCAGCTCACTGCTTTCTTCACGAGCGCGCCGATCCTCGCCTCATCGGCGGCGGTGAGCTCCTTCAGTGCGAAAGCGTTCGGCCACATGGCCCCTTCGTCGAGGTTCGCCGCATCGCTGAAGCCGAGCGTGGCGTACCTCGTCTTGAACTTCTGCGCGCTTTGGAAGAAGCAGACGACCTTGCCATCCTTGGCGTATGCCGGCATCCCGTACCAAAGCTTCGCCGCGAGGACCGGCGCGCTTACCTGGATGACCGCATGGAGCCGTTTCGCCATGGCGCGATCTGATGGCGGCAACGCGGCGATCGTCGCGAGCACGGCACCTTCCTCGTCCGCCCTGCTCGCAGCCGCTTTCAGCTCTTGCGCCCGCTGCCGCATCGCGAGCTTTTCGTCTTGGGTGAAGCCTGTGGATGCCTTGTCGGTCGCCGCGAGGCTCTTTGCGGATGACTTCGTGGCCTTCGTTGCAGGTTTCCGCTCGGCCATGGGGCCCCTTCGTGCGTGATGACTCGTGGGTCTGGACGATATCGCTCGGCGACCGTCCAACGGGATCCCCGTTCAGGCAGAAGGAAAGGAGCGATCCGCTCCTCGTGCACGTCCGGGCCGCCGCGGAATGAACGCCGGGACGTCGCGGATGTAGTCCGCGTACCCGGGCCGGCGGGCGACGACGGTCTGCTCGAGGAGCGCGACGCCGGAGACCCGCACCAGCAGGAACGTCATGAGGAGCGGGGCGAAGATCGTCCACCAGCCACCGCTGCTCAGCGCGACGAGGAAGTACCCCCACCAGAGCACCGCCTCGCCGAAGTAGTTCGGGTGCCGGGTCCAGGCCCACAGGCCGGTGCGCAGGACCTGGCCCCGCGTCGCCGGATCCGCGCGGAAGCGCCGCAGCTGGAGATCCGCGAGCGCCTCGAAGCTGAACCCGACCAGCCAGACCGCGACCCCCAGCCAGTCGAGCGGACCGAGGGGCGCGTCGGCGAACGCCGCCGCGAGGAGCGGCGCCGAGATGATCGCCGCGAGGATCGACTGCAGCAGGAAGACACGGAAGAACGAGATCCACCAGAACGCGTCGCCCGCCTGGGCGCGGAACACCTGATACCTGGCGTCCTCTCCGTGGCCGCGGTTGCGGATGTAGATGTGGACCGCGAGCCGGAGCGCCCACACGGCGACGATGACGATGAGGACGTCGCTGCGCGCGGTGAGCGTTCCCGCGCGGATCACATAGGTGACCGCCGCGACGAGGAACGCCGGACCCCAGAACCAGTCGACGATGCTCGCGTCGCGGAGCCGGACGCTCGCGATCCAGACCACCGTCAGCAGCGCGAGGATCGCGAGCCAGCCATATAGGGCGTCGAGCGGTGTCACGGTCGTCCCTCCTCGCGCGGCGCGTGCGCCGCGGGTCGCTGTCTAGACTCCACGCGATGTACGAGCCGCAGGTCTGGCTCGCGCTCGCCGGCCTCGCGGCCCTCGGCTACGCGATCGGCTCCCTCTCGGCCGGCTACATCGTCGGCCGGCTGCGGGGCGGGATCGACCTGCGCGCCGTCGGCAGCGGCAGTACCGGTGCCACGAACGCGCTGCGGTCCCTCGGTCCACGACTGGCCGCGATCGTCGCGGTGCTCGACATCGCGAAGGGCGCGATCGCGGTGCTGCTCGCCGGCCAGCTCACCAGCGACCCGGGCGCGCAGGCCGCCGCCGGTCTCGGCGCGGTCGCCGGACATTCTTGGCCGATCGGCCTCCGCGGGCGGGGCGGCCGCGGCATGACGCCGGCGGTCGGCGCGACGCTCCTCATCGTCCCCCAGGTCGCCCCGATCGCGCTCGCCGTGTTCGCCGGAGCGATCGCGATCACCCGTATCGCGTCGGTCGGCTCGCTCGCCGCCGTGACCGGCACGATCATCGGCTACCTCGCGCTGTCGGCGAGCGGCCTGCTCCGGTTCGACGGCGCGCAGCTCGTGTTCCTGGGAGGGACCGCGGTCATCGTGTTCATCCGACATCGCGAGAACATCGGCCGCCTGCTCGCGGGACGCGAGCCGCGCATCGGGTCCCGCGCCGGGTCGCGCTAGGGCGGCGATCACCCGAGCCGCAGCGCGACGTAGGTCGCGATGGCACCGACTGTCGCCGTGAGCAGCGTGCCCCAGGCGAGATCGACGGCGGTGATGATCGGTGGCCAATTGCGTAGTGTCGCCTGGTTGGTCAGGTCGTAGGTCGCATACGCGACGAGACCGAACAGCGCGCCGCGCCAGAGCGCGGCGCCGACCGAACCGGAATCGACGCCGGGCAGAACGACGAAGACGGTCGTCCCGATCGCGTAGAGCAGGTAGAACGCGCCGGCCGAGATCCAGACGGGCTGGTCAGTCATGAGGAAGCCGAGGTGCCGCCGGTAGAACGTGCGGGCCACGAGACCGAGCCAGAGCCCGTCGAGCACGAGCATCGAGAGCACCGTCGCGATGAACGCAGTCACTGATCCCCCTCCAATACCGCGATGGCGACGACGCCGGGTCCGACGTGCGTCGCGAGCACCGGTCCGGCCTCCGCGCAGAACACCTCGGCGTCGTCGGACCAGCCGCGCGCGCGCGACGCGACCTCGGCGGCGAGCGCGGGCCGGTTCGTGTGGATCACCGCGATGCGCGCGCCGGTCCTATCGCCGGCCGCCTCGCGGGCGAGCTGCTCGACACGCTCGAGCGCCCGACGGCGCGTGCGCACCCGGCCCACGAGCTCGGTGCGTCCATCCGCGATCCGCACGATGGGCTTGATCGACAGGAGCGTCCCGAACGCGGCGGGCAGGGCCGCGACGCGACCGCTGCGGCGCAGGAACGCGAGCTCGTCGACGTACGCGAAGATCACCGGGCGACCCGCGAGCCGCGTGGCGAGAGCGACGGTCTCCTCGAACGAGCAGCCGCGCTGCCGAGCCTGCGCGACCGCGCGCACGATGAGCCCCTGACCGCCGGAATTCGTGCGTGAGTCGATGACCGCGATGGCGGCGCCGGCCGAGGCCGCGGCGACCTGCGCGCCGGCGTAGGTCCCGGACATCGTCGACGCGATGGTGATGACGAGGAGCTCCCGCCGGCCCCGAGCGCGCTCGGCGTCGAAGAGCGCGAGCCATTCACCCGGGCTCGGCTGTGAGGTCGTCGGGTGATCCGCGCTCCGCTCGAGGAGCTCGTAGAACCGCTCGTGCGGAAGATCGCCACATGGACCGGAGGTGTAGGACTCAGACCCCAACCGGACGTGCAGCGGGGCGACGGACACATCGAGCGCCTCGAGCTCGCCCGGTGGGAGAACGCAGGTCCCGTCGGTCGCGACGCCGAATGGCAGGTTCACGGCGTCGTCGGCCGCGGCAACGGGCCGAGGTAGGTGGCGAGGCCCTCGGCCAGCGGGGTGAGGCGGCGTGGCATCCGCATGAGCAGCGGACCGGTGTCGACGGTCGCGGGCTGGTTGATGAAGTCGACGGCATCCGGCGTGAGCGGCGGGCTCGGGAGCAGCCGGAGCGGCCAGGCCGCGAGCTTGAGCGCGATCGCCGGCGCCGGCAGCAGCGGACGGCGCAGCCGGGCGACCCGCAGCGCGACGCCGATGATCTGCCGCATCGTGAGCGTGTCGGGCCCGCCGATCTCGAATACCTGATCGCGGGCCGCCTCGCTGCGCAGCGCGTCCGCGGCGAGGTCGGCGAGATCGTTGACGAACACCGGCGCGAGGAGCTGCGTCCCGCTGCCGGTGAGCGGCACGAACGGGAGCCACCGGGCGAAGCCGAGAAACCGGTTGAGCGCGACGTCGGCCGGACCGTAGACCCAGGTCGGCCGGATGATCGTGTAGGGGATCCCGCTCGCGGCGACCGCAGCCTCAGCGTGGGCCTTCGCCCGGAACCATGCGCGCGGCGAGCCCGCGTCCGCGCCCGCGCCCGAGATGTACACGATCCGTTTGACCCCGGCGCTGACGGCCGCGGCGGCGAGACGCGCCGTGCCGGCGCCATCGACCTGCTCGAAGGTGCGCCCGCGCCGCGGCGACTCCATCGGCGAATTCGGGAACGCGAGGCTGATCACGAGCGCATCGATCCCGCGGAGCGCCAGCGCGAGCGAGGCCGGATCGCCGACGTCCGCAGCGCGCACCGCGACGTCGTCCGGGAGCGCGGCCGCCGCGCGCGCGGCTTGGTGGGACAGGATGACGACGCGCTCGCCGCGCCGTCGCAGCTCGGTCGCGATGGCGCCACCGACGAAGCCCGTGCCACCGGCGACCGCGACCCGCAAGGCGTCTTCGCGGGGCTCCTGGCGGGGCGGGAGGAGTCGCTCGATCGCGCGGCGGCGATAGGCGAAGATCGCGCGCAGGCGCGACCGCACGACGAGCCGGTGCGCGAGATCGCCGAGCGGTCCGAGCGGGAGCTCGTACGCGATCCGATCGGTGATCGTCGTGGCCGGGACGCCGCCGATGCTGGTCTCGCTGAACGTGTGGGTGTGCTCCCACCGCGCGTAGGGGCCGTGCTCTTGCACGTCGACGAACGCGCCCGGCGTCGCGAGGCCGGTGATCCGGCTCACCCAGCGGACCGGGAACCCGGGCAGCGGGCGGAGCCGGTAGGCGAGACGCAGCCCATCGCGCATCTCGCGGTCCAGGCTGAGCAGCTCGAAGCGCATGTTCGGTGGCGTCAGGCGGCCGAGGTTCTCGGGCCGCGAGAAGAAGTCGAAGACCTCCGTGCGGGGGCGGGCGACGATCTGATCGGCGGTGAGGTGGTGCACGCTCATGCGCCCTGCTCCTGCGCCTGCTGCGGAACCCGCACCACCTGGCGAGGCTGCGCCGTGGGCGCGGGGATGAGGAACGAGAGCCCGAGCCCGAGGACGACGAAGGCGAACGCGACGAGCCCGGCCATCCGGGCAGCCGAGACGAACGCGTCCTCGATCGCCGGAACGACCGCCGCGCCGCGCGGATCGGCGCGCAGACCGGGGAGTGCCTGGCCCGCCGACGCGTCGATGACCGTGACGACCGCCTCACGCGCTGCCGGGGGCAGGACTGCGGCCCCGGCCAGGCGATCGCGCGTCCCGTCGGCCAGCCCCGAGAAGAGCACGGTGCCGAGGATCGCGATGCCGAGCGCGGAGCCGAGCTGGCGCATCGTCGCGTTCGTGCCGGAGGCGAGGCCCGAGCGCTCCGTCGGGATGTCCGACAGGACGATGTTCGTGAGCTGCGCGGTCGCGAACCCGACGCCGATGCCGTACACGAACAACGGAACGGCGAGCGCCAGACCGTTGACCTGCGTGGAGATGAGCAGGGACGTCGCCAGGATGCCGCCGGCCTCGAGGGCCATGCCGAGGCTGACGACGCGCCGGGCGCCGAGCCGGCCGGTCAGCACGCCAGCGGCGCCGGCCGAGGCGAACGCGCCGAGCGCGAGCGCCAGGAACGTGAGACCGGTCTCGAACGCCGAGTACCCGATGACTCCCTGGAGGAACAGCGGGAGCGCGAAGAGGAGTCCGAACTCGCCGAGCGACACGATCGTGCCGGCGAGGTTCCCGAAGCGGAACGCGGGGTAGCGCCACAGGTCGAAGTCGAAGAGGAAGAACCGCCCGGCGCGCTGGCGCCGAAGCTCGACCCAGGCGAACGCGGCGATGGCGAGGACGCCGGCGCCGATCGAGACCGGGATGATCGACACACTATCGAGGGGCCAGGTCCAGCCGAACGCCGAGAACGGCCGGAGCGACGACCACCAGCCGTAGCGGCGGCCCTCCACGAGACCGAACACGAACGACGAGAGTCCGAACGTGACGAGCAGAAATCCGATCGGATCCCAACCGGCGCGCGCCGTCTCATCGCGAGTCTCGCGGACATACAGGAGCGTGCCGGCGATGGCGACCGCCGCGATCGGGAGGTTGACGTAGAACGCCCAGCGCCACGAGAGATTCGTGGTCAGCCAGCCGCCGAGCAGCGGGCCGATCGCTGCCATGCCGCCGATCGTCGCACCCCATAGGCCGAACGCGAGGGCGCGCTCGCGCCCGCGGAAGCTGTTGTTGAGGATGGACTGCGTCGCGGGGAGGATGGCGGCGCCGCCGAGACCCTGGAGCAGCCGTGCGGCGATGAGGAGCCCACCGTTCGGCGCGACCCCGGCGAGCATCGACGCGACCGCGAAGACCGCCGCGCCGAGCACGTACGTGATCCGGCGACCGACGAGGTCGCCGACCCGACCGAGGGTCACCAGGAGCGCCGCGAAGACGAGCGCGTAGGTCGTGTTCACCCACTCGGCCTCGGTGCTGTCCAGCCCCAGGTCCTTGACCACGGCGGGGACCGCGACGTTCACGATGGTCGCGTCGACGATGATCATCGCGACGCCAAGGCTGAGCGCGGCGAGGCCGAGCCAGCGGGTCCGCGAGGGCTGGGTCTGCGTCACGAGCGGGTCGTCCTTTCGCCTCGGCGGGCCTGGCCAGTCTGCGCCGTCGCCTGTAGAGGCTCTGTATAGATTCCAAGAGGAGGCTAGCGTGGTCACTCCACAGTTGTCAAGGTTTTGTACAGGTTGTCTAATGAGCTGGTGCCCACGATCCCCGCCCCCCGCTACCGCATCGGAGAGCTGAGCCGCCGGGTCGGCGTCAGCCCCGAGCTCCTGCGGGCGTGGGAGACCCGCTACCGGCTGCTCCGCCCGCAGCGCTCCCCCGGCGGCTTCCGCCTCTACGGCGAGCGGGATGAGCTCCGGGTCCGGCGGATGCGCGGGCTGGTCGGGTCGGGCGTCGCCGCCGCGGAGGCCGCTCGGAGCGTGCTCCGCGAAGAACGCACGATCGGCCGCGCGATGGCCGTGCCCGCCGGCCTCGTCGAGCGGCTGCACGGCGCGCTGCTCGCGTTCGATGAGGCCGGCGCGCAGGCCGCGCTGGATCGCCTGTTCGCGACGGTGCGGCTCGAGATCGCGCTGAGTGAGGTGCTGCTCCCGGAGCTGAAGCGGATCGGCACCGGCTGGGCCGGCGGCGACGTGACCGTCGCCCAGGAACACTTCGCTTCCAATCTCATCCGCGCGCGATTGCTCGGGATCGCTCGCGGCTGGGACGAAGGTCGCGGGCCGCGCGCGATCCTGGCTTGCCTTCCCGGAGAGCAGCACGACATCGGGCTCATTGCCTTTGGGCTCGTGCTACGCCGCCAGGGCTGGCGGATCGTGTATCTCGGGCAGGACGCGCCGCTCGAGACCCTCGACGGCGCGGTGACCCAGTCGCGGGCCCGGCTCGTCGTGCTGTCTTCGGTCGACCGCGGGAACGTCGAGCGGGTGGCCGATCAGCTCGCGCCGCTCGGGCAGCGCCTGACGGTCGCGCTCGGCGGCTCCGGAGCGACCTCGGCTGCGGCGGCCCGGGCCCAGGCCCGGCTCCTCCCTCCCGGCCTCATCGAGGGAGCGCGCGAGCTCGCACGAACGGCCGACGCCTAGGTGAGGTTCCCAGCGGTCTCTGATACATGCTCAGGCCGCTGCACGAAGATCCTCGAGCCAGTCCGCGAGATGGGTCAGCGCCGGGATGTTCTCGAAGCCCCGATCGGTGAACGGAG
>JBBRQB010000047.1:0-19049 GCA_038227105.1 Candidatus Limnocylindria bacterium | reverse complement strand
GTCCAGGAGCTCCTCCATCCAGGCCATGAGCTGCTCCGGCCTGACGGTCATCCCGCCCGCCACCGGGACCACGTCGAGCGAGAAGGTCACGCCGCGGCCACAGCCCGAGGTGAGGATCCGCTTGCGGTCGTGCGGGACGCGCCGCGCGGTCGGTGCGAGGCGGACCTTCACGACGGTCTCCTCGTCGCAGACCTCCATGAGCACAACGTCTTCCGCCTGTTGAATGATGTCCTCGACGCGAAGGAACCCGAGGGCGAGCGCGATGACGCGCACCGGCGAACAGGCGATCGTCGCGAGCTCCTCGCCGTCCACGATGAGCGAGATCGCGCGCTCGGGGGGCGGCGCCTTGTCCAGCTCGCTCAGCTTTCCGTCACGGTAGAGGCGCGGCGGCGCGGGCCGGTCGATGCGGCGGACCTCGGGGGTCCCGCCGGGAGCATCAACGCTCACTTCTTCACCGCCGCGATGCCGGTCGCGATCTTCGCCTCGTCCATCTCACCGAGCACGGCCGCCTTCACGATGCCGTCGCGGCCGATGAAGAACGTGTCCGGCACTCCGCTCCCCAGCTCGTACTTCCGAGCGACGATGGTCCCGACGTCGATGAGCGGCTCGAGGTGCGTGATGCCGAGCGAGTCGAAGAAGCCGCGGACCTTCGCGCTGTCCTCATCGAGGTCGATCTCGAAGAACCGGATGTCCGGATTCGCGCGCGCGGCGGCCTCGAGACGCGGCATCTCAACGACGCACGGCTTGCACCAGGTCGCCCAGAAGTTCAGGACGACCGGCGTCCCCTTGAGCGCCGAGAGCCGGGTCGTCTCGCCAGAGGGCTTCACCCACAGGAAATCCGGGGCCTGCCCGCCGACGCGGCTGGACGTGCTCGGCGAGTCGACGACGTTCGTGATCACGCCGACGTTCGTGGAGCCGGTCGGGACCGCCGTCGCGCGCAGCATCGGCGCCACAAGCGCCGCGAGCGATGCGATGGCGATGATCGCGACGAACAAGGCGGCGATCCAGCGCGGGAGCTGGAGCCTCGTCTCGACCGCGCGCGGGCTCGGGGTCATCAGCCCGTCAGCGGCAGGAAGTTGAACAGCTGGTTGAGGCGCGTGAGCTGGCCCGAGAGGAGCAGGAGGCCCATGACGATGACCAGCGTACCGCCGACCGCATTCACCGCACGGATGTGCAGGCGCACCCAATCGAGTGCGCGGCGCACGCTCCCGAGGCCGCCCGCGACGAGCAAGAAGGGCACACCGAGCCCCAGCGAGTACGCGAGGAGGAGCACGGTGCCGGACGCGAGGTCCTGGTCCAGAAGCAGCGTGAGGATGGTCGCGAGGTATGGGCCGATGCACGGCGTCCAGCCCGCGCCGAACGCGACGCCGATGAGCGCGCTGCGGCCGTAGCCCGATGTCGTGCCCTCGATGCGCAGGTCCGTGGCACGCTCGAGGAATGGGATCGTGATGAGCCCGACCATGTGCATCCCGAGGACGACGAGGATGAGCCCGGCGATCCGCTGCAGCCATTCGACGAACGAGGCGCCGAGCGAGCCGAGCAGCGCGATGCCGATCCAGAGGAGCGTGAACACCGCGGTGAAGCCCACGACGAAGACGGCGGCGTGCGCAACGGTCCGGCGGCGATCGGATCCGGTGACCGCGCTCTCACCGGCGAGGTTGATCAGGTAGGCAGGGACCAGCGGGAGCACGCACGGGGAGAGGAACGAGAGCATCCCCGCCCCGAACGCGATCGCGAGGTTCATCCGATCGCGTGGGCGAGGTCCGCGATGAGGTCGTCGACGCTCTCGATGCCGACCGAGAGCCGGATGAGGCCCGCTGGCGGCGCGAGCTTCGTGCCCTTCACCGAGCCGTGAGTCATCGCAAGCGGCACCTCGATGAGCGACTCGACGCCGCCGAGCGACTCCGCGAGCGCGAAGATGCGCGTGCGCGCGACGACGCGCTTGGCGGCCGCCTCGCCGCCGCTCTTCAGCTCGAAGCTCAGCATCCCGCCGAACGAGCGCATCTGCTTGCGCGCGACGGCGTGCTGCGGGTGCGTTGGGAGGCCCGGATAGTTCACGTTCTTCACCTTCGGGTGGTCCGAGAGCCACTCGGCGATCGCCATCCCGTTCTGCGAGTGGCGCTCCATTCGGAGCGCGAGCGTCTTGATGCCGCGCAGCACGAGCCAGCTGTCAAAGGGACCGGGAACACCGCCGGCGGCGTTCTGGATGAACTTGAGGCGTTCGTGCAGATCCGCTGCGTTGCCGACGACCGCACCGCCGACGACGTCCGAGTGGCCGCCCATGTACTTCGTCGTGGAGTGCGTCACGAGGTCGGCACCGAGGAGGAGCGGCTGCTGGAGGTACGGGCTCGCGAACGTGTTGTCGACCACCGCGAGCGCCTTTGCCTTGTGCGCCAGCTCAGCGATCGCTGCGATGTCGATCACCTTGAGCATCGGGTTGGTCGGCGATTCCATCCAGACGAGCTTCGTCTTCTTGGTGATCGCACGCTTGGTGGCCTTGTGGTCGCGCATGTCGACGGCGGTGAGCCCGATGCCGTGCCGCTCGAAGATGCGCTTGAACAGCCGGTACGTGCCGCCATACACGTCGTCCACCATGACGACGTGGTCGCCGGCGTTCAGCAGGTGGGCAATGGCGTCCTCGCCGGCCATGCCCGAGGCGAACGCGAGGCCCCAGGCACCGGACTCGAGCGCGGCGACGCAGGTCTCGAGCGCCTTGCGGGTCGGGTTAGCGGTGCGTGCGTAGTCGAAGCCCTTGTCCTTGCCGACGGCTTCCTGGGCGAACGTGCTGGTCTGGAAGATCGGGACGGTGACCGCACCGGTCCCCTGCTCCGGCTCCTGACCGGCGTGGATCGCCAGGGTCTCAAAGCTCTGTCGGCGGAGGTCTTTGCTCATGAGCGCAAGTATGGGCGCGCGCGCCGGTCAGCGGGCCAACAGTGCCTCGACGGTGTCCGCGAACAGGTCGACGTCGAACGGTTTCGCCAGCACGGCATCCGCGCCCAGCGCCTCGGCGCCCGCGACCGCCGCCGGGCCATGCGCCGTCGACACCACCAGTGCCGCGTTCGGGTAGCGCGCGCGCACCTTCGCGATCCAGTCGCGCGCCGCGTTCTGGTCGTAGCTGCGCATCGCGACGAGATCGGTGATCACGAGCCGCACGCTGTCGTCGGGGGCGTCTGCATCGAGCTGCGCCAGCACCTGGATCCGGTGGCCGCCGTCGCTCAGGATGCCTTCGACGAGCGCGGCGATATCCGGGTCATCTTCGATGACGACGATCTTCAATTGACGGCCGGTGTCGCTCACCGCCGCGGGGCGCCCGCTACGCGCTCGCCTTGAGCTGGTCGAACGCGTTCGCGATCGCCTCGAGGACCTCGGCGTTGATGTGGTCGGAGAGCGCGTACACGACGAACTGGCCGTGCCGCTCAGCGGTGACCGCTTCGACGTTGCGCAGGACCTTGAGGTGCTGGCTTGTCGCGGCGCGGGTCTTTGCGATGACCTTCGACGGCTCGCTGACCGTCAGCGGCGTCGCGCGGAGTGCCTGCACGATGCGCAGCCGGCTCGGGTCGCAGAGGCTGTCGAGGACTTTCTCGGCGTTCTTCTGTACCGGTGCGGGCAGGAGCTCAGCTCGTGCCGCCGTCACCGCACCCGGTTCGATGCCACCACCCTGGTCATTCAACGGAAAGTGCCGTCCTCTCTTTCGGTCGAGCCTGCGTTCCCGCCGTGATGGCCTCACCTGCGCTGTCTAGGTGCCTGCACGGCAGACAGTCAAGCATGTGCGGACTCACGCAACTCGATGAGCGGCTCGATGTGCATGACTGGCTGTTTGCAGGTGCAATGCCATTCCGGCGGGCGGGCGAGCCAGCCCTGCCCAGCCCGGGGGCGCCTTGCGATCAGCGGGAAGCGCGCCTCTGATGCGCGACGAATTCGAGAAGGTCCGCCCTCGTGATGACGGAGACCGGCCGGCCTTCGTCCACCGCGAGCAGCGCAGGAACGCCGCCCGCAAGCTCCGCGTACAGGCGCTCGATGTCTTCGTCCGAGCGCACGACCGGGAACGGTGCTTCCATCACCCGCTCGACGGTGGCGTCGACGAGCGCGGGCTCGCGGAACACCCGGTCCAGCATGGTGCGCTCCTGCACGCTGCCGACGATGTCGTCGATCGTCTTCAGCGTGCCGTTCGCGATCACCGGGATCTGCGAGATGCCGTAGCGCTGCATCGTGTCGATCGCCGAGCGCACGGTGTCGCCGCGCGAGACGGTGACCAGCTGCGGCGTGCCGCCTTCTTTGTCGCGCATGACGTCGCCGACGCGCATGAGGTGCGCGAATCGCTGCAGGAAGCCGTTCTGGCGCATCCACTCGTCGTTGTAGAGCTTGGACAGGTAGGACTTCCCGGAGTCCGGCAGCAGCACCACGACGAGCGCATGCTCATCGAGCTCCTTGGCGAGCTCGAGTGCGGCGAACATCGCCGTGCCGGACGAGACGCCGGCGAGGATCCCCTCCTCGCGGGTGATGCGGCGCGCGGTGAGGAAGGTGTCCCGGTCGGACACCGTGAACCAGCGGTCGACGATCTTCCTGTCGAAGGTGCCTGGCCAGAAATCCTCGCCGATGCCCTCCGTCTTGTACGGGTGGACGTCGCCGGTGTAGATCGAGCCTTCGGGATCAGCTCCGACGATCGTGATGTCCGGGTTCTTCTCCTTCAGGTAGCGGCCCGCGCCGGTGACCGTCCCTCCGGTTCCGACGCCCAGGACGAAGTGCGTGAGCTTCCCCTCGGTCTGATCCCATAGCTCGGGTCCGGTGGACCGGTAATGCGCCAAGACGTTCTGCTGGTTCCAGTACTGGCCGGGCATGAAGCCGCCGGGCAGCTCCTTCGCCAGGCGTTCGGCGACCTTGTAGTACGAGAGCGGCGAGTCCGGTGCGACGGCAGTCGGGCAGATGACCACCTCTGCGCCGTAGGCACGCAGGATGTCGCGCTTTTCCTGGCTCTGCTTGTCCGGCAGGGTGCACACGAGGCGGTAGCCCTTGAGTGCGGCCGCGATCGCGAGGCCGACACCGGTGTTGCCACTCGTAGGCTCGACGATCGTTCCGCCGGGCTTGAGCAGGCCGCGCTTCTCGGCGTCCTCGATCATCGCCAGCCCGATCCGGTCCTTCACCGAGCCGCCGGGATTGAGCATCTCGAGCTTCGCGACGATGCGCGGCTTGAGGCCCATACCGAGGCGCTTCAGATGGACGAGGGGCGTATTGCCGACGACCGCGAGGACGTCAGGTGCGATGGGCATGGGTCGAATGCTAGTGCGTGCGTCGCTCCAGGAGGAGGTACGAGCCAGTCACGATCAGGATGAGCGGCACGAAGTATGGCTGCAGCGCCGCCGGGATCAGCTCCACCTTCGCGAAGAGATCCGCGAGCGCGACAACGCCGATGACGGCGGCGACGGCGAGCGGGATCTTGCGCGACGGTGACAGCAGGTAGATCACGACGAACGCGACCGCGAGCGAGCCGAGGAAGATCGCCGAAGCGTCGTTCTGGAACGCGGGGATCGCCTGGGGGATGAGCAGGCCGAGACCGAAGCCGATCATCGTCGCTGCGGGCACGAGGTAGACGAACTGCTGCGTGCCGGCGGCCCACGCGATCGCGAACGCAACGCCGAGGAACAGGAACAAGTAGGAGCCGGCGTCCTTGACTCCGAGCGGCGGCAACAAGACCGCGGTGCCGACGGCGAGCAGGACCATCCCGCCGAGGACGCCCCGTCCGCCGCCTATCCCTCTCATGCTCGGTGGCAGTCTACCGGTCGACCAAGCGCCTTATCCGTTGCCCACCTGACGCTCGATCCGTGGCAGCGGCTGGCCGCGCTCCAGGCCGATCGGCGGGTCGCCCTGAAGCGCCTCCGCGTATTTGAGACCGCTGCCGGTGTTGATGACGACGACATCCTCGTGCGAGGCGATGAAGCCCTGCTGCACGAGCAGGTGCGCACCCATCAGCGCCGCGGCGCCCTCGGGACAGAGGAGCATTCCCTCGCTCACGCCGGCGAGCCGCATCATCCCCGCGATCTGCTCGTCGCTCACGGCGATCGCGATGCCGCTCGACTCGCGGAGGATCTTGAGCACCAGGAAGTCGCCGAGCGCCTTCGGCACGCGCATGCCCGCCGCGAACGTCGTGGGATCGGGCCACATCTCCGATTCGGTCTTGTCGTCGTGGAACGCTTTCACGATCGGCGCGCACCCCTCAGCCTGCACCGCGACGAATCGGGGCAGCTTGTCGCCCTCGACCCAGCCGATGGCGCGCAGCTCCTGGAAGGCTTTCCACATGCCGATGAGCCCGACCCCGCCGCCCGTCGGATAGACGATGACGTCGGGGAGGGTCCACCCGGCCTGCTCTGCGATCTCGAAGCCCAGCGTCTTCTTGCCTTCGATGCGGTACGGCTCCTTGAGCGTCGAGGCGTCGAACCAGCCGTACTCAGCGCACGCGCGCTTCACGACCGCGCCGGCGTCGGCGATGGAGCCGTCCACGAGGTACACGCGCGCCCCGTACGCGGCGGTCTCGCGCTGGATCACGCTGGGGGTCGTCGCGGGCATCACGACGATGACGCCGATCCCGGCGCGCGCGCCGTACGCTGCCCACGCCGCGCCGGCGTTGCCCGCGGTCGGCAGCGCGATGGTGGTCGCGCCGAGCTCGCGCGCCCGCGTGACACCGACCGCGGCGCCACGTGCCTTGAACGTCCCCGTCGGGAGGAGGCTCTCGTCCTTGATGAAGAGGCGATGGAGGCCGAGCGACTCGCGGAGCGCGAACGGCTCGACGATCGGCGTGTTCCCCTCGCCCAGGCTGACGATGTTCTCGGGGTCGTCCATCGGCAGGAGCTCGCGGTAGCGCCACAACGACGCCTGGCGGCCGGCGAGCATGGAGCGCGGCACCGCATGGAGCCGCTCGAGGTCGTAGCGAACGAGGTATGGGCCACCGTCGGTCGGGCACAGGTTCGCGAGCGTCGTCGCGTCGGCGTGGGCACCGCAGCGGGCGCATTCCAGGTGCGTGACGTAGGAGCGCGCCGGAACGTGCGCCGGCTGGACCGCGCTCACGCCACGCGTTCGATCTTCGCGCCGAGCCCGCGGAGCCGACCGTCGATGTCCTCGTAGCCGCGGTCGATCTGCTCGATGTTGTTGATGATGCTGGTGCCCTTCGCGCACAGCGCCGCGCCGAGGAGCGCGAGGCCGGCGCGGATATCGGGGCTCTGCACCTCGGTCCCGTAGAGCTGGCTCGGGCCGATCACGAGCGCGCGGTGGGGGTCCGCGAGGAGGAGCCGCGCGCCCATCGTCTCGAGCGTCCCGAGCCAGAACATCCGCGCGTCGTACATCCACTCGTGGATGAGCACGGTGCCCTCGGCCTGCGTCGCGAACGCGGTCGCCATACTCGTAAGGTCGGACGGAAAGCCCGGCCACACCTGCGGCTGGACCTTGGGGATCCTGCCCCCGATGTCCTCCTCGATGACGTAATGCGCCTTCGCGGGCACATGGAGCTCGTCGCCGTCAACGCTCGAGTCGATACCGAGGCGCTTGAAGACCGCGCGGATCATGTGCAAGTGCTGCGGTGCGCATCGCTGCACGGTGAGCTCGCCGTGGGTCATCGCCGCGAGACCCATGAACGATCCGACTTCCTGATGGTCGCTCCACACCTGGTGATCGACTCCGCGCAGCTCCGGGACCCCGCGGATCTCAAGGGTGTTGGTGCCGATGCCATGGACGCGCGCACCCATCTGGACGAGGACCATCGCGAGCTCCTGGACGTGCGGCTCGCTCGCCGCGTTGCGGATGACGGTGCGGCCGGGAACGAGCACCGAGCACAGGAGCGCGTTCTCGGTCGCGGTGACCGATGCCTCGTCCAGCAGGATGTCGGCGGCGACCAGCTCCGTCGCCTCGAGGCCGAAGCCGTTGCGGTCGTGCGCGAGCGTCGCGCCAAATTGCTGAAGCGCCAGCCAGTGGGTGTCGGTCCTGCGGCGGCCGATGACATCGCCGCCGGGCGGCCCGAGCGTGACCTTTTTGAAGCGCGCGAGCATCGGTCCGGCAAAGAGGAGGGAGGTGCGGATGTCGCGAGAGAGCTTTGGATCGATCGCGGTCTTGTTCACGTTCGCCGCGACGATCCTGACCGAGTGTTCGTCAAGCCACTCGACGCTCGCCCCGAGGGTTGTCACGATCTCGAGCATCCCGTTGACGTCTCGGATACGTGGCAAGTTCCGCAGGATGAACGGCTCGCTGGTGAGCAGGCTGGCGGCAATGAGCGGCAGTGCCGAGTTCTTGTTGCCCTTGGCGGTGATCTCGCCACGCAGCGGGGTCCCGCCCTCGACGATAAAGCGCGCCATCGCCGCGTAGCCTAGACGCATGCCCCGATACGACGCGGTCGGCTTCGATCTGCTCACCGCTCTGCTCGACACGCTGCCGCTCTGGCAGCGGTACGCGGGTGACGGTGACATCGGCGCTCGATGGCACGCCGCGAATCAACGGCTGCTGCGCGGCCGGCCCTACCGTGACTTCGCGACGCTCGTGCGCGAGAGCGCGACGGAGGTCGGCATCGGCCAGGCCCAGGCAGAGCAGCTTCTCGCGCACTGGGACGACACCGGTCCCTGGCCCGACACACCGGCGGCGCTCGCGGCGCTCGGCACGCTGCCACGGTTCATCGTGACGAACTGCTCGAAGAGGCTCGGCCAGCTCGCGGCCGCCCGGGCAGGCACGTTCGACCTGGTCATGACCGCTGAGGAAGCGGGTGCCTACAAGCCGGATCCACGGCCGTACCGCGCAGCCCTCGCCGCGCTCGGGCTCGACGGCACGCGTGTGCTCTTCGTCGCGGGGTCAGCGCACGACGTCGGCGGCGCGACGCGCGCGGGGATGGACGTCTACTGGGCCAACCGCCTCGGCGCCGCCGCGCCCGACGACGCGACGGCGATCATGCAGGCGCCCGGCTTCGGCCGGTTGGCCGCCGTCCTGAATGGCTGACCACCCGCCGGCGCAGCTCACGCTGTCGTTCGCGATCGGCCGCCCGGTGCGCGGCGCGAATGCCCTGATCACGCGCGATGACGGCAACACGGTCATCCCGACCACGGACGCCGACTGGGATGACTGGGTGTCCGCCGGCGCGATCCGGAACTGGGCGGCGAACGACACGCTCCTCGACTGGCTCGACCGCTACGGCGGCGAGCGCGGCATCGCTCGCGACGATCAGCGCGCGGCATACGACGAGCGATTCGACTTCCAGCGCTTCCTGGCGTCCCAGGGCCGCCGTTTCGAGGAGCGCGTCCTCGCGGATCTGGAGGAGCGCGTTGGGCTGACGCGCATCGAGGTCGACCGCGAGAACGCCCGCTCGCTGACGGCGGCTGGAGCCACCGTGGCGGCCATGGAGCGCGGCGAGCGCGTCATCGCCGGAGGGCTGCTGCGCGACCCCCAGCTGCGGACGTACGGCCGCGTCGATCTGCTGGTCCGATCCGACGTTCTCGCGGCACTGTGCGGCGACGCGTTCGCCGAGACCGACGATCCGACCGTCCCGGCTCTCGCGTTCCACGGCGCGGCGTGGCACTACCGCGTCATCGACGTGAAGTTCTCGACGCTCGAGCTCCTGAAGGACGGGGGCCTGTCCACATCGAGCCAGCTCGCCACGTGTGCGCAGCTGTGGACGTACAACCAGATGCTCGCCCGCGTGCAGGGCTACGTTGCGCCGTTCTCCTACGTCCTGGGACGCGGCTGGAAGCAGGGCAACAGCGGGCGTGGCGACACCTGCTGGGAGCGTCTCGGTCGCATCGCGGCGGACACGTACGTGCGCCCGCGCGAGGCTGCGCTCGGCGACGTCATCGCCGAAGGTGCCGCGTGGGTCCGACGCATGCGCCGCGAGGGCGCGGCGTGGCAGGTGCTGCCCGTGCCGTCGGTCGATGAGCTCTGGCCCAACATGAAGAACGAGCGCGATCACCCCTGGCACGAAGCGAAGAAGGAGATCGCCGACGAGCTGCGCGAGCTGACGCTGCTCTGGCGTGTCAGCGCGGCGATGCGCGATCGCGCGCGAGCTCGCGGCGTGACGCGCTGGGACGACCCGCGCGTCACCGCCGCGTGGCTCGGGATCTCGGGCGAGGTCTATCCGCCGATGTTCGACGCGCTCCTCGCCGCAAACCGCGAGACGGGCCCGGCGGTGCGACCGGCACGGATCGCCGCGGACGAGGGCCGCTGGCGCGAGCGCGCGACGATCGAGCTCTATGTGGATTTCGAGACGGTGAACGACCTCAACGACGACTTCACCGCGTTCCCCAAGAAGGGCGGGCAATCGCTCATCTTCCAGGTCGGCTGCGGGACCTACACCGGCGGGACGTGGGACTTCGCGCAGTTCACAGCGCGCGCGCTCACACCGGAGGCCGAGGCGGACATGATCGACGCCTGGCTCGCGCACGTCGACGCCGTCGCGAAGCGCGCGGGGCTCACCGGAGCGGCGGAGGCGCGCCTCTTCCACTGGTCCGCAGCCGAGACCGTGTTCATGGACGCGGCGTACGACTCGGCGCGCGCGCGGCACCCCGATCGCGGGTGGCCCGAGCTCGCGTGGTACGACCTCCTCGAGAAGATCGTCCACCCCGAGCCGGTCGTCGTGCGAGGCGCGCTGCGGTTCGGGCTCAAGGCGGTCGCGCGCGCGATGAAGGAGCACGGGCTCATCGAGACCGAATGGGGCGAGGGCCTCGCCGACGGGACCGGTGCGATGGCCGGCGCCTGGGCTGCCGCTGCGATCGCGACGCAGGACCGAACGGACATGGGAGCGGTCGAGCTGATGGTGGAGGTCGCGCGTTACAACGAGATCGACTGCCGGGTCATGGCCGAGGTGCTGGAGCACCTCCGCCGAGAGCATTAGCCGCTAGACGCGAGCCAGCGCCTGATCGATGTCCGCAACGATGTCATACGGATCCTCGATCCCGACCGAGACCCGCACGGTGCCGTCGGTGATGCCCATGCGGGCGCGCTCGGCGGGGTCGATGCGCCGGTGCGAGGCCGTCGCAGGATGGAGCACTTCGGTGAACAGATCCCCCACCGTCGTCGCGGAGGCTGCGACCTCAAGCGCATCAAGGAAGCGGTAGGCCGCCTCGCGGGAGTCGTTCCTCAGAGCGAACGTCACGACGCCGCCGCCCCGTTCGCCGAATTGATCGCACGCGAGCTGATGCTGCGGATGCGCCTCGAGGCCGGGATAGAAGACCCGCGCGACCTTCGGATGACCGTCGAGGTGCGTCGCAAGCGCGATGGCGCCGGCGCATTGGCGGGTCACGCACAGCTCGAGCGTGCGCATGCCGCGGATCGTGAGCCACGCCTCGTGCGGCGGTAAGTACGCGCCATCGCTCATCACCCGCTCGCGGAACCGGTCGACCTCCGCCTTCGGGCCGCCGATGCTGCCGCCCATGACGTCGCCGTGGCCGTTGATGTACTTCGTGAGCGAGTGGAGCACGGTGTCGGCGCCGAGCCCGGCCGGGCGGTACAGGACCGGCGTCGCGAAGGTCGCGTCGACGCAGAGCTTCGCGCCCGCGGCGTGAGCCCGCTCAGCGAGCACGCCGACGTCCGCAACGCGCAGCAGTGGGTTCGAGATCGACTCCACGTAGAGGAGCGCGGTCTTTCGCTCGCCGAGGGCGTGGTCGACGGCCACGAGATCCGTGGGATCGACGAACGCGACGTCGGCGCGGCGCTCGGTCGTGAACCGCTGGAGCATCGCGCGGGTCGCGCCGTAGGTGTCCTCCTGCGCGACGATCCGGCCGCCCTCCGCGATCACGACACCGAAGAGCGTTCCGATCGCGGCCATGCCGGTGACGAAGCAGACGGCGTCCTCGACCTCATCGAGCGACGCGAGCGCGCCCTCGAGCGCGCCGGTGGTCGGCGTGCCATAGCGGCCGTAGACCCAGCCCGCCTTCTCGTTGCCGAAGATGGCGTCCTGCTCGGCCATCGAGCCGTAGTCGAACGCAACGCTCTGCACGAGGGGTGGCACGAGCGGCGTGCCTGCCCCGGACGGCAGAACGCGGGCCGTTCGCACGACCCGCGTCCCAATGCGCTCTGGCTGCGTCCCCACACGGGGAGTATCAGGCTACGAGCCGATCGTTTCCTCGACCCGTACCTCGGGCGCGGGCTTCTCGGCGTCGCCCGCATCGAGCTGCTTCGCCTTTTCGACGAGCGAGGCGACCTTCTGACCGCCACGCCGCCCGATACGCTCGAAATGGCCTGGACCGTACTTGTCGCTGACGGCCTTGCCGCCCTTGCGACCGATCTGCCCGAAGAACTCGGAGCCGTACCGCGCCGCGGTGCTCGAGCCGCCCTTCTTGCCGATCTTCTCGTAGAACTCCGGCCCGTACTTCTCGGAGACGAGCTTTCCGCCCATCCTGCCGGCTTCAGCAACGGTCATCCCGCCACCTGGCTTCTTGCCTTGCGTTGCCATCGGCCTGCTCCTTTCACGGGGCTCGTGGTGAGCCCGTGTAGCGAGTAAGAGAGGGGCAGGTGCTGTGCCCAAACGCACCGGGAATGGGCCGCGACCGTGACGTATCGGTAACGGTTCTGTAACCAAGAATGGGTGCGGACCGGTCCGGTTCAGCGGAGCGGCTGCACCTCGAGGTCGGTCAACGGCTGCTCCCGGACGAATCGCATCACGATCGAGGCCGAGATGAGCGCGCACACGAGGCAGAACGCGCCGAGCACGCCGAACCCGGGGCCGTCCACCATCAGTCCGCCCACCGTCGCGCCGACGACGATCGACAGGCTCGCCACGGACGCGGAGACCGCGAGCATCGTGCCGCGGGCCTCGGGGACCTGCTCCGACATGAGCGCGTTATTGGTCGCGAACCGCGCGCCGATGACGGTCGACAGGAGCAGGTTCAGGAGCGCGACGACCGCGAGCGGCAGCGCGACGTTCGTGACCACGAAGAGGATCGACGCCGAGACGACGATCGCGCCGGCCACGATCCGTCGGTGGCCGAGCCGGTCACCGAGCCGACCGCCGATCTGGCTGCCGATGATGACGCCGACACCCTGGGTGAGGGCCACGGTCGAGGCCAGCCCTTCATTCAGGCCGAACGTGCGCTGGAAGAACACGACGAGGTACGTCGCCCAGGTGAACCAATACAGCGCTCCGAGGAAGCTCGACGCGATGATCGCGATCGCCGACCGGTCACGGATGATCAGGGCATAGAGCGCGCGGATGCGTGCCTCCCGGTTCGTTCCCTGCGCGTTCGGGAGCCGGAACAACACCACCATCGCTGCGAGGATCGCGGTCAGGCCCACGATCGCGAGGGACACGCGCCAGCTCGTCGCCTCCGACACGATGCCCGCGATCGGCACGCCGACGACGCTCGCCATCGTGTTCATGCCGATCACCGCGGCGATCGCCCGGCCGCGCTCGCGGAACGGGAACGTGTCGGCGACGGTCGCGTTCGCGTTCGGAAAGATCACCCCTGCGCCGACGCCCGACGCGATCCGCGCCGCGACGAGCAACCCGAAGCTCGGCGCGATAGCGGCGGCGAGCGTCGCGAGGCCCATGATCGCGGGACCGACGACGAGGAACGGCTTGCGTCCGATACGGTCGGAGTACGGGCCGGCGAGCACGGCGACCGCGATACCCGGGGCCCCGTACGCGGCGACCGCGAGGCCGGCGGTGCCGGTCGAGATCCCGAACTCACGCGCCAGCGGTTCGAGGACCGGGCTCATAACGAGGCCGTTGTAGACGGCACCGAACGAAAGGAACCCGAGCACCAGGAGCAGCGATCGTCTGCTCCCGGCGGATACGTCCGCGCTCACACCGGAAGACCGGCGAAGGCGTGCAGGAAGCGGCCGAACGCGCGGATGTGATCGATGTAGTCGGCGATCGCGATGTTCTCGTTCGGGGCATGGTTCGCCGAGCCCGCGTTGCCCGACCCGAACCCGACCGCGGGGATGCCGAGCTGGTCGCAGACCTGGGCCATCGGCCCGGAGCCCGCCATGAGCGGGTACACGACCGGATCTGTGCCATAGGCCGCGCGGTTCGCGGCGACCGCGGCCTTCGCGACCTCGGTGTCCGGCGGCCAGCGCGACGGCCTTTCGCCGTGATGCGGCGTGATCTCGATATCGGTGAAGCCGCGCACGTCGAGGTGCGCGCGCAAGAGTCGGCGCACGAGCTCCGGCGTGAGGTCGGGCACGAGCCGGAAATCGACCTTCGCGCTGGCGACCGCCGGGAGCACGGTCTTCGAGCCCTCCCCCTGGTAGCCCGACGAGAGGCCGCAGATGGTGCACGTGGGCTCGAGGAAGTACGCGCGCTTGAGCGCGGCACCCGTGGCGCCGCCGACGAACGCTGCGATGCCGTGGATGCGCTTCCAGCCCTCCTCGTCGAACGGCAGCGCCTCGAGGAGCGCGAGATCCGCGGCGCTGGGCTCGCGGACGTGGTCCATCAGCCCGTCGACCGTGATCGCCCCTTGCTCGTTCTTGAGCGACGCGAGCGCCCACGTGAGGCGCCACGCCGCGTTGGGCACGATCCCGCCGACCGACGAGTGCGCGTCGAGCCTGGTCCCACGGACCCGGAGGTCGACGTAGCAGATGCCCTTGAGCCCGAGGCTCACGGTCGGACGGCCCGCGGCGTCCTTGTAGCCCGCCTCCCAGATGCAGCCGTCTGCCGCGAGCCGGTCGCCATGGACGCGCACGAAGTCGGCGAGGTGCTCCGACCCGATCTCCTCCTCGCCCTCGAACAGGATGCGGATGCGGAGCGGCAGTGGTCCGACGGTCGCCTTGTAGGCCTCGACGGCCTGCAGCCGCGCCATGAGGTTGCCCTTGTTATCGGAGGTACCCCGCCCGAACAGGAAGCCGTCGCGGATCGTCGGCTCGAACGGCGGTGTTCGCCACTCGTCGACCGGATCCGGGGGCTGCACGTCATAGTGGTCGTACACGAGCAGCGTCCGCTTCCCCGCGCCCTGCTCGCCGACGATCGTCGGCGGTCCACCGGGCATGCGCTCCGCGCTCGCCGCGAAACCGGCGCGCTTCGCGCGGTCGAGGACCGCGCGTGCGGTCTCGTCGATGGCCGATCGCTGGGCCGAGACCGTGGGCAGGCGGATCAGCTCGGACAGCTCGTCCAGGTATTCACGCTCCCGCGCACGCACGTGCGCGTCGAAGGCGGCGAAGATATCCGGCACCGCCGGAATCTATCGCGAATCCAGCTAATCGGGGACGGTGGTCAGCCTCGTCTTGCTCTTGCCGAGCTCGCAGCGCGGTGAGTACGGCGTGATCTCGATCCACCGCTGCTGGCAGAGGTACCGGACGATGCCGTCCGCGTCCTCGAGGGTCTCGCGCTTATAGACCCTCGCGCGCGGGACCATGAAGATGCAGTCGCCGCAATTCTCGGGTGGCGCAGGCCGGGGCCGGCTGGCCCGGCGCAGCGCAGTGAGCGCGAACACGAGCATGGCGACCGTACCGATCGCCACTATCAGCAGGATCAGCGCGACAATGACGACGCCCATATCCGTCCGGCCCTCTCGTCCGTATCCACCGTATCAGGAGGGGACTCGTTGAAGAAGCTCGTGACGACGCTGGTGCTCGCGGTCGTGCTCGGTGCCTGCGGTGGCGCAGGAGCCGGCGGCGCCGGGCCGCAGACCTCGGCCCCCGCGAAGACGGCCGTACCCGCGGTCGCGGGCACCGAAGCGCCGAAGGACTACGGAAAGCAGACACCGAAGCCGAGCGGCTCACCCGACGACTACGCGGGTTACTAGGTGAGCGCGATCTCCGCGCCGCGCTCGAGCCGCGCCGGACGCTTCGCGTTCGTGTAGTCGAGCGCGATGAGCGAGCCGATCAGGATGAGGATGCCGGCCAGCTGCCACGAGCTGACCGTCTGCGGCGGCGTTACGAGGTACAGGTTGACGAGGATGCCGGTGATCGGGAACGCGAGCTCGGCGAGCGTCGCGAGCGACGCCGGTGTGCTCGCGAGACCGCGGTAGTAGAGGAGCATCGGGAAGAGGCCGGGGACCAGCGCGATCCCAAGGTAGAGCGGGACGTCGTCCATGCGGTAGTTCCCGAAGGCTGACGGGCCACCGATGATCAGCAGCGTGACGAGCAGCGCCGGCAGCGCCGTCGTGAACCGGAGCGCGGTGAGCGTCGTGAACCGGACGGTGGAGAGCGCGTAGCGGCCGAATACGGTGCCCGCGCCCCAGAGAGCGGCGGCGGCGATCGCGAAGAGCCCGGCGCTCACGTGGAAGTCCGCCCACGCCGCACGCGGATCGAGCGGGTTCGGGATGACGATGCAGTACGCGCCGAAGATCGCGACCGGCACCCAGACCCACGCGCGTCGCGAGATGCGCTCGCCCAGCCAGAAGTTCGCGAGCAGGATCGCGATGAGCGGCTGGAGCTTCTGGAGCAGCAGCGTCTCGATGAAGTGCCCGTAGCTGAAGGAGATCGTGAACAGGATCGTCGCGAGACCGGACGCGCCGACGCCGATGGCGACGATCGCGATCCACTGTGCCCGCGTGAGCGCGCGGATCTCGCGCGCCGCGAGCCAGAGGATCGGGAGGCAGACGATGGTCAGGACGATGTGCTCCATCGTCACGATCTGGGTCGCCTGCAGGATCGGTCCGCCGCCGATGTGCTGGAGGAGCGGCGAGCGGAAGACCGTGTCGGTGCCCCAAAGCATCGCGGCCAGCGCGACGAGCAGGACGGAGAGACGGTCGATCACGAATCTAAGGATGACATACGGGCTCGGTCGGCCGCCTGGTGGTCGGTAGGTTTGCGGAGCTTATGGGCTGGACCGGCCCTTCCATGTAAGACTGATATGGATGACGTTCATTCACCGGACGACACGGTCCTGCTGACCGGGCAGGAGCGCAGCGAGGCTGCCCTCCTTACTGAGATCGAGCCCGCCATCGGCAAGCTCATCGACCGCCACCTGACGGTCGCCAAGGAGTGGTTCCCCCACGACTTCATCCCGTACAGCCAGGGCCGTGACTTCGACAAGGAGCCCTGGACACCCGACCAGCCCCGCCTCTCCGGCGTCGCGCAGACCGCCTTCGAGGTCAACCTCCTCACCGAGGACAACCTCCCCTCCTATCACTACCTGATCCGCGCGATCTTCGAGAAGGGCGACGGGGCCTGGAAGAACTGGGTGCACCGCTGGACGGCGGAGGAGGGTCGCCACGCGATCGTGATCCGCGATTACCTCATCGTCACGCGGAACATCGACCCGATCATGCTCGAGCGGGGCCGGATGCAGAACATGCAGCTCGGCTACGACCGCCCGTCGATGGGGGCGCTGCGCGGCCTCGCGTATACGTCGTTCCAGGAGCTCGCGACCCGCGTGTCACACCAGAACACCGGCCGCTTCTCGGCGGATCCGGTCGCCGACAAGATCATGGTCCGCGTGGCCCAGGACGAGAACCTGCACATGGTCTTCTACCGCGACGCGCTCCAGGCCGCGATGGAGCTCGCGCCGTCAGCGGTGGTGAAGGCCATCGCCGCGGAGGTCATGAACTTCGCCATGCCCGGTGCCGGCATCGCCGGCTTCGTCCGCAAGGCGGCGAAGATGGCCGAGGCCGGGATCTACGACCTGCGGATCCACCACGACGACATCATCTGGCCGCTGCTCCGCTACTGGAAGGTCTTCGAGCGCACGGACCTCGACCCCGAGGCCGAGCGCGCGCGTGAGGACCTGGCGCTGTTCCTTGGGAAGCTCGAAGCGAGCGCCAAGAAGTTCGAGGACCGCCGCGCGGCGAAGCGGGAGCAGGGAGCGCCCCGCTAGGAACACGCGCTGCGGGCCGTGTCGGACTCGAACCGACGGCAATCGCCTTAGAAGAGCGCTGCTCTATCCACTGAGCTAACGGCCCAGCCCCAATTATCACCGACGACATACACGCCGGCCTCGCACTCTGTACCAAACTCGCGTAGGTGCGGGAACGACGTGTGGGCGCTATGTCTGTGGCAGGAACCTCGCGAAATCCGCCGGCTCCACGTCGTCGTCATTCAGCTCCGGGAACAGCCGCACGCCGGCCGCGGAGAACGCCTTCGCGACGAACTCGCCACACGAGTACGCGCCGAACCCGTGGTAATGCAGTCGCAGTCTGGTGACGAACCGGTCGATGAGGATCACCAGGAAATCCAGCCGGTCGAACTTCGATCCGATCTTCGCAACAGCCCAGTCGAGCGCGATGGGGCCTTTCCCGTCGGGCGCCGGAATGACCGTGAACGTGTGGCCGCCCTCCTTTGACCGGAGGTCGCGACGGACGACGCCACGCTGTCGCGCTTCGATCGTGAACGTGTCCTTTTCGAAGATTGCCACGTGGTAGTACGTCGACCGTGTGACCAGGCTGATGAGCGCGCCGAGACCACCCTTGGGCCGATCGAAGAGCAGGATGTCGCCGGGCTTCGCGTTCGCGAGCGCTGGAAGCGAGCTCGGCTCTTCGGGCGTCGCTAGCGTCCGGCGGTGTGGATCGCTGTGCCGACGGCGACAAGCGCGGCCTCGCGCAGCGTCTCGGCCAGCGTCGGGTGCGCGTGGATGGTCGCGACGAGGTCTTCTGCCGTCGCCTCGAGGCGCATCGCGAGAGTCGCCTCGGCGATGAGCTCGCTCGCGCTGGGCCCGACGATGTGCACGCCGAGGATGCGGCCGTATGGGCCGCCGGTGACGAGCTTGACGAGGCCGTCGCTCTCGCCGAGCGCGAGTGCGCGGCCCGATGCCTTGAACGAGAACCGCGACGACTTCGCGTCGGGGTACTTCTCCTTGGCCTGGGCCTCGGTCAGCCCGACCGTCGCGACCTCCGGGTGCGTGTACACGACGTTCGGGACGACGTCGTAATCCATCTTCACGTCTTCGCCAAGGATGACGTCGACCGCGACCTCACCCTGCGTCGAGGCGACGTGCGCGAGCTTGGGCGCCCGCGGGTCGCCGATGCAATCGCCGATAGCCCACACGCCGTTGATGCTCGTACGCATTCGCTCGTCGACGACGATACCGAGCCGCTCGATCTTGAGGCCGGCGTTCTCGACACCGCTGTAGTTCGCGACACGGCCGGCGCCCAGGAGGACCTCGTCGCCCTCGATCGACTGGGACTTCCCGTCGACCTCAAAGGTCACGGTGACGG
>JBBRQB010000046.1:0-19478 GCA_038227105.1 Candidatus Limnocylindria bacterium | reverse complement strand
ATCTCGGTCGCGGCGTCGCCGCGCGTGAGCTGGATCGTCACCGGACGGCCGGTCCCGTCGGTGACGCCGTTGACGGAGAGCGCGTAGACGCGGTCGCGCCTCTCGTCATAGCGGTACTTCGTGGGGATCGTGCGGAAAATGCCGTGCTTCTGCAGAGCGCCGAAGTCGACGTCGATCGTCTCGACGATCGCGAGTGCGCCGTCGGGCTGGATCGTGATGTCCGCGCGGAAGGCGTCGATGGTCCAGCCGGTGTCCGCGGCGGCCGCCGGCGTCGTCGCCGCGATCACCAGACCGATGACCGTGATGAGCCGGAGAAGCGCCGTCATTCGATACCGGATGCTATCGTTGCGGCACGCGCACGGACGCGCGATGACGTGATGGAGGTGCTCGACATGACTGTTGTGCTCTCGAACCCGACCCGCACCTCCGGTCGCGCCGCGGTCTGACCTTCCCGTCCTTCGCGCCGTGACCGGTGGGTCCACGACGCTGAAGGAGGAACGCGTGCAGCCACGACCCATCGCACTGGCCGAATTGGGCTGGGATCCCGCTTGGGAGGCCCTCCGCTCGATCAACGAATTCGCGGACCTGGAGCCCGCGCGCGTGGCGACGCAGCATCGGGGCGGCTACGTGCTGTACGGCGAGAACGGCGAACAGACGGCGTCGATCTCGGGGCGGCTGCGGCACGACGCCCGCGGCGTCGGCGACCTGCCCGCCGTCGGCGATTGGGTGCTCGCGCACGACGGTGTCATCCAGGCGGTGCTCCCGCGCCGCACCTCGTTCTCGCGCAAGACGGTGCTCGCGTGGCAGGAGCAGGTCGCGGCCGCCAATGCCGACGTCGTCTTCGTCGTGGCATCGCTCGCCGGCGAGCCAAATCTTCGCAGCCTCGAGCGCTACCTCACCGTCGCGTACGAGAGCGGCGCCGAGCCAACGGTGATCCTGACGAAGTCCGACCTCTGCCCGGACGTGGACGCCGCGCTGCTATCGGTCCGTGAGGTCGCGCCGGGCACATCGGTGCACGCGATCAGCGCCCCTGCACGGATCGGACTCGAGATCTTCGACACGTACTGCCGGCCCGGCCGCACGATCGTCTTTCTCGGGCCGTCCGGCGTCGGCAAGACGACGCTCCTCAACGCCCTCGAAGGTGGAGACCGGCCGACCGCAGCGACCCGCGAGGACGGCCGCGGCCGCCACACAACGACCCAGCGCGAGCTCGTGGTCATCGAAGGTCGCGGCATGGTCCTGGACACGCCGGGCATGCGCGAGCTGCAGCTCTGGGACGCCGAAGCGGGCCTATCAGCGGTCTTCAGCGATATCGAGGCCCTGGCGCTCGTGTGCCGCTTCGGTGACTGCTCGCACGAGGCCGAGTCGGGCTGCGCCGTCCGCGCTGCGCTGGAGGCCGGCACGCTCAGCGCCGACCGGTACGCGAGCTACCGGAAGCTCGAGCGCGAGGAGGCGTTCATCGCGAAGAAGCGCGACGCCCTGGCCCGCTCGGAGGAAAAGCGACAGCGGAAGATCTTCGCCCGGAGCGTGCGCCGGGCCGGCGGGCGCGGACTGGACCAGCGGGACTAGATCCGGTCCGCGCCGGTCCTAGCGGACCGAGACCGAGGTCGCTCCGCCAGTCACCGTGACCGTGACGCGGTCCTTCGCGGCCGCATAGCCGGCCGTCTCGATGATGTTCCCGCTCTTCGTCGTGCGCGGGTTGATCGAGCTCGACGAAATGAGCCCGCCGGTCACCGTGATGCGGGCATCGATATCCGCCGGGATCTCGATGACGACGCTCGACGCGCCGCCATCCATGCGGATCCCGACGTCACCCGTCGGCTTCGGAAGGACGATGGTCATGCTGGCCGCCCCGATGTTCAGGCGGGCATCGGTGACATGCACGTCGTGCAGATCGAACGTGAACTCGCCGGCGCCGGCGTTCACCTGAAGGGACACCGGGAGATCATTCGCGATCTGGACCGTCACGTCCGTATTGCCGCCGAACGTCGCACCGGCCTGGGTCAGACGCACGTCGCCCTTCGTGGAGTCGCGGCTGGCCCGGTCGACGAGGCAGAGATCCGCGCCGTCCGCCGACGCCGTGACCGCGGCTGTCGCGCCGCCGCCGACGTGATAGCGCGCAGCACCACCGCTGATCGAGAGGCGAAGGCTCTGCATCGAGCTGCGCGCGACCGCGCCCGAAGGCGAGGCGGCGGTGCAATCGCCCGAACGATCGAACGAGAAGCTCATCAGCCGAAGGGCCGACGGCTGGGTGGCGGCGAGGGACAGGGCGGCGGCGATGACGAGCACCTCCGCGGCGAGCGTCGCCACCGGCCAGCGGCGCGCGAACGAGATGTCGATCCCGAGCAGGATCAGCAGCACCGGCCAGAGCGCGAGGAGCGACACGACGGTGATCGGCTGCACCCAGCCGTAGTTGCTCGCGAGCGCGATCAGACCGATCGCGATGAGCAGCAGCGGCCAGAACATGCCCCGCCGGCGCTTGGACCCGTCGGTGATCGGGCCCGAGGGTGGCGCGGGGCGTGCCGGCTGGATGGGCGGGGTCGGCGGGGTCGGCTCGGTGGGTGGCATCAGGTCACTCATCTCAGCGCGTCGCGCGCCGGGCGATGAAGAAGACACCGACGGCGATCAGGACGAGCGGCCAGATGACCCGCCACTCGATGAACCGGAACGCACCGAGGTTGCCGAGCAGGAAGATGATGCCCACGGCCACGAGGAGGACGCCAACGCTGCTGCGCCGGCGATCGACCTCCACAGGGTCAACGACGCCCGGTGCGGCAACGGTGGACGCGACCGGTGCCGCTGCCGGATCGCCCGTCGAGGGCCGCACGAACGGCGAGGCCACGCCGGGGTGCGGCATTAGGACGAGCAGGACGAAGTAGACGAGGATCCCGATGCCGAATGACCCGAGGATGACCATCCCGACGCGGACGATCGTCGTGTCGATGTCGAGGTACTCGGCGAGCCCCCCACAGACGCCTCCGATGACCCGATTGGCGCGACTGCGCTCAAGACGCCCTGACATGTGGTGGCTCCCTTCCCGTGCTGCGCTCGTAGACGATCGCGAAGAGCACAGCCGCCAGAGCGGCGACCGCGACAGATGGCTCGGTGGTCAGCTGCCCGATGGCCACGACGCGCTGCGCGACCGCGGCGACCAGCGACAGCACCAGTCCGGCAGGTTCGGTGAGATCGAGGTCGGCCAGGGTGTTGAACGCGATGACCGCGACCACGGCCTCGAGCCCGGCGCTGACCCCGATGACCGCGAAAGCGCGGATCGCCCGCTGCAGCTGCTCCACCGGCGAACGGTGCTCGGCCGCGGCAACGAGCGCCGCCGCGTCGAATCGCGCGGTGCGCTCGTCCGGATCGAGCTGGAGCGCCCGGCGGAGGGCGCCTTCGTTCAGCGTGTTGAGCTCGTCCATGTCGTTCATACGCCCGGCTCCTCCATCGCCTTACGCAGGAGCTGCCGGGCACGGAGCAGCTGCACGCCGACCGTCGATGACGACCGGCCGGTCACGGCCGCTACCTCGTCGACGCTCAGCTCATTGAAATAGCGGAGCACGACGACAACGCGGTAGAGCTCCGGGAGCCTCGCGACCGCGGCGCGGATGGCATCGCGCGACTCACGCTCGAGCGTCGCGCGCTCCGGCGTTGCGGACCGGTCGGCGACCGCGGCCGCCTCTGTCTCTGGCGCGCGCCGCGCCCGCTCGCGCGTCCGGGAGCGACCGATCGTGATCGCCTCATTGATTGCGATCCGCAGGAGCCACGGGCGGATGGGCCGGGTCTGGTCATAGGACGCGATCGAGCGGTAGGCCTTGATGAACGCCTGGTTCGCGGCGTCCTGCGCCGCGTCGCGGTCACCGAGGATCCTGAGCGCGGCGCCGTAGACGGCATCCTGGTGCTCACGAACGATGTCCTCGAAGGTCACGGCTGGACGAACGATGGCAGGCGGGCGTCGCGGCAGGGCGGCGCGCAGAAAGCCATCGCGCAGGCCGCCGTTGCTGAAGGTCATCATCTGTACCCCCTACGCCCACCGAGGCCCGCGGCTTTCAGCAGGGGCTAGAGCGCCTGTAGCCGCTCCAGCGCGTCGCGCGGCACCGACAGGCGCTTCCGGCTCGACGTCCCGCCCGATTCGATCCGCACCGCCGTCACGCCGACCCGCAGCACCTTGCCGAGCAGCTCGACCAGTGACTTGTTCGCGGCACCGCCGACGGGCGCCGCGGTCACCCTGACCTGGAGCACGCCATCGCGGACACCGGCGACCGCGCTGCGGGAGGCGCGCGGGATCAGACGTACCGCGAAGTGGGCTCGCCCGTCGCGTTCGTGGATCGTCAGGTCAGGCACGGCACGGCGGCCGGAAGGAGCCGGAGGACGAGCGGCTCGAGGAGGTACTGGATGGCGATGAGCGCGACGAGCGGCGAGAGGTCCATGCCCGCCGCGGCCGGGAGCAGCCTGCGGATCGGCCCAAGGATCGGCTCGGTGACCGCGAAGACGAATTCGTCGATCCCGAGCGGCAGCCGGGTCTGTACCCACGACAGGATCACGCGGATGAAGATCGCGATCGTGAGCGCGCCGAAGAACACCTGCACGAACGCGTCGAGGAACGTGATGAGGAGCGCGCTGACGCACATCGCTAGCGCTCGGGAAGGTCGAGCCGGTAACGCGATGGCGTCGGCCCGGACTGACCCTGGTAGCTGGACCCAAGGTCGCGCGACCCGTATGGCCGCTCGGCCGGCGACGAGAGCTGGAAGAAGGACAGCTGGCCGATGCGCATGCCGGGGTAGAGCGTGATCGGCAGGTTGTTCACGTTGGAGAGCTCGAGCGTGATGTGCCCGTCCCAGCCGGGGTCGATGAAGCCCGCGGTCGAGTGGATGAGGAGGCCAAGCCGGCCGAGGCTGCTCTTGCCCTCAACGCGCGAGACGAGGTCGTCCGACAGCCTGATGCGCTCACGGGTGGAGCCGAGCACGAACTCGGTCGGATGGAGGATGAACGGGGAATCCCCCACCTCGACGAGCTCGGTGACGTCGTCGAGCGGGCGCGCGAGATCGATGTAGGGGTGGTGGCTCGAGCGGAAGACCCGGAACCGGTGATCGAGGCGAATGTCGAGGCTCGCCGGCTGGATGCACGACGGGTCGTACGGCTCGATGCCGATCCGGCCACCCTCGATGGCGATGCGGATGTCGCGGTCGGAAAGGACCATCAGATGCGGAGGATACGAGCGAGGAGCGCATCCCATGTTCCGACCGCTTCGGCCGCCTCCGGCACCGGCTCGCGCTCGTAGCCCCAGAGCACCTGGATCGTGTGCGCCCCCGCCTCGCGGCCCATCGACATATCGGTCCTGGTGTCACCGATGACGACCGTGCGCTCAGGTCGCACGGCGAGCGTGCGCATCGCAAGGAGCGCCAGATCGGGCGCTGGCTTGTGACGGTCAGGCGGCACCGAATCGCCGCCGAGGTAGAGCTCGATGTCGTCCCCGATGTCCAGACCGCGCAGGATCCGCTCGCAATCTGCGGCGCGCTTCCCGGTGACCGTCGCCTGCAGGATCCCCGCGGCGTGGACCGACCGGAGCGTCTCGCGCGCGCCACGGAAGAGCTTCGTCGCCGGGATGACCGTGCGGTCGTAGATGTCGCGGTACTCGACGCGGCAGGCGCTCGCGTCCTCGTCGGACAGGTCCGGCCACACGAGCTTGAAGATCTGTTCCAGCGGCAGGCCGGTCATCCGTCCCACCACGTCGAAGTCGAGCGCAGTACCGCCCCGCCGGGTGATCACCCGGTTCGCTGTATCGACCACGAAGGGCACGCTGTCGGTGAGGGTGCCGTCGAGATCCCAGCACACCAGCTGGAACGGTGCCGTGCTCAGCGCTTGCGCTTCCGCCCGCCGCTCGGGACCGGCACGGCCTCGATCGGCAGCATAGTCTGCTCCGCCACCTTGCGATCGCGCGACACCTCGCGCCGGCGATCGAGGGTCGCGAGCTCCTCGCGGAGCGCGGTCAGGTCGTCGAGCTTCGCGTACACGATGCGGAACCGGATGTAGCTCATCGGGTCCACGTCCGCGAGGCGCTCGAGGACCATCTCGCCGATGCGTTGGGAGCCGACCTCGGACGTTCCGCTCTGCTTGAGCGTCGCCTCGATGTCGTCGATGAGGGCCGCCAGCTTCTCGGGCGACAGGCTCGTCGAAGCGGCTTTCTCGATCGCGCTCGACAGCTTGCGACGGTCGAACTCCTGGCGGCTGCCGTCGCGCTTGAGGACCTGGATCCGGGCCGACTCGCTGCGCTCGAACGTCGTGAAGCGCTCCTCGCAGCGATCGCACGCCCGACGGCGGCGGATGGACGCGCCGTCCTCCGCCTCGCGCGAGTCGACCACGCGGGTGTCCGGATTCCCGCAATTCGGGCATCTCATGACACACAACATATGGGACGGCCCCCACTAAATCTAGTGAGGGCCGTCCGCGTATCCGCCTAGATGACCAGCTTACTTGCGGCGGAGGAAGCTCGGGACCTCGAGGTCGTCGGCCTCGAGCTTGCGCTCGGGCTTCGGCGTCGAACCGTTGGTGCCATTCGTAACGGCGACGGTCTCACGCTCCGCGGGGCGGGATTCGACCGTGCGCTTGTACAGCGGCTGCTCGATCCGCTTGAGCGGCCGGTGCGGGTCGAAGCCCGTGGCGATGACGCTGATCTTCACATCGTTGCCCATGCGCTCGTCGATGACCGAGCCGAAGATGATGTTCGCCTCGGGGTCGGCCGCCGCGTGGATGATCTCGGCCGCCTCGTTGACCTCGAACAGCGTGAGGTCGGGGCCACCGGTGATCGTGAACAGCACGCCGCGCGCGCCGTCGATCGACTGCTCGAGCAGCGGCGACATGATCGCCTGACGTGCGGCGTCGGCCGCGCGCGTCTCGCCCGACCCATGGCCGATGCCCATGAGGGCCGATCCCGCGTTGGTCATGATCGTCTTCACGTCGGCGAAGTCGAGGTTGATGAGACCGGGCACGGTGATGAGGTCACTGATGCCCTGGACGCCCTGCCGCAGCACGTCGTCGACGATGCGGAACGCATCGACCATCGTCGTGCGCTTCTCAGCGACCTGGAGGAGCCGGTCGTTGGGGATCGTGATGAGCGTGTCGACCTTGTCGACGAGCTCCTGGATCCCCTGCTCGGCGAGGAGCTTGCGCTTCGCGCCTTCGAACGAGAACGGCCTGGTGACGACGGCGACGACGAGCGCCCCGATGTCCTTGGCGATCTCCGCGATGACCGGAGCGGCGCCCGTCCCCGTGCCGCCACCCATGCCCGCGGTCACGAAGATCATGTCGGCCTCTTTGAGGGCCTCGTAGAGCTTCTCGCTGTCATCCTCGGCGGCCTTGCGGCCCACTGAGGGATCGGCGCCGGCGCCAAGACCCTTCGTGATCTTGTCGCCGATACGGAGCTTGTGCGGAGCATCGGAGAGGAGCAGTGCTTGCGCGTCGGTGTTCACGGCGATGAACTCGACGCCCATCAGCTCGGCGCGGATCATGCGGTTGACCGCATTTGATCCGCCACCACCGACGCCGATGACCTTGATCAGCGCGAAGTTTTCAATATCCGACCGTAGCGGCATGAGGGGCAGCCTCCTTCGGAAGCGTTGTTCTCCATGTCGCTGCCCCTCCCCCGAGTGCGTACATGGGTCGTATTCAGTTGTCGCGACTATACGCCTCAACTCCAAGGAGCGGCCAGTGTTGCGGCTCGGATCTCGCTGATTTCTTGCCGGTCCTCGGGGGCGGCGGCCGTCCTCGTTCGCTTGCCGCTCCCGGTCCTGATCGGGTGCGCGTGCTTCCTACCGGAGCGGCCTGCGCTCACGAGGACGCCCGCCGCCCCCTCTTGACCGCTGCTCTCTCAGCGAGAGACGAGCGCGGGCGAGCTGCGCCTTGGAAGAGCCGTCGCGACCCCCTCATTGGTGAGCAGGGGTCTGATGCCCCACCCCGAGCGCCCGGAGCGGTCAGAGGGGCTGGCGGGGTGTCTCGTGAGCGCAGGCCGCTCCGGTAGGAAGCCCGCGCGAGCCGTGAGGACCGGGAGCGGCAAGCGAACGAGACACCCCGCCAGCCCCCTAGGACCGGTCCGTCCAACCCGCGCTAGGGCATCAGCCCCCGGAACAGCTTCCCGAGGCGTCCCGAAAGGCCGTCCAGGGAACGGGCCCCGGAGCGCTCGTCACCGAGCGTCCAGTTCTTGGCGCCCCACAGCAGCAAGCCGCTCGCGGCGGCGTACTGCGGCGTGGAGACCTGGTCGGTGAGGCCGCCGAGGTTCTGGGGGCCGACCACCCGCGCGCTCATACCGAGCTGGTCACGGGCCGCCCGGTTGATCCCAGTGAGCATGCTGCCGCCACCGGTCAGCACGAGACCCGACTGGAGGCGGTTCATTTGGCCCGCGGCCACCACCTCCTGCTGGACGGCCTCGAAGATGTCGTTCAAGCGGGCCTCGATGATCTGAGCGACGGTCCGGCGGGTCACCCCGTGGGCGACATCCTCGCCGATCGAGGTGATCTGGACGACCTCGTCCGGATCGACCTCCACCGGCAGCGCGCTCCCGTACTTCAGCTTGAGGTTCTCGGCGACGTCCGGCGTCACGCGCAGGACGATGCCGAGGTCGCTCGTGATCGACTTGCCACCCATCGGGATCGTCGCGGCATGGGCGATCGAACCGTCGTGGAAGATCGCGAGATCCGTCGTGTCGCCGCCGATGTCGAGCAATGCCACACCCAGCTCGCGGTCCTCATCGGCGAGAACGGCCTCGGCGGTCGCGAGCGGTGCGAGGACCAGCTCGTCGATCTCGACGCCGGCGCGCTGGACGCATTTCGTGAGGTTCTGCACGCCGGATTGCGACGCGGTGACGATGTGCGTCTCGACCTCGAGGCGCACGGCGCTCATGCCGATCGGGTCGCGGACACCCTCCTGACCGTCGACGACGTAGCCACGCGGGATGACATGGAGGATCTCGCGTGTGTTCGGGATCGCGACCGCGCGCGCCGCCTCGATCGCACGGAGGGTGTCCTCTCGCGCGACGTCGCGGTGATGCCCCGAGACCGCGACCATCCCGCGGGAGTTCTGCGAGCTGATGTGGTTGCCCGAGATGCCGACGAAGGCCGAACGGACCTTGAAGCCCGAGAGGCGCTCGGCGGCCTCGACCGCGCTCGTGACCGACTGGACGGTGCGGTCGATGTCGATGACGACGCCCTTCCGGAGGCCGTCGGACGGCGCCTGCCCGAATCCGATGACGTCGATACCGCCCGTCCGCGAGACCTCGCCGATGAGGACGCAGACCTTCGTGGTGCCGACGTCGATAGAGACCAGCACGGTCTGCTCAGGCATCGATCTCTCCGTGCATGTGGTGGTCTCCTCGCGACAGTCTCTCCCGCCCCCCAGCGTCGGCCCGGCTCACAGGAAGTGGCGCCGGATGACCGCCACATTTTGGAATATCCGCCAGCCGAAAGCGAATAGCGCGACGAGGTAGAGGTCGATGCCGAGGCGGTCGCCGAGGAACGCGAGGCCCGCCGCGAGCAGCGCGTTCGTGTAAAAGCCCGACAGGAAGATCCGGGTGTCGAAGTGCCCTTCGAGCTCCGCGCGCAGCGCGCCGAGCAGCGAATCGAGCGCGGCGAGAATGCCGACGGCGGTGTACCGGGCGAGCTCGACCGGGAGGTTGAGCTTGAGCGCGAGCCCGAGGAGGACCCCGGCCAGCAGGCCGAGGAGCGGAAGCCACATCTACTGAAGGGGGCTCGGCACGGGCCGGCGAGGCCGGGCCGCGCCGCACGAATCACACATTACGGACTGAAAACGATGCGGTCGGGGCTTCGCACGTCGATGTAGTCTAGCCGCCGCTTCGGGTCATCCGAGAGCACTTTCTTCGCATTCGAGAGTTTCTTTTCGAGGTCGTCCGCGGAACCGAAGCGGATCTCCCATCCCGCGCCGCTCCGGACGACCAGGCCCTGGGTCGCGTCGACCCGGACCTCGGGCTTGATCGCGTCGGCCCGGAGCTCGCCCGGAGCGATGCGGGTCAGGCGCAGCGCGGCGGCCAGGAGCGCCGGGTCCACGCAGCGCCCACCCGCGCTGCCGGCGCAGCTCTTCGTGGCCGCGCGATCGTCGGTGACGCGGATGAGCGGCGCGCCTTGTGGATCCGCCGACGCGAAGAGGGCACCGTCGGCGTCGACGTACCACTCGACGGACCCGACCACCCACCGCGCGACCGCGTCGCGCTCGGCCACGTCGATCTCGACGTTGTCGGGCAGCGTGATCCGGACCTGCGCGTCGCGCACCGCCATGAGGCGCAGGAGCGACGCTCGCGCAACCGCTGCGCTTGCGGAGAAGACCGGCTTGCCGGTGAGCCCGGCGGCAGCAACGACCTGATCGCGCGTCAGATGCCGGGCGCCGTGCACGGACAGCGCGACGACCTTTGGCGAGCCCGAGATGCCGATGACGAGCAGTACGGCCGCGCAGACTGCGGCGAGCGCGGTCCAGCCGCCTGGGCGGCGGATCGGCGGCAGACGGGAACGCACCGGGCGGCGGCCACGCGTGGCGCGAGCCCTAGCGACGGCGCCGCTCCGCATCCGCGAGCGCCCACCCGACCAGCCGCTCGACGAGCTCCGGGAAGGTGATTCCCGCGACCCGTGCGGCTTTCGGGACCAGGCTGTTCGCGGTCATACCCGGCATGGTGTTCACCTCGAGCGCGACCATGCGGTCCGTCTCCTTGGACCAGATGAGGTCGGTGCGCGAAATGGCGCGGCAGCCGAGCGCGCGGTGCGCCCGGACCGCGATCTCCTGCGCTCGCTTCGCGACGGCATCCGGGACGCGTGCCGGGCAGATCTCGTCCGACGCGCCCGAGTCGTACTTCGCCCGGTAGTCGAAGAACGCGCGCTTGGGAACGATCTCGATGACCGGCAGCGCCTGCAGGTCGTCGTCGGGCCCGATCACGCCCACGGTGAGCTCGATCCCGTTGATCCGCTCCTCGACGAGCGCGCGCCCGTCGTACTTCAGCGCCTCCGCGATCGCCGCTGGATATCCGGACAGGTCGTCGACCATCGTCACGCCGACGCTCGAGCCGTTCTCGACGGGCTTCACGACCGCGGGCGGAGTGATGGACGGCCGGTCGGTCGCCCGCGAGACGACGTCCCCGCGCGGGACGTCGATACCGCTCGCGGCGAGGACCGTCTTGGCCATCGCCTTATCCATCGCGAGCGCCGACGCGAGCACGCCGGACCCGGTGTACGGGATGCCGAGCGTCTCCAGGACGCCCTGGAGCTTGCCGTCCTCGCCCCACGGCCCGTGCAGCGCGACGAACGCGACGTCGATGCCTCCGGCGGCCGCCCCCGTCAGGGACAGCGGGCCGCTGGCGGACGCGAGCGCGGAGCTCGCGCGGTGCATGGTGTCCTGCATCGCCGCCGGGAGCTCGCGGTCGCGATCCGGCAGCGCCTCCGGAGTCCCGCCGCCACCCGCGAGACGCTCGGCCAGCGCCCGCTGCTCGTCGTTCAGCGCCGGGTTGTGGGCCATGAGCGCGAGCGGGTCGAGCATGACGACCTCGTAGCGGTCCTTCGGCAGCTGTTCGGCGATCTGCAGGCCGCTGGCGAGTGATATCTGCCGCTCGGCCGACGCGCCGCCGGCGAGGACCCCGACCCTGATGCGGTTGCTCAATCTCTGGCCTTCGGCCAGGAGACACGCGCAAGGCTGACCGGGCTCCCTCGGCCGGGCAAAGCCCGGTCTCGGTCGCTCTTCCTATTCGTCATCGTCCCACTCTCCCACCATCTCGACCTCGGTGACGAGATCGATGCCGAACTGCGCCTTCACGGCAGCCTGGCAACGGCGGATGAGCGCCCGGACCTCCTCGGCACGTGCCGCGCCGGCGTTGACGATGAAGTTCGCGTGCTTCTCGCTCACCATGGCGTCGCCGATGCGCGTGCCCTTGAGGCCCGCGGCCTCGATGAGCCGGCCGGCGTGGTCGCCCTGCGGGTTGCGGAAGATCGATCCCGTATTCGGTTGCGCGAGCGGCTGCTTGGCGATGCGCTCGTTCGCCATCTCCTTGATGCGTCGCACGGCGGTGGGCCGGTCGCCGGGCTCGCCGTGGAACCGGGCGCGCACGACCATGACCGGCGTCCCCTGCAGCGTGCTCGTCCGGTAGCTGTAGCCGAGCTCATCGACGCGCACGTTCCACTGATCGCCATTGAGATCGAGCAGCCGCGCGTCGAGCAGCCCCTCCGAGGTGTCCGAGCCGAACGCGCCGGCATTGCCATGCAGGGCGCCCCCCACCGTCCCGGGCACGGTGGCCATCCACTCGAGCCCGAGGATCCCGTTACGCGCGGCCGCCGCCGCGACGCTCGCGAGCGGCGTCCCGGACGCGGCGTCGAGGACCGTGCCACGCACGGTCACGTCGCTGTAGCCGTTCTCCAGCACGACGCCGCGGATGCCGGCGTCGGCGACGAGGAGGTTCGTGCCTCCACCGAGGATGAACGTGGGGAGCTCGGCCTCGCGCGCGACGCGGACGGCGCCGACGAGGTCGTCCTCGCTCCGGACGCGGACGAAGTAGTCGGCCGGCCCGCCGATATGCAGCGAGGTGTGGCGCGAGAGCGGCTCATCGCGCGCGCCCAGGTGCGCAAGGTCGTTCAGGCGGGGCTCCCGGCGGCCAGCAGCGCGAGCAGCCGCTCGCCTGCGGCGCGCACGTCGCCTGCGCCGAGGATCAGCACAAGGTCGCCGCGACGCACGCGGCCTGCCAGGTCGTGCGCGGCCTCCTCGACGCCGGTCGCGTACGCAGCGCCGGCGGCCTGCGCGAGCCGGCGCGCCTCGTCGCCGCCGGCGTGCTCGCGCGCGGACGCGAACGTCTCGAGGACGATCCGTTCGTCGGCGTCACGCAGCGCGGACGCGAAGTCGTCGAAGAACGCGAGCAGCCGGCTCGGCGTGTGTGGCTGGAACACCGCGAACAACCGACCACCAGAGGTGAGGCGCGATCGCATCGCCGCGATCGACGCGCGAAGCTCGACCGGGTGGTGGGCGTAGTCGTCCACGACCGTCACGCCGCCGGCATCGCCGAGGACCTCGAGGCGGCGCGCCGTGCCTTCGAAGGAATGGAACGCGTCGGCCGCGCGCGCGAGCGGCACCCCGCAGGCGACGGCGGCGAGGATCGCGCCGCTCGCGTTGAGCGCGTTGTGTGCGCCTGGCAGCCGCAGGGCAACGCGAGCGCGGCCAGCTGGCGCTGCGAGGAGGAAGGACTGTCCATCCGCGCGCTGCGCGCGCTCGCTGACGCGGGCATCGGCCGTCTCGCTGAGACCGTACCGGACGGTCCGCGGACCGGCGAGCGCGGCGGCACCCGGATCGTCCGCGCACGCGACGAGCGTCCCGGTCACCTGCGACGCGAACGTGCGAAATGCTGCCTCGTAGTCGTGCTTGGTCGGGTAGACGTCGACGTGATCGTGATCGACGTTCGTCACGACGGCGATCTCGGGTCGCAGTGCGAGGAACGTGCGGTCGTATTCGTCGGCCTCGATGACGAGCGTGCGATCACGCCCCGCGTACGCGTTGCTCTCGAGCCCGCGGACCGGCGCGCCGCAGATGAGCGACGCGTCGATGCCGCCCGCTCGCAGCGCCGTCCAGGTGAGCGCAGTCGTGGTCGTCTTGCCATGCGTCCCGGTGATGGCGACGACGCGCTCGCCGCGCGACAGCTCCCGCCACGCATCCTCCCGCTTCCACACCAGGAGACCGGCGTCCAGCGCCGCGCGAACCTCAGGGTTCGTCTCGCCGTACGCGCTCGACCGCAGCACGACGTCGGCGCCGCGGACGTGCGATGCGTCGAACTCGTGATGGACGGTCGCGCCGTCGCGCGCGAGCGCTTCGGCGAGCGGCCAGCTGCCCTGGTCCGAGCCGCTGACGGCATGGCCGCGGGCCAGGAGGATCCGCGCGACCGCGGACATACCCGCGCCACCGATACCGACCACATGGATACGCATCAGCCGCAGCCGCCGAGCGCCAGTACCGCACGCGCGATCTCGGCAGCCGCCTCCGGACGTCCGGCGCGCTTGGCGTTTCCGGCCATGCGCGCGAGGCGCGCCGGATCGTCGAGCAGACCCGTGACCACCGCGGCGAGCCGATCCCCGTCGAGCTCGCTCTCCGCGAGGATCACCGCGGCACCGAGATCCGCCGCAGCGCGCGCGTTGGCCGACTGGTGCGCGTTCATCGCGGCCCCGTACGGGATGAGCACGAGCGGTACGCCGAACGCGAGCGGCTCAGCGATCGAGGACGAGCCCGCGCGGCCGACCACGAGGTCGGCGGCCGCGAGCGCCGCGCCCATCTCGTCGTGGAGGTAGCCATGTGGCTGGTAACGGTCGCGGTCGGCGTCGCCGAGCAGCGCCCGCTGCGCCTGGGCCTTCGGCAGATCCGCCGGTCCGGTGTGATGGACGATCGCAGCGCGGCGCACGAGGCGCGAGAGCGCGCCGCCGGTCGCGTTGTTGATCTTCTCGGAGCCCTGGCTGCCGCCGGTGATGAGCACGACCGGGACGTCGGGGGCGAGCCCGAGCGCGCGCCGGCCCTCGGCCCTCGTCCAGCGGAGCAGCGATCCGCGGACCGGATTACCCGTCACCGTCGTCCGGCCGCGCGGCATCGCTCGTGTCGCCGGCTCGAAGGTCAGGCCGATGCCCGAAGACCAGCCTGCGACGGCGCGCAGCGCACGACCGGGGACGGCATCACCGACCCAGAGGTAGATCGGCACGCGCAAGAGGCGCGCGGCGAAGAGGACCGGCAGGGCGCTGAAGCTTCCGCTGGTGAGTGCGACGCTCGGGCGCCAGCGGATCAGCTGCGCGAGGGCGTCCAGCGTGGCGATCGGGACGAGGAGCAACTGCAGCAGAAGAGCGACCTTCGAGTCGGGATCGCGGAGCGAGGGCAGCGGCACGGCGTGGAATCGGATACCCGCCTTGCGGGCGAGGTCACCCTCGAGACCGCGCCGTCCACCGATGAAGCGGAGATCGACGACCCGCAGCTCCGCGAGCGCTTCGGCCACCGCGAGGAGCGGGCTGACGTGGCCCGCGGTCCCGCCGCCCACCAGCAGCACCCTGCACCGGCGTGCGGTCGTCCGATCGGGAGACCGCTCGGTGTCCAACATTGAGCAGGATACCGACGGCCACGAGACCGACGCAGATCGAAGATCCGCCGTACGAGATGAACGGCAGGGTGATGCCGGTCATCGGGACGAGCGACGCGACGACCGCCATGTTCACCCAGGCCTGGAAGACGAGCCAGACGGTGATGCCGGTCGCGAGGAGCGAGCCGGTCGCGTCGGGCGCCGAGAGGGCGATGCGAATGCCCTTGAATGCGATGACCAGGAACAGGACGACGACGGCGAGCGTGCCGAGAAGACCAAGCTCGTCACCCAGCACCGCGAAGATCGAGTCGGTGTACGGCGCAGGCAGGAACCCGAACTTCTCCTTCCCCGCCCCGAGGCCCTCGCCGAACGGGCCACCGAGTGCCAGCCCGTAAATGGACTGGATCGTCTGGAAGCCGGCGCCACGGGGATCGCCCCAGGGATCGAGGAACGTGAGGATGCGCTGCAGCCGGTACGGCTGGACGACCGCGACGGCTGCCACGAGGAGCGCGGCGAGGGTGCCGAGCCCCGCGAACTCCATCAGACGCGCGCCGGCGACGAAATACATCCCGAGCGCGAGCGCGCCGAGCACGATGGCGGTCCCGAGATCAGGCTCGGCGACGACGAGCGCCGCGATCAGGCCGGTGATGCACACGAACGGGAGCGTCACCGACCACCTGCCGATGACCGCATCGGCGTCGCGCGTCCGCCCGAGCCAGAACGCGAGGTAGATCACGAGCGCGAGCTTTGCGAGCTCCGCCGGCTGCAGGCCGGCGAACGACGACACGCGCAGCCACCGCGATGCGCCACCGACGCGCGTGCCGACCCCGGGGACGAGCACCGCGACCAGCAGGACGACCGCGACGATGAGGCCGGGGAGCGCGAGCGCCCGATACCGGTGGTAATCGATGTGCGACACCACGAACAGCGCGACAAGCCCGATGGCGACCCACGCGGACTGCTGGATCAGGTAGTAGCGCGGGTCGTCGACGGCATCGAGGGCCTTGATGCCGCTCGCGCTGTAGACCATCGCGAGCCCGATGCCGAGCAGCGCGAGGACGACGGACACGAGCATGAGGTCGTAGCTCGTGCGGGCTGGCAGGTGCGGCCGCCTCACGCCGAGGCCTTCCCGAGCTCGCGGACCGCTGCGCGGAACACCTCGCCGCGCTCTTCGTAGCCCGAGAACATGTCGAACGACTGACCGGCGGGCGACAGCAGCACGACGTCCCCGGGCCGCGCGATGGCCGTGGCGCGCTTCACCGCTTCGGGGAGCGTCGCCGCGCGCTCGACCGGCAGCTTCTTCGCGCGCGCGCCGGCGCGGTCCAGGGCGGCACCGATCTCATCCGCGGCTTGGCCGATGAGGACCGCGCCGCGGGCGTCGCGCACCACCGCGCGACCGAGCTCGCTGAAGTCGGCGCTCTTGGAGACGCCGCCGAGGATCACCACCGCGGGCCGGCCATGCGCGGTCAGCGCGGGGATCGTGGCGTACGGCGTGGTCCCCTGCGAATCGTTCACGTACAGGATCCCGCCGATCTCCGCGACGGTCTCGAGGCGGTGCGGCAGACCGCCGAACTCGCGCAGCACGGCCGCGATGCCGTCCGCCGGTATGCCGTGCAGGTCTCCAACGATCGCGGCGGCGAGGGCGTTGCTCACGTTGTGACGACCTGGCAAGCGCAGCTCCTCGGCGCGGAGCAACGGAACGCGCGTCGCACCATCCACGAGGGCGAGCACGCCTTGCTCGTCGCGGTATGCGCCGCGCTTGGGGCGGAGCGTCTGCGAGTAGCCGCGGACCTCGGAGGCTGCGCCGGTGTGCAGCGAGAGCGTTGTCGGATCATCGAGGTTCAGCACCGCGATGTCCCGCGGGCCTTGCCAGGCGACGATGTTCCGCTTCGCCGCGACGTACGCGTCGCGGGTGCCGTGCCAATCGAGATGGTCCTCAAGGACGTTCGTCACGACCGCGACGTGTGGGCTCCGTCCGAGCGTGTCGAGCTGGAAGCTCGAGAGCTCGAGCACGACGATGTCGTCGGCCCCGATCGTCGGCAGGAGATCGATGACCGAGGTGCCGATGTTGCCGCCGGCGACGACACGCTTCGACCCGCGCTCGAGGATCTTGGTGATGAGCGTGTAGGTGGTGCTCTTCCCCTTCGTGCCGGTCACCCCGACGATGGGAGCCGGGCAGAGGCGGAAGAAGAGACCCATCTCGGTGAGGACGGGGATCTTGCGCTGGAGCGCGCGCTGCACCGTCGCCGAGCGCGGTCGGACGCCCTGGTTGATGAACACGAGATCGGGATCGGCGAGCGCCGCGTCATCGCTCGACGGTCCGAGCACGAGCTCCGCAGGCGTGTCCCCGAGGCGCGCGATCCCCTCGGCAAGCTCGGCGCGCGGCTTCGGATCCGCGATCGTGACCTGCGCCCCGTTGGCGACGAGGAAGCGCGCGACGCCGGCCGTCGAGCGGCCCTTGCCGAGTCCGATGATCGTGACCCGACGGCCCTGCAGGTCCTGCGCGGAGATGTCGGGATCGAAGATCAGGCTCATGCGGGCCGTCCGATGATGCCGAGGCCCGTGCCGTTGCGGCCGCTCTCGCCGCGGTAGCTCCAGACGTCGGCCCCGCCGCTCTGGGTGCACACATCGCAGCGGTCCACGATCCGCACACCGGCCTGTTCGAGCTGCTGCACATTCGCGGACCAGAGATCGAAGACCGGGCGGCCATCGGCACCGGCGAAGAGCAGGTCGCCGCTGTCGCTACCGAGGCGCTCGCGGATGACCGCAGCGCGCGGCTCGTCGATGACGTAGCAGCACGGACCGATGGACGGCCCGATCGCGGCCACGAGTCCCCCTGGGTCTGCCCCATTCCGCACGAGCGTCTCCACGAGCCGCACCGCGATCCGCTTGCTGGTCCCCTGCCATCCGGCGTGCGCGGCGCCGATCGGGCCGTTCGGATCGGCGACGAGGACCGGGACGCAGTCGGCCGCGGCGACGCCGAGCAGCAGCCCCGGCGTGGCGGTCCACATCGCGTCCGCCTCAGGCCAGGGATCGCCCACCGCATCCGCGTGCACGACGACGTCGCCGTGGACCTGCTTCACGCGCACGACGCGATCGAACCCGAGCCGTGCCGCGAGCGCCTTCCGGTTCCGGTCCTGCTCGTCGAGCGGGTAGACGCCCCCGGCCATGCTGCCGAGCGCGCGCGTGGTGAAGCCCGCCACGAGCCCGAGCTGCCAGAGCGCTGGCGACCGGAGGACACCATCGCGTTGCACCCAGGTGTCGTCGAGGAGCGCCATCAGACGGGCGTCGCGAACGCCAGGATCGCGGCGGCGATCCCCGCCAGCGCCCCAATGAGCCAGAACCGGATCGTCACCTTCTGTTCGGGCCAGCCGATCAGCTCGAAGTGATGATGGATCGGCGCCATCCGGAAGACGCGCTTGCCCCGCAGCTTGAAGCTGCCGACCTGCAGGATCACCGACAGGTTCTCGACGACGAAAACGATCCCGGCGACCGGTAGCAGCACGATGTACCCCGTCGTCAGCGCGACGGCTGCGAGCGTCGCGCCGAGCGACAGCGAGCCGACATCGCCGAGGATCACGTCCGCCGGATGGGCATTGAACCAGAGAAACGCGAGTAGCGCACCGACGATGCCGGAGCAGATGACCACGAGCCACGGGAACCCGCGGGCGGCGGCGATGAACGCGAACGACAGGAACGAGAAGACGAGCGTGCCGCCGGCGAGCCCATCGAGACCGTCGGTGAGGTTCACGCCGTTCGACATGGAGATGATCGCGAAGACGGCGAGAGCGATGAACGGGATCGCGCCGATCTCGACCTCGCCGACGAACGGGACAAGCACGCCGGTGATCGCGTAGTGACGCTGGATGTACAGCGCCGCCACGACCGCGACCACCAGCTGCCAGACGAGCTTGTGCCTGCCGCGGATGCCGAAGCCGTAGACGATGTTCACGTAGTCATCCACGAAGCCGAGGATCCCGACGGCGATGAGCGCGCCGATCGGGACGATGGTCTGGGCAACGAAGACACCCCGCTGCGGCTCCTGGAGCACAGCGAACACGAGCAGCCACATGACGGTGACCACGAAGATGACGAGGACGCCGCCGAGCGTCGGAGTGCCCTGCTTCGCGAGATGGGATTGCGGTCCTTCGCGGCGGATCTGCTTGCCCATCCGGAGACGCCGCAGCAGCCGGATGTACGGCTGACCGAGGACCAGCCCGAGGATGAAGGCCGAGAGCAGCACGCCGAGCGCAAGCACCGCCATCTAGGTGAAGTTCCTGGTGGTTTCTGAAACATCGCGGCTAGCGTGCCGCGCATGGATGAGATCTTCGCCCCCAGCCGCAACAAGACCCACGATCCGGACCGCCGCTGGCTGCGGCACACGTACCAGGAAGGCCCTGGCTTT
>JBBRQB010000045.1:0-20716 GCA_038227105.1 Candidatus Limnocylindria bacterium | reverse complement strand
CCGGTAGGCCGTCCCGAGCGCGACGGAAACGCGCGCCCGAAGGCGCGGCTCGACGACCTCGTGCTTCTCGATCAGATCCCGCACCGCCTCGAACGCTTCGGTGGACGCCACGAGCTGGCCTGCGTCGGCGTAGGCGAGACCACGTACGTAGAGCAGCCGCGCGATGTCGAGCGCGTGCTTCGTCGGGTCCAGCAGGGAGAGCCCCTCGGTCACGTGATCGAAGGCTTCCTCACGGCGCCCCTGATAGAGCGCGGCACTTGCCAGCAGCCGCATGAAGGTGGCGCGGTCCGCTGCATCGGCAGCGACGGCGAGCCCGGCTGCGGCCTCGTGCTGCGTGGCCGCCCAGTCGAGACGCTCAGCAGCGGACTCGGCAGCGAGGCGGTGGAAGTGCACACGCTTGTTCGCGGCGAGGGCTTCGTCGGCGATGAAATAGTCGAGCGGCCGGTCGAGCTTCGAGGCAATGTGCTGAAGCGAACGGATCGATGGACGTACCAACCCGGACTCGATTTGGCTGATGAATCCCTTCGTGAGCTCGTCGCCGGCAAGCTGGGCCTGACTCAGGCCGGCGTCCCGCCGCGCAGAGCGCACGCGTTCGCCCAGCGTCTTCCCGTTCTCCGCTACCGCGCCGCTACCGGCGCGCATTGACCGCTTCGGTTCAGCCGCCATAATCGGCTTTCACGATACCGAACCATGGCGCGCGGGAACAGGGGAGCGTGGTGAGATGAAGGTGCTTCGCGCGGTCGTCCTCGCGATCATCGCAACGGGTGTCCTTCACGGCAGCACCGCCACGACCGCTCGTGCCGATCCCTATGCGGCAGCCTCGCCCGATATGGGCGCATCGGCGTATGCGGGCGACCCCGGCGACCCCGAATTCCCGCCGACGGAGTAGCTTCCGCTGCCACGCAAGCCGTTCCGATAGTCTCGTTACGTGCCCATTGCATCGACGGATCGGCGTCAGCTCATCGAGATCGGCGGTAAGCCCTTTCTCTATCAGCACGGCTACCGATTCGGGAAGGTCACGTATGTCACGCGCCTGCCGCTCAGCCTGAGCCGCACCGTCTGGGCGCCCGGCCACCTGGGCGACAGCGAGGTCGAGGCCGTCGTCAACGGCGACAACCCCTGGATGCTCGATTGACCGGAGCCGCTCTCTAACGCGCGCCGTCGTACAGCGTGTGCGAGGCGCATCGGTCGAGGTCGATGGCGTCGCCGTCGGTTCCATCGGTCACGGGCTCGTGGTGCTCTTGGGCGTCGGCGCGAACGACGACGCGACACATGGCGAGCGGCTCGCGGCGAAGATCGCGTCGCTCCGCGTGTTCGATGACGGCAGCGGGAAGCTGCAGCACTCCGTCGGGGACGCGCACGGCAGCGTCCTCGTGGTGCCGCAGTTCACTCTTTACGGCGACCTCCGGCGCGGGCGGCGCCCTGACTTCACGGCCGCCGCGGGGCCGGAGCTGGGTCGGCGTCTGTACGAGGGGTTCTGCGGAGTCTTGCGCGGTGGCGGGCTGACCGTGGAGACGGGTGCGTTCGGCGCCGCGATGCGCGTTCAGATCGATGCCGATGGTCCGGTGACGATCGTCGCCTCCACGGACGATTGGAACGAAGGCAGGTTGTGATCGATCCCCCGCGTCGGACGATGCGCGACACCGAGCTGAGCCTGCGCCGCCGGTACCGCGTCGCCATCCCGATCGCGGCCTTTGCGTTGTACATCGTGCCGCTCACGACCGGCTGGCTGGGTACGAGCGCAGTTGAGCTTGTCGCGCTCCCGGTCGGGGCCACCGCAACGTTCTGGGGGATCCGCTGGGGAGCACTCTCGGCCGCCCTAGGCATCGCAGTTGGCGCCCTGTCGTACCAAGCCTCAGGTATTCCCCCAGCTGAGGCACTGACCGCGCCGCACCTCGTCGTTGTCGGACTGCTCACGTGGGCGTTCGGATCCATGTACGGCTCACTCCGCGCGAGCCGCAGGTCCACCGCCGATCTGGACCGGACGCACGCGGCGCTACGCGTGGTACTGGCGGATGCCCCGATCACCCTCACGGCGTACGACACCGAGGGCCGGTTCACGATGCGTGAAGGACGCGTACTCGAGGCGATGGGAGAGCGGTCTGGCGATAGAGTCGGCGAAGACGCGCATGACGTGTTCGCCGCGCTCTACCCCACCCAGCCCCAGCTCATTGGCTACCTCGACCAGGCGCTCGCCGGAGAGGAGGCCTCGGGCTCGATCGACGTCTCGGGACGCAGCGAGCGCGTGCAGTTCCGTCCGATCCGCGACCGGCGCGGCACGCTCGTGGGCGCGGTCGGGGTCGCAATAGACGACACCGAGAGCAGTCGGTCTCGCGACCTGCTCGAGCATCGGGCACTGCACGATCCACTGACCGGTCTGCCCAATCGCGACCTATTCCTGGATCGCCTGACCCAGGAACTCGCGACTTGCCGCCGCAGCGGCTCACCTTTCGCGACCGTCATGGTCGACCTCGACCGCTTCAAGACGGTGAACGACCGGTTTGGGCACGCGGCCGGCGACGCGGTCCTGCTGGCTGTGAGCGCCGAGCTCAGTCACGCGATCCGCGAGACCGACACGGCCGCGCGGCTGGGCGGTGACGAGTTCGCTTTGGTGCTCGAGCACGTCGATCACGTCATCGCAGGCGAGATAATGCTGCGCCTCACGGCCGCGATCCTTCGAGCGCTGAGGCTCGCCGGACTGGGCGTCGACCTGGGGGTCAGCTGCGGCATCGCGATGTATCCCCAGGACGGCCTGGACAACGACACGCTGCTGCAGCACGCCGACGAAGCCATGTACAGCGCCAAGCGGACGCAACGCGCGTTCCTGTTCTGGTCCGACTAGCGCAATGACCCGGTCGCGGCACCGGCCCGACCTCGCTATTGCGTGGCGAGATCGAGCGCGGCCGCGAGCGTGAGCTTCGCGGCCTTCAGCCACAGACGGCGGTTCGAGACGTTCGCGGGGGTGTCGCTCGCCGTGTGGAACGTGTAGTTGCCCGGGAAGGTCGCGTCGTTCTCGCCGTACCGCTGCACGAGCGCGACAGCCGGGATGCCCGCGAGGCCGAAGGGCGCGGCATCGAGGATCGTGTTGCCGTCGCCCGCGAATTGCGCGTTCAGCGGCGTGACACCGATCGCGTAGCGGTCATTGGCGGCGATGAGCTTGTCCCGCAGCCCGGCTGAAGCGTTCGTGTACCAGATGAGATCGAGCCGGTCGGTGATGGGATTGAACCCGACCATGTCGATGTTGATGACCGCGCTGTACGGGTAGGGCTTCGGCAAGGACGAGACGTACGCGCCGCTGCCCTTGAAGAAGAGCTCCTCCCCGTCGAAGAATGCGAGCACGACGCGGTGCGTCAGGCTCGCGCGGTTGGCGCTCAGGATCCGGGCGTATTCGAGGAGCGCGGACGTGCCGGTCCCGTTGTCGTCCGCGCCCGGCGCCGCCGTGATCGAGGCGCTCCAACCCGGCTGGCGATTCGAGATCGAGTCGTAGTGGGCGCAGATCATGATCCAGCCGGCCGTCGGCGGCGCGTTGAGCGGGTCGATCGTGACGAGCAGCGACTCGAGGGCGATGCCCTGGTAGACGTTCTTGTACGACTCGACCTGCACCCCCATCGCCCCGAGCTGCTCTTTGAGGTACGCGAGCGCCTTCGCATGACCCGGGTGATGCACGTCGCGGGAGACCACGGAGGTCAGCGCGAGGAGATGGTCATTGAGCTTCGCCATGTCGATCTGCTGGATGAGAGCCGCGATCGGAATGGCCGTGGGCGACGGGATCGGCGATGGTGACGCCGTCGCGCGTGTAGCGCTCGGGACGTCCCTTGAGGCGGCGGGCGCGGATGTCGCCGGCGGCGGGCTGCCCACGACAGACGACGCCGGCGACGTCCCGCACGCCGCCGCTGAGGACAGCACGAGGAGCACCCCCGCGAGGGCCACGAGCACACGCATCCGCCCTATTGAACGCGTCGCCGGGCCGGTTCGGTGCGCGCTAGTTCAGCGAGCCGACCGGCTGCTTGCGGTCCTTGCGGTCTTTGGCCTTCTGGTCCGCGTATTCCTCGGACCAGAATTGGATCGAGCCGTTCTCGGCGTCCACGAAGACGGTGTCGCCCTCCTTGTATTCGCCAGAGAGCACTTTCTGCGCGAGCGGATCGAGGATCAGCTTCTGGATCGTTCGCTTGATCGGGCGCGCGCCGTAGGCCGGGTCGTAGCCCTCGGACGCGATGAGCGCCTTGGCGCCGGCCGTGAGCTCGAGGTGGATCTTCCGCTCCTCGAGCCGCTTGGCGAGCGCCTTCGTCTCGAGCTCCACGATGGTCTCGAGCTGCTTCTCCTGCAGGCCGTGGAAGATGACGATCTCATCGATCCGGTTGAGGAACTCGGGACGGAACTGGCCGCGCAGCGCCTCCATGACGTGCGTGCGCATGAGGTCATCGTCCTTGCCGGCGAGCTCACTGATGAACGTCGAGCCGACGTTGCTGGTCATGATGATGACGACGTTCTTGAAGTCGACCGTGCGGCCCTGACCATCGGTCAGGCGTCCGTCGTCGAGGACCTGCAGCAGGATGTTGAACACGTCGGGGTGCGCCTTCTCGATCTCGTCGAGGAGCAACACGGTGTATGGCCGGCGACGAACGGCCTCGGTGAGCTGACCGCCCTCGTCGTAGCCGACGTATCCGGGAGGCGCTCCCACGAGACGAGCGACGGTGTGCTTCTCCATGTACTCGGACATGTCGAGCCGGACCATCGACTTCTCGTCGTCGAACAGGAACTCGGCGAGCGCTTTCGCGAGCAGCGTCTTACCGACGCCCGTCGGTCCGAGGAACAGGAACGAGCCAAGCGGCCGGTCCGGGTCCTGCATGCCGGCGCGGGCGCGGCGTACCGCATTCGCGACGGCCGTGACCGCCTCGTCCTGGCCGACGATGCGCTGGTGGAGCCGCTCCTCCATCTTGAGGAGCTTGCCCACTTCGCCCTCGAGGAGCTTGGTGACCGGGATGCCGGTCCACTTGCCCACGACCTCCGCGATGTCCTCGGGGGTGACTTCTTCGGTGACCATCTTGTGCCGCTTCTGCAGCTCGGCGAGCTTGAGCTCCGCCGCGGCCACGTCCTTCTCGAGCTGGACCAGCGTCCCGTACTTGAGCTCGGCAGCCTTCGCGAAGTCCGCGGCGCGCTCCGCGGCCTCGATCTCGGCACGCAGCGCCTCGAGCCGGGACTTCTTGTCGCGGATCTCGGTGAGCGCGGCCTTCTGGAGATCCCAGTCGGCGCGCATCCCCTTGCTGGATTCCTTGAGGTCGGCGAGCTCCTTCTCGAGCCTCACCAGCCGCTCCTTGCTCGCTGCGTCGGTCTCTTTCTTGAGCGCCTCACGCTCGATCTCGAGCCGCCTGATGTTCCGCTCGACCTCGTCGAGCTCGACGGGCATCGAGTCGATCTCCATCCGCAGCTTGGATCCGGCCTCGTCGACGAGGTCGATGGCCTTGTCCGGCAGGAACCGGTCGTTGATGTAGCGCGAGGAGAGGACCGCGGCGGCGACGAGCGCGCTGTCGAGGATCCGCACGCCGTGGTGCACCTCATAGCGCTCCCGCAGGCCGCGGAGGATCGAGATGGTGTCCTCGACCGTCGGCTCGCCGACGTATACGGGCTGGAAGCGACGCTCGAGCGCCGCATCCTTCTCGATGTACTTCCGGTACTCGTCGAGCGTGGTCGCGCCAATGGTGTGCAGCTCGCCGCGCGCGAGCATCGGCTTGAGCAGGTTCGCGGCGTCGACCGCGCCCTCGGCCGCGCCAGCACCGACGACGGTGTGGAGCTCGTCGATGAACAGGATGATCTCGCCCTCGCTCGCGCTGATCTCCTTGAGGACCGCCTTGAGGCGTTCCTCGAACTCACCGCGGTATTTCGCGCCGGCGAGCAGCGACCCGATGTCGAGCGCGAACACGCGTTTGTTCTTCAGGCCCTCTGGGACGTCGCCGCGGATGATCCGCTGCGCGAGCCCCTCGACGATCGCCGTCTTGCCGACGCCGGGCTCACCGATGAGGACCGGGTTGTTCTTCGTGCGCCGCGAGAGGACCTGGATCACCCGGCGGATCTCCTCGTCGCGTCCGATGACCGGGTCCATCTTGTTCTTCTGGGCCAGCTCGGTCAGGTCGCGGCCGTACTTTTCCAGCGCCTGGTACTTGTTCTCCGGATTCGCGTCGGTCACGCGCTGGTTGCCCCGGACCTCGCGCAGCGCGTTCAGCACGCGCTCATGTGTCGCGCCGATACGCGCGAGCGCCTGGCCGGTGTAGCCCTGGTCCTGCGTCATCGCGAGGAGCAGGTGCTCCGTCGACACAAAGTCGTCCTTGAGGGAGTCAGCTTCCTTTTGGGACTGGGTCAGCACCTTGCCCAGCCGGGCGGACGCGGATAGCTGGACGTTGCCCTGCACCTTCGGCTGCCGCGCGAGCTCCTGCTCGACGGCGGCCAGCAGCTGCTGGGTCGAACCGCCGAGCGCCTCGATGACGCTCGGCACGATGCCACCCTGCTGTTTCACCAGCGCGGCGAATAGCTCCTCGACGTCGAGCTGCGCGCGCCCATTCTCCTGAGCCGATTGCTGCGCCGCGATGAGCGCTTCCTGGGTCTTCTCGGTCATCTTCTTCGGATCGATCACGTGTCACTTCCTCCGGTCAAAGCAAATGCGAGCGGACGTCTTCCGTGTGCGCCTCGGCGATCTTTTCGATCCACGCGCGCTCGGTGTCGTTGAGCTTCGTCGGCAGAACGAGCTTCACCGTCACGTACAGGTCGCCGCTGCCTCCGCCGGGTCGCGGCATTCCCTGCCCCGCCAGCCGGATCGTCCGCCCGTTCTGGGTGTCCGGCGGGATCCGCAGGCTCACGCGGCCCTTCAACGTCGGAACGGTGACCTCGGCGCCGAGGATCGCCTCGTGGAGCGCCACCGGCAGCTCCATCCGCAGGTCCTCGCCGTCGCGCGTGAAGCGCGGATCGGGCTTGACCTTCACCTGTAAGAACAGATCCCCGGCGCGACCATTCCCGTCGCCGGCGTGGGCCTGGCCGGCGAGGCGGATGCGCTGACCGTCCTTGACCCCCGGAGGGATCGTCACCGTCAGCCGGCGGGTCTTGCCGTCGGCACCCTGGAGCTGGATCGCGCGCTCGACACCCTTGTAGGCCTCGGCGAGCGTGACCTCGATCGGGAACTCCATCTCCATGTCCGCGGACCGCTGCTGCGGAGCCGTCCGGCGGCGCCCGCCAGTCGCGGGCTCGCCGCCACCCATGCCGCTGCCGAAGATCGTTTGGAAGAAGTCGGAGAAGCCGGAGGCGTCATCGCCGAAGGGATTCGCGCCCGGCGACCCGCTGTAGCTCCAGGTGTATCCGTTGCCGTTCGCGCCGCGCCGCCCGTAGCCCGCGGACGGGCCGCCGCCCTGCGCGTAGCGCTCCCAATCGGGACCCAGGGTGTCGTACTTCTTGCGCTTGTCGGCGTCGCTGAGCACCTCGTTGGCCTCGTTCACCTCTTTGAACTTCTTCGAGGCGTCAGCGCTCTTGTTGACGTCGGGGTGGTACTGGCGCGCGAGCTTCCGGTACGCCTTCTTGATGTCGGCGGCCGTCGCGCTCTTTGAGACCCCGAGGGTCTGGTAGTAGTCCTTGTACTCGACCGGCATGGTCGGCTCCTCTGACAAGAAGGGTGGGAGCCTCGCGGCTCCCGCCCTCACCCGTTAGTTCGGTGGCGGCACCATCGCGGGACGGGCTGCTTCGATCTGCGCTGGCGTGACGCTGGGCCCCGGGAGGAGCGCCAGCTTCAGCACTTCGTCGATCGTCGACACCGGCTTGATGTCGACCGCGTCGAGGACCTCCTTGGGGATGTCCACGAGGTCCTTCCGGTTCTTCTCGGGAAGGATGAAGGTCTTGATCCCGGCGCGATGCGCCGCGAGCAGCTTCTCCTTCACTCCACCGATCGGGAGCACGCGCCCCCGAAGCGTGATCTCGCCGGTCATGGCGATCTCGCGGTGGACGCGCCGTCCGGTGAGGGCCGACACGATCGCGGTGGCCATGGTCACACCGGCGGACGGTCCATCCTTCGGGATGGCCCCGGCGGGAACGTGGATGTGCATCGAGTGGTCCTTGAAGAAGCCCTTCGGCACGCCGAGCTCGGCCTGGTGCGCCCGCACGTAGCTGAGCGCGGCGCGAGCCGACTCTTCCATGACCTTCTGGATCTGGCCGGTGAGGACGAACTCTTCTGTCTTCGAGCCCTGATCCATGATGGTCGCCTCGACGGTGAGGACATCGCCGCCGGATTCGCTCACCGAGACACCGGTGACCGCGCCGACCTGGTCCTCCTCTTCCGCGAGGCCGAAGTCGAACCGCTCCGGTCCGAGGTACGTGGAGAGATCGGCAGAATCGACGGTGACGTTCTCCACCTGATTCTCGGCGATCTTGCGAGCCACCTTGCGGCAGATCGTCCCGATCTCACGCTCGAGGCTCCGAACACCCGCCTCGCGGGTGAAGAGCCGGACCATGTCCTTGAGCGCCGCGTCGGTGATCGTGAGGCGGCCGTTCTCCAAGCCGTGCTGCTTGAGCTGGCGCGGCATGAGGTACCCGATCGCGATGTGCAGCTTCTCGTCCTCGGTGTATCCGGCGAGGCGGATGATCTCCATCCGGTCCCGCAACGGGCTGATGATCGTGTCTTCGACGTTCGCCGTGGTGATGAAGATCACGCGGGAGAGGTCGTAGGGCACTTCGAGGTAGTGGTCCGAGAACGTGCCGTTCTGCTCGGGGTCGAGGACCTCGAGGAGCGCGGAGCTCGGATCGCCGCGGAAGTCCGCGCCGACCTTGTCGATCTCGTCGAGCATGAACACCGGGTTGGTCTCGCCGGCCGTCTTCATGTTCTGAAGGACGCGGCCGGGCAGCGCACCGACGTACGTACGCCGGTGACCGCGGATCTCCGCCTCATCACGGATGCCGCCGAGCGACATCCGGATGAACTTGCGGCCCATGGCGCGGGCGATCGACTTACCGAGGCTCGTCTTGCCGACGCCGGGCGGGCCGACGAAGCACAGGATCGGTGCGCGCAGCTCGTGCGAGAGCTTGCGGACCGCCATGTACTCGAGGATCCGGTCCTTGATCTTGGGCAGGCCGTAGTGGTCCTCATCGAGGATCCGGGCGGCCTCCGCGATGTCCCAGTCGTCCTCGGGCGCCTTCTTCCACGGCACCGAGAGGAGCCAGTCGACGTAGGTACGGATGACGCCCTGCTCGGGTGAGGCCTGCGGGATCTTCTCGAGCCGGCCGAGCTCCTTGAGCGCCTTCTCCTTGACCTCGTCCGGCATGCCGGCGGCCTCGATCTTCTCGCGAAGCTCGCCGACCTCCGACGAGCCGTCGTCGTCGCCGAGCTCCTTCTGGATCGCCTTCATCTGCTCGCGCAGGATGTACTCCCGCTGGGTCTTGTCGAGCGTCTGCTGGACGTCGTTCTGGATCTTCGCCTTCATCTGCAGGATCTCGTTCTGCTTCGCGAGGAACACGGACAGGAACCGGAGCCGCTCGACGACGCTCTCCATCTCGAGGAGCTGCTGGCGCTGCTCGAGCGTGAGGTCCTGGCTCTGCGCGACGAGGTCGGCGAAGTGCGACGGATCGTCCGTACCCTTCGCGGTCATGGCGACCTCGGGCACGATCGAGCCACCGTTCTCCACGTAGTCCGCGAAGAGGCTCTTGACGCTCCGGACGAGCGCCTCCTGCTCGACCGGCTCGCCGACGTGGTCGACGATCGGCTGGAACGTCACGCGGAAGTAGCGGGACTCAGGTGTGTAGCCGGTGATCCGGACGCGCTGGAGGCCCTGCACGATGATCTGCGCGCTGCCGTCCGGGATCCGGAGCAGGCGCACGATCTCGGCGACCGTCGCCACGCCGAAGATCTGCTCGGACGTGACGTCGTCGACCTCGGCATCCTTCTGCGCGGCCAGGATGATGTAGTGCTTCTCTTCGTTCATCGCCGCGTTGATCGCGGCAACGCTCTTCTCACGACCGACCCCGAGGGGCTGGACGATCTTCGGGAATACCACCGACTCCCTCAGGGGAACGAGTGGCAGCTCCGTGGGGTACGTGCGGGTCTCTTCGGTCATTTCCATTCCTTCTTCTGGGGCTCGGCCGGTTCCGGCAAAGCCGGGCCTGGCCGTACGCGCTGTGCTACACGCAGCTTCATACCTTGACGGCCTTCGTCTGGGTCGCGGTCGCCGTCGATCCGTCGTCCAGCTCCTCGATCGCGTTCGCAAGCTCCCGGAGCAGATCCGCGGCGTCACGGAACTGCAGGAGGAGCTTCACGCCGGCGAGGTTCACGCCACGCTGCTGCGTGAGGTAGCGGATGATGCGCACCCGCTGGAGGTCCTCGTCGGAGTAGAGACGGATGTTGGAATCCGTCCGCACCGGTTCGACGAGCCCTTCCTCTTCGTAGATCCGCAGCGTGCGGGGATGACAGCCGGCGATGCTCGCGGCGATCGAGATGACGTAGACAGGGCGGTTTCCGCGCATTTGCATTGGTATAAGACCTGACAATGCCATTGTCAAGATGTCTGCCGGTCAGGGACCTAGCCGAAGAGCGCTTCCCTCACCTGCTGCTCGACGGCCGTGGGAGCGAACACGATGACCCGGTCACCCACCTCGAGCGCCGTGTCGCCGTGGGCGTGGAGGATGGCGCCCTTCCGGACGATGCCCCCGATGAGCGACCCCTTGGGCAATCCGAGCGCGCGGATCTCCTTGCCGGCGGCCGGGGTGCCGGCGGCGATCTCGGCCTCGATGAGCTCGAGGTGCGAGCCGGTGAGCGGCATGAGGGGCATGAACCCGCCGGTCGGCAGCTCCTGCTCGATGACGCCCATGAGGACGCGGGTCGACGAGAGCGTCTCGTCGATCCCCATGGCCTTGAACACGATCTCGTTCTTCGGGTTGTTGACCCGGGCGATCACGCGGTTCGCGCCGCACTTGAGCTTCGCGAGCTGACTGATGATGAGGTTGTCCTCGTCATCGCCGGTGACCGCGAGCACGGCATCGGCACGCTGGCAGCCCGCCTGGACCTGATACTTCCCTTCGTCGGCGGGTGCGTTGATGACGACGGATCCGAGCTGCTCCTCGATCCAGACCGCCCGCTTGCGATCGCGCTCGATGATCATCACCTCGTGCCCTGACTCGAGGAGGGCCTTCGAGAGGTGGTAGCCGACCTCGCCACCGCCGGCAACGACGAAGTACATCAGCGCCCCACGGTCGGAAGGTCGGTGGAGAGCTCCGCGTCGTGCGCCATGGCGGCCTTCATGAGGTTCGGACCGATGGTCTTGTCGCCCGTGAGCACCGCGTGCAACAGCGTCCCAAGGATCGTCGTGCGGGAGAACGTGTACATCCCTTCGCCGCGGTAGGTGTTCGCGCGGATCGGGTCGTTCACCTTCGCGAAGACCTGCGGGACGCTGAAGATCTTCTTGGCGATCTGCGCCGCCATCAGGTTCCGGTTGTCGCCCTGCGTCAGAGCCAGGAACGCGTCGGCTTTCTCGATGCCGGCCTGGCGAAGGATGTCCATGTCGGTGCCATCCCCCAGGACGGGCGTGCCCTTGAAGGTGTTGGGCAGCCGCTTGAACGCGGAGCGTTCCACGTCGACGATCGAGACGGAATGACCCGTCTGGTCGAGGAGCTCCGCGAGGAAAGCGCCCGTGCGCCCGGATCCGACGATGACGACGTTCACTTAGGTTCTTCCTGACGATACGCGAGCACCGCGCAGGGCGCTTTGACATACACATCCTCGACCGTCCGGCCCACATAGACGCGGCCCAGCCGCTTCCGGTAGGGCATGCCGAGCAGGATCAGCTGACAGCCCTGCTCGACCGCGGTGTCCACGATCGCGGCCGCCGCCTCCCGCGCCTGCAGGACCTCCGTGGTGATCTGGGCGCCGAGCTTCTGGGCCACACCTTCGGCAAGCGAGAGGATCTCCTCACCGCGCTCGAGCTCCGCATCCAGGACCGCATCGAGCGGCATGTTCCATTTGACCTCGATCACGTGGACGGCGGTGATCTTGGCCTTGTGGCTTCGGCCAAGCGCCACGGCATATTCGATGACGTCGGGGTCGATGGCGGTCCCTGCCAGGGGAACGAGGATGTTGGTGAGCTTCACAGAGCGCGGAGTCTAGTGCCGCTCGAAGTCCTCTGGGTCATCGAGGTGATAGGGCACGTCGATGACGCTGGTGTTGGGACGCGTGAACAGCGCGAGCTTCAAACGCAGTGCGGTCTGGTTGTGCAGGGCGGCATCCCAGAAGTGGCGCGGGACGAATTCTGCCAGCACCACGACGATCGGACGGTCGACGTCGCCGTCATCGATCGCGTCGAGGTAGCTCAGCAGCGGAGCCATTAGTGACCGGTATGGCGACACGATGACCTCGAGCGGGAAGTCGGTCCCGACCGATTGCGCCCATCGCTCTTTGAACGAGTTCGCGCCGTCTTCGTCGAAGGACACGTGCAGCGCCGACACGTCAGCGGACATGCCGCGGGCGAGGCTCAGCGCGTGCAACGCCGCCTTGTCGATACGGCTGACCGGCACGATGAGGCGCGGCCGGCGCGCACGCAGCTTGATCGGGACTCCGCGCGGGATGAGGAGCGCGTCCTCGATCCGCCTGTAGTGCTGATGCACGCGCCACATCAAATAGACCATCACCGGCATGACCGCGAGGACCATCCACGCGCCGAGCTGGAATTTCGTGACCGCGACCACCAGGGTCACGACACCGGTCACCACGGCGCCGATCGCGTTGGTCGCCGCGGAGAACCGCCAGCCCCGGCCGCGCTCGCGGAACCAGTGGCGCACCAGGCCGGCCTGCGAGAGGGTGAACGCGATGAACACACCGATCGTGTACAGCGGGATGAGCCCGTTGACGCTGCCCTGGTACAAGGCCAAGAGCAGCGCCGAGATGATCGCGAGCACGATGATCCCGAACGAGAAGGCCAGCCGGTCGCCGCGCTGCGCGAATTGCCGAGGCATGAACCGGTCGGTCGCGAGGATCGAGGCGAGGCGCGGGAAGCCCGAGAAGCTCGTATTCGCGGCGAGGACGAGGATGACGGCCGTCGCCGCCTGGACCAGATAGAAGAACGCGCCGTCGCCAACGATCGATTGGGTCAGGAGGCCGAGCACGCTCCGTGTCTCCGTCGCGTCGGGCTGGATGCCCATCCGCGTCGCGAGGTAGCTGATGCCGAAGAACAGGATCCCGAACAGCGTGCCCATCGCGATGAGCACGGTTCCGGCGTTCCGCGCGGCCGGCGGGCGGAACGCGGTCACGCCGTTGGCGACCGCCTCGGTGCCGGAGAGGCCGACGGACCCGGATGAGAACGCCCGCAGGATGAGGAACGCACCCAGGGCCTCGGTCGCAGGTACCGCTTCCGGTGGCGGGACCGGAGGCGGCACGTCGCCGGTCAGGACGCGGACGAAACCGATGATGAGCACCCCGACGACGGACACCACGTAGAGATACGTCGGTCCCGCGAAGATGACGCCGGCCTCACGGATCCCCCGAAGGTTGCCGATCGTGATGAGCGCGATGAACGCGACGCCAATGGCCACCTTGGTCGGCTCGAGCTGTGGGAACGCGGTCGAAATAGCGAGCACACCACCCGCGACGGACACGGACACCGTGAGGATGTAGTCGACGAGAAGTGCCGATGCAGCGATGAGACCCGGGAGGATGCCGAGGTTCTGGCTCGCGACGATGTAGCTGCCGCCGCCGTTCGGGTACGCGCGGATGACCTGCAGATACGACGTCACGACGATCGCGAGGATCACGATGATCGCGATCGTGATCGGCATCGTGAGCGCGAGACCGGCGGCTCCCGCGAGCGCGAGTGCCCGCATCGTTTCCTCGGTCGCATACGCGGACGAGGAGATGTTGTCGGAGGCGAAGATCGCGAGGCCGGTGATCTTGGAGACGCGCTCGCCGCCCTCCATCTCGGTCGCGATGCGGCTTCCGAACAGCAGCTCGCGGCCCCGGTCGAGGATCTTCCCGATACCGCTGCTCGGCTCGAAGACGTCCTCGGTGGCGACGACGTAGCCCTTGCGGCGGCGGAACTCATTGCGCCGCACGATGCGGACGCGCGCGTCGCCGGGGAGCCGGCCCTTCGAGCGCTCGATCTTCTCGAGCCGGTGTTCGGGCCGCAGTGGCCCGTCCGGTGGCTCACCGGCTGAACGGTCTGACAAGAGCGCGAAGTCTAGGCGTTGATGCGGGCGAGCTCCTTGCCGGTCTCGTCCACGAGCACGGCGAGGCGAATACCCCGTACCGACGGCTCTTCGACGGAGACGGTCTGGGCCGGCGCAGTAAGCACTTGGGCGACGACCGCGCTGTCCTGGGGTGCCCGCGCGATACGGCTGACCACCAGGCGCTCTCCGCTCCGCGTGATCCGGTGCACCGCCACGGAGTAGCCGCCCGTGCGCCGCTCGCCGAGGCGAACGGTGACGTACACCCGCCCGTCACGCTCCGCGAGCTCGAAGGGGGCGTTCCCCGGGGCCGCGGCGGACTCCACGCGGAACGTGAGCTCGGTCACACGCCGAACCGGAGGCGCTCGGCGAGCGGCTCGGGAAGACCGCGGGCGCGCATGCGCCGCTGCGTCTCACCGATGTCGTACTCGACCCGGTGGAACTCGACGCTCGCCGAGGCGACATCGAGAAGCGCGTATGACGCGCGCGGATCGCCGTCGCGCGGCTGGCCGACGCTGCCGGGGTTCACCATGAACCTCCCGTCCCCGGTGGGGAACTTGGCCGCGACATGCGTGTGACCCACGCAGCAGCGTGCCGCCCGCGTTCCGCTCATCGCGGCGGTCGCGATCCGCCCGTCGAACACGTACTCCCACAACGGGTCGCGCGGGCTGCCGTGGCAGATCTCATAGCCTGCGGCCGGCTCGAGGATCAGTGGCAGCTCCCCCAGTACGTCCTTGTCCTCCGCGCTCAGCCACGACCGGTGCAGCTCGGCGGCGCTTCGCGCGACGGGGTTGAAGAGCTCGAGGCCCAGACCGGTCGCAACGGCGCGATCGTGGTTGCCCGCGATGATGAGCGCGCCGCGCTCGCGGAGCAATGAGAGCGTGTCCTTCGGATCAGGCCCGTACCCGACGGTGTCGCCCATCACCCACAGCCCATCGATGGGCGGGAGCGCGCTGAGCACGGCCTCGAGCGCGACAAGGTTTGCGTGGACGTCCGACAGGAGGGCAACGGTCATCGCGCCGCGGCCTTGGCCTCGGCGACGGTGAACCGCTTGGCCGCGAGCGCGCGGCCGAGGACGACGGAGGCCACGCCCTCGTGTGCGAGCGCGGCCACGTCGGTGAGGTCGCGGACGCCGCCTCCGGTGTGCAGCGCGACCCCCGCGGCTCGCGCCCCGAGCGCCTCGCGGATCGCCCGCAGCAATCCGTGCGCCGGACCCCGGTCGCCGCTCTCGGCCCCCAGGTCGATGACATAGAGGTTCCGGACACCCGCGTCGACCGCGGCGAGCGCCGCGCCGACGCTGTCGCGTCCCGTTGCCCGCTGCACGAGCTCGCTGCCGCCCCCGCGCGGCGCGAGACGGCCATCGCGTGACTCGATCTCGACGATCGCGCGATCGGACAGCGACGCGATCGCCGGGAACAGCGCGCCGTCGCCGAAGACCGCCGATGAGAACAGGACACCCGCGAAGCCGGCATCGAGCGCCGCGCGCGCGCGATCGATCGACGCGAGGCCGCCGGCGAGCCGGCAGGGAATGCCGCTCTCCGTCGCGATCGTCGTGAGCAGCGGCAGGTTGGCGTAGTCGCCACGCTCAGCGCCATCGAGGTCGACCAGGTGCAGCTCATCGGCGCCGTCGGCGGCGAAGGACGCCGCGAGCGCCCGCGGCTCCATATCGGCTGCGGTCTCCGACCGGAATGCGACACGGCCGCCTCGCACGTCGACGGATGGCACGATCACCACGGGCGGCGGCGTGCCTCGGCTGACGTGCGGGGATAACGATCCGGCGTTGCGCGCGTCTTGCGCATCACCACGAGGTTGCGGCCGGGAAGGACGTCGTCGACGCCGAGCTGCAGCGTCGAAACGATCGAGGCGATCTCGCCCCCGACCGACGACAGCGCATGGCGCGCCGCGGGCAGCTCCGCATCGACCTTGCCCTTCCACACGATGGCGTCGCCGCCGATGCGCAGGAACGGAAGGAGGTACTCGGCGCAGGATGCGAGCGTGCCGACGGCCCGCGCGGTACCGACGTCGTAGCCCGCGCGGCGATCGGATGCGTGAGCCAGCGTCTCGGCCCGCTCGTTGCGGACCTCCACGTCGCTGAGGCCGAGCAGCGAGCTCGTCTCCTCGATGAACCGCGACTTCTTCCCCACCGACTCGACGCACGTGAGCTTCACGTTCGGCATCGCGATGCGGAGCGCGAGGCCGGGGAACCCGGCGCCGCTACCGACGTCGATCACCCGCTCACGGCCCGTCCAAACGCGGACGGCAACGGCCGTGAACGAGTCGAGGAAGTGCTTCATTGCGATGTCCGAAAGGTCCGTGATCGCTGTGAGGTTTATGGTCGTATTACGGTCGATGAGCTCCGACGCGAACCGCTCGCACACCGCGACCTGCGCTCTGGACAGCTGCACGCCGACGCTCGCGGCGCGCGCCGCGAGCGATGCGAACTCGCGACCGGAGACCGCGGACACATGGCCCATCCTATGCGTGTGAGCCCGCGCACCATCGTCGCCGCCGCGGTCCTCGTCCTGCTCGCGGTCCTGCAGGGCACGGCCTTCGGTGCCGCTCGGACCGTCAACATCAGCGGCTTCGCGTTCGCGCCGGCGACGATCGTGATCGCGCAAGGCGACACGATCACCTGGCACAACGGCGACCCGGCGACACACACCGCGACGTCGAACACCGGTGCGTTCGACACCGGTCCTGTCGGCGCCGGCGCGAACAGTACGGCGGTGCCGTTCGCGGTGGCCGGCACATTCGCGTACCACTGTTCGATCCATCCCACGATGACCGGGACGATCACGGTCCAGGCCGCAGCGACCCCACCGCCGACACTCCCGCCCACACCCGCCCCGACCGCACCACCGACACCGGCGCCGACCGTCCCGCCGACGCCAAGCCCGTCACCGGCACCGACGGCCCCGCCGACGCCGAGCGCGTCACCCTCGCCATCGCCGACAGCGACACCGACGCCCACGCTCGCGCCCCTCCCGACCGTCGCGACCGCGGCGCCGACGCGGCCCCCGAGCGACACGCCCGTCCCGGTGGGCCGCGTAGCGGATGGCGGTGGGACGCCGCTCGCGGCGGCGGTCGCGCTCGTGGCGGCGGCCCTGGCGGGGCTCGCGATCTACCTCTACCGGAGGCGGTAGCCCGTCACACGTCCGTTGCATTCGTTGGCAGCACGTATGCATTCAGCAGTGCCATGAACGAGTGGCTCGACGGCGTGTTCGGGACCGTGCGGTGCGCCAACTGCGGCGCCGTCTACGGCCACGATTCCATCACCGTGGTCGGCAATCGCGACGAATATTGGTTCGTCCGCTGCACCTGTGAAGCCTGTAGCACGCAGGGCCTCGGCGTCGTGATCGTGAAGGGCGTGGCCGACGCGCCACCGGCTACGGTCCGGGCCAACCTCGCTGACGGTGACGAGCGGATCCTCGTGGATGACGTCCTTGAGGCCCATGAGCTGCTGCGCGACTACGTCGGCGACGTGCACGGGCTCTTCGAAAAGGTCTCCGGCCGCTAGTGCGACAATGGTGGTCCTGTGACCACCGCGGTGAAGGCCCCAGCCGATGACATCGCCGAGGTGCTTCTCGACGCCAACGCGATCAAGGCACGGGTCAAAGAGCTGGGCGTCCGCATCGCCGCCGACTACGTTGGCCGCGACCTCATCCTGATCAGCATCCTCAAGGGCGCACTTCCATTTCTCGCTGACCTCATGCGCGAAGTCCCGATCTACTGCTCGCTCGATTTCCTCGAGGTCTCGTCGTATGGCGCGGGCACGACCTCGACGGGCGTGGTTCGCATCCTCAAAGACCTCGCGAAGCCGATCGAGGGACGTCACGTCCTCGTCGTCGAGGACATCCTCGACACGGGTCACACGCTGAGCTACGTGATCGAGCACCTGCGCGGTCAGCATCCGGCGTCGCTCGGCCTCTGCGCTCTGCTCGACAAGCCCGCGCGGCGCGTCGTCCCGATCGCGGTCGACTACAAGGGCTTCGAGATCGAGGACAAGTTCGTGGTCGGCTACGGCCTGGACTACGCGGAGCGGTACCGCAACCTACCGTTCATCGGCGTGCTGAAGCCCGAGGTGTACACGGGGCTCGCATGAGGCTCGCCTTCGCGGTGCTGTTCCTCATCGGGACCGTCAGCGCCGCCGCCCGGCCCGCGGCCGCAGCCACGCTCGCGGCCCTCCCCGCCACGGTGCGCGTCAACATCCTCGGCCTCGGCTCCCCATACGTCGTCATCGGATCCACGGGAACCCTCAGCGCGATCGGCCCGGATGGTGCGCTCCTCTACCGAGGGACCGGAGCGGCACTCGCGCGGACCAACGTGCGATCGGTGGTGAACGCCGGCATCGAGCTGCCCGAGGCCGGCTCCATCGGATCGCTGAACCGTGAAGAGCGCGCCGATCGCGTCGCGCTGCAGCACGAGGCCCGAGCTGCCCTCGCTGAAGGCGGTCCGCGTTCCATCGTCACCGTGCCGTTCGAGCTCTCGCTCATCACGAGCTCCGACAGCACCACGGGCAAGGTGGTGCTGACCGGCGCGAAGATCGCAGGCGTGCGATTCAGCGCGAACGACGGCGTGCTCACCGTCGACGGACGTGCCTATCGCGGCATTTTCGAGCTCGCGGCTGACGACGAGGGCGACATGATCGTCGTGAACGAGGTGTCGACGCACGACTACCTCGTGTCGGTCGTGGGCTCGGAGGCCCCGACCAGCTGGGAGCCGGACACCCTTGCGGCGCAGGCCATCGCGGCACGCACCTACCTCTACACCCACCTCGGAAAGCACCAGCGATACGACCTCGAGGGCGACACGCGCGATCAGGCCTACGACGGGACCGTGAAAGAGGATGCGAAGGCGCTGCGCGCGGTCGATCGCACGGCGGGGCTGATCCTGACCTATCGCGGCGCGCCGATCGAGGCCCTGTACTCCGCGAGTGCCGGAGGTGTCACCGAAGATTCCGAGAACGTGTTCGCGTTCGCGCTCCCCTACCTGCGGAGCGTCCCCTCGCCGACGGACCAGATCGCGCTCGGCACGTCCTGGGGGGCGTCCAGCTGGCGGTGGACGAAGGAGCTTTCGGCCACACAGCTCCGCGATCAGCTCGAGCGCCGGGGGCTGAAGGTCGGAACGCCAACGGCGATCCAGCTCACGAACGTCTCCCCGACCGGCCGCGTCCTGGCCGCGCGCATCGTGGGCACGGCCGGCAGCCAGGACATCGGCAAGGACCGCTCGCGCTTTTACTTCGGGCTGCTGAGCACGCTGTTCACGGTCACGGCAACGCCGACGGGCGCGAACGAGCGCGTCGCGGCGTCCGACGCCGCGCGGATCCAGGCGCTCGAGGCACTGGGCGCGCACGTGACGCAGACAGCGTTCGACGTGCTGATCGACGGCAATGGCAACGAGCTCGGTCTGCGCGCGATCGCGTACGTCTACGAGCTCCCGGCACGGTTCGTGTTCAGCGGCAGGGGGTTCGGTCACGGCGTCGGCATGTCGCAGTGGGGGGCGCAGGGGATGGCGCTCGCGGGCTCCTCGTACGCCCAGATCCTTGCGCACTACTACGTGGGGACAGCGCTCACGGGTGTCGGAGGCGGATGAGCTTCCGTTCGATCGTGGCAATCTCGTCGATCACGATCCTGCTGGCCGCGGGTTGTGCTTCCCCGGCGACGCAGACGGTCGCTTCCGCCTCTTCTTCGGTCGTACCTCCCCCACTCGCCGGCCGCACCGTTCCCTTTCCCGATCTCAGCGTCCTCGTCGGCACGAGCGACGGCGACATCTACACGAAGCTCGTGGCCGGCGCGGTCGGCGGCACGAAGACCCACGTCTGTGACGGGTACATCGTCCGCGTCGAGTCGGGGGGACCGTCGAGCCTCATTTCGTGCATCCAGGGCTCGACATTCGCCGTCTACACCTACGACCACCGCACCACCGCGGTCGCGCGGGTCACCGGCGTCGACGGGCCTGCGATCTGGACACTGCTGGGCGACGGTCTGATCTACGTGACGCGCGGGTCGTGCGCGCCGGGCGCGACGGACTGCGCGACCAGACTCGTGCGAAAGGACCTCAAGACCGGCGCGAATACGACGATCGACGAACGCCTCGGCGTCGTGACGGATTTCCGGACGACGGATGAGGGACCGACGATCTGGCGCGCCAGGAACAGCGTGACGTTCGTGCGGCCCGACACCGACGCGGGCACGTACCTGCTGCGCGACTCCGGACTCGTTCGGTTCTCGGCGAACCGCCTCGTCGCGGGCGCGAAGGGACGGTGGCTGCTCGAGTCGGAAGAGACCGGGTCGTTCAACAGCGGCTGCTGCACCTACGTGCTGCAGCGATCCGCGACCGAGATGCGTCTCACACCGGCCAACGTCGAGAACGAGCGGGCCGTGACGATGCTCGAGGACGGTCGCATCGTCGCGTATCGGCCGGATCGCGACGGACCCAACGGCGCGATGGTGGTCTACAGCGCGACGGGCGGGCAGGTCGAGCGGACCGATCGCGGTGCGTTCACGCCGTTCCAGATCGTTCGCGCCACGACCGACTGGATCCT
>JBBRQB010000044.1:0-21374 GCA_038227105.1 Candidatus Limnocylindria bacterium | reverse complement strand
TCGTACCGGGACCCATCAAAGCGTGCAGGCTGTCCGTCGGAAGTGGTGCGCCGACAGCCAAGACGGTGGCCGCGTCGTAGGGCATTCCTGAATTGAGCGCCACGACCAGGATGTTCATTGCCGTGCCGGTCGCGATCAGGATTGCCCCGGGGGTCCGCCAATTCGCTGCCGCCACGAACGCGATACCAATGAGCGACACGAGGTATGCGCTGAGCGGAGCCGCCGGAGTCAGCGAGGCGAGCCCTCGGATCACGGTGGCGATTACTAAAATCGGCCAGAACCGGAGTGAGAAGCTCCCAAGTCTTCGCCAGTCGCCGCCGAAGGCGACTGCGGCTGCGATCCCGGCGACTACACCGCTAGCCAGCATGGGCATCGCGAGCGATCGGATCGCGCGCAAGGCGACGCCGCAACTCCGCCAGCGTCTCGTAGTTGATCGGCGGGAGGTCGCTCACCTCGAAAGCTTGAGGGCCGCGCTTCCGGAGTAGCGCCTCTATCGACCGCACGATGCTCGGATCGAACTGGATCGCCTTGTACTTGTTCAATTGCTCCATAGCCCTCTCGTGACCGATGGATTTCCGATAAATACGGTCCGAAGTCATTGCTTCGTACGCGTCGGCGACGATGATGATCCGCGAGCCGAGCGGAATCTCCGTTCCCTTGAGGCCTTCTGGGTATCCGGATCCGTCGAAGTTCTCGTGGTGATGCAGCACCATCTGCACCAAGGGCCGCAGAGCGGCCGACGGCTCAAGAATCGACGCTCCATAGATCGGGTGACGGCGCATGAGCTCTTGCTCGTCGGGATCAAGACGTAGCGGTTTCATGAGGATGCGATCCTCCACTCCAATCTTGCCTATGTCGTGGAGTAGGCCGGCGAGCTCGATCTCTTCGATCTGCTTCTCGGGCAGGCTCATTTCCCGAGCGATGGCCCCGGCGATGCGCGACACCCGGTCGGCATGACCGCGGGTGAATCCGTCTTTAGCGTCGATCGCCTGGGAAAGTGCGCTCACGGTCCCGAAGAACAACTCGCGTGTCTCTGCGTATTTGCTGAATGAGTAACGCGCGAGATAGAGCGGGACCATGAAGAAGAACGCAGCCCACAGGCCGACCTTTACGCCAATCTCTGCCATGAGCCAACCGAGCGGTACAAGCGCGACGAGACCAGTAAGAACGTTGCTGACGCTTACCGCCCAAATGCGCGCGAACGGCGTATTTGTGCGAAGGCTTGCCAAGCTGACACCAAGAAGCATGTTTACGAAGCTGAAGGCGATGCCCGCGAGACCGATCTGCGCGACGATGCCCAGAGGATCATCTGGGCGAACAGCACCCTCTGTCAGGCGGACAGCGAGCCAGGCAGCGAACGTCGAGAGGACGTAGTCGCTCCGGTTGTACAAAGTGCCCCAGATCGGTATCTGTCGGCGGAGGTCGCGAATCTCGACAGTGCCGAGGAGGGCGATCCAGGCGATCGCGATCGGATTAGCAAGGCCGGTATCGAACACGGCTGCAATGAGTGGGGCCGTGGTTGTGTGCGCGACGATCCCGCCTGGCAGTCGAACCGGCAGAGCCGCGAGCGCGAACGTGATAACCCCCCAAAAGAAAATCCGTCCGAGGTCGATCGGCGCGGAGGTAGAGATCGAGGCGTAGACGACGACCCCGGCGGCCGCCACGATCACCAAGTAGACGAGCCAGCGCACCTTCGGAGGCACACCAAGGGGGTCGAACACCGAGCGAGAATACGCGAGGACACAGATTGACCCGGAGATCCGGCCAAATACGAAAAGGGAGCCCTCCGGCTCCCTCTCGCGCGCATTCATGCGCCTCTAGAGACGACTAGTTCTTCGTTAGATGCCTGAGATGCCCGCGCCTCCGCCCAATACGAGCGCAGCGAGCGTGGCAACGGCCGCAATCATCCGACGCATATCAAAGGTCCTCCCTTCGCTGAGCTTCACCCTGTACTTCGGCGGGCAAGAGGTCCCCCTTAAGGGGTCCGAGTGACCTGATACCGGACAGAAGCCCGAAAAACCGTCGGAAGTGACGGACTGTCAGGCGTGGCTTGCCCAAGAGCCGGGTCTGGGCGACCCGGGCTCTTGGGCGCTGGCAGGGCTTAGGGGTTGACTAGGTCCAGGACGTCTCAGCCGCGACCGTACCGGCGGTCACGACGAGGGAGGCGATGGCCAGGAGGATGGCGAGGGCGATGCCGTAGGCGCCACGCATGCTGCAGTTCTCCCTTCCCCGAGCGTCACTAGATATGTCGACGGGGAAGGGTCCGGGCTTAAGGCCTAGATGCGCTCATACCGTGCGACATCGAGCACGAAAACGGTCGCCCCGCCAAAGGAGACCTCGACCGGATACGGCATGTAGAACTCGCCCGGCTCCATGATCGGTGGCATCGGGTTGATGAACTGCTGCCGGGCGTGACAGGTCTCGCGGATCACGCCGAGGACATCGTCGACCTGGGCCTCTTCGACCCCGACCAGCACCGACGCGTTGCTCTGCTTCAGGAATCCGCCGGTGGACTGGAGCCGCGTGACGCGGTACTCCTTGTCGGTCAACGCGTCGACGAGCGCGCCGGCGTCCTCGGAATGCACGATCGCGATGACCAGCTTCATGGCGGCGTGAGTGTACCGGCGGGCACGAGCGGTTCGACCTCGCGCCAGATGTCCGCGGCGACGGCGTCGACGTCGCGGTCGGCCTTGATGACGGCGAACCGCTGCGGCTCGGCTGCGGCGAGCCGCAGGTAACCCTCGCGGACCCGCTCGTGGAACACGCGTGCTTCCGACTCGAAGCGGTCCCATGCCCGGCCCGGTTTCCGGCTCGTGGAGCGCGTCTCGGCCGCGTCGAGCGGAAGATCCAGCAGGAAGGTGCGCGTGGGCCGCGTGTCGCCCACGGCGAAGTCCGTCACCGCACGCAGCTGCGCGAGATCGGCACCGTGGCCGTAGCCCTGATACGCGAGCGTCGAATCGTAGAAACGATCGACGATCACGATCGTGCCCTCGGCAAGCGCGGGCCTGATGACGTCCCGCACGAGCTGCGCTCGAGCCGTGCTGTAGAGGAGCGCCTGCGCATTTGCGCCGAGTGGGATCTCCTGTGCGTGCAGCACGATGTCGCGCACACGCTCGCCGACCGGAGTGCTGCCGGGCTCGCGTACCGAGACGACACGATGGCCATCGGCGATGAGCCGATCGCCGAGCCGTTTCGCCTGGACTGACTTGCCCGATGCCTCCCCGCCCTCGAACGAGAAGAAGAGGCCGCTCACTTATAGATCTGGACGCGCCGGTACGGCTCGTGGCCGGCGCTACGCGACGAGAGATTCGAACGCTCGATGAGCTCGTGCTGCATCTTGCGGACGTACGCGTTCTGCGGCTCAAGCTCGACCTCGTCGCGTGATCCGTCGTTGACAGCCTCGATCGCCTGACGCGCCTCGTCGAGCGCACCCTCTTCGGGGCCGCGCCGCAGCTCGAAGACGCTGGTGAGCGCGCCCGCGATCTGCGACGACGAGTTGCTTCGCGCCACGTAGATCGGGACACCGCTCGACTCCGCGTTGCGGAGCCGCGGGGTCTTGCGCCGGTAGTAGTTCTTGAGCGTGATGACGACGTCGGCGTCCTCGGGCTCACGGACGATCGCGACCGGCAGATTCAGCCCGCGTGCGGCGTCCTCGAGGCGAGACAACGAGATGCCGAACGGGTACACCTTCACGATCTCTCTGACGTTGGCGCCGGGCGGCGGGGTCCGGGGCGTGCTCCGGCGCTCAACGGCCACTGCCGCGTCGCGCGTCGCCTTGCCGCTCGAGGCCTTCACGTCGCCGGTGCCGTCGCGCTCACGCAGCTCCGGCGACACAGGATTGCCGAGCAGGATCGAGTCGACGGTGTGCGCGACGTCCAGATAGATCGCGACCTTCTGGTACGCCTGGATCTCGACGAGCACCTGGAACGTCGGTGGCGCCTTGCGCTCGAGCACCGACTTCTGCGTGCCGCGGCGCCGGGCCTCCTCGTCACCGAGGGTCACGGTCTGGATGCCGCCGATGAGGTCGGAGAGCGTCGGGTTCAGCATGAGGTTCTCGAGCGCATTGCCGTGGGCGGTCGCTACGAGCTGCACGCCCCGCTCGGCGATCGTGCGCGCGGCCTGCGCCTCCTGCTCGGTGCCGATCTCGTCGATGACGATGACCTCGGGCATGTGGTTCTCGACGGCCTCGATCATCACCGCATGTTGCAGGGCCGGCGTCGCCACCTGCATCCGCCGCGCGCGGCCGATGCCGGGGTGCGGGATGTCACCGTCGCCGGCGATCTCGTTCGAGGTGTCCACCACGACGACGCGCTTCTTCAGGTCGTCGGCGAGCACGCGGGCGACCTCGCGCAGCAGCGTCGTCTTACCGACGCCGGGCTTGCCGAGGAGCAGGATGCTCTTCCCCGCCTCGACGACGTCGCGGATGATCTCCATCGTCCCGTACATCGCCCGGCCCACACGGAGCGTGAGGCCGACGACCTTTCCGGCGCGATTGCGGAGCGCGCTGATGCGGTGGAGGGTGCGCTCGATACCGGCGCGGTTGTCGCCGCCGAACTGCCCGATGCGCGAGATGACGTAGGCGAGATCCTCGGCGGTCACCTCGCGAAGTGAGAGCGCCTCCTCGCGGCCGGCGAATCGAGCTTCCGGGATCCGGCCGAGGTCCATGACGATCTCGAGGATGCCATTGAGGTCGAGCGCGCGGACGCGCTGACATAGGTCGGGCGGAAGGGAATCGAGGATCGCGTCGAGGTCGTCTCTATCGGTCGTCATTCCACGGTACTACTCGGACGGCAGCAAATCGAGAGCAGACCCGTGTGTTCCTCCGTCATACGCCCGGCCGGACAGGTCGGGGGCTCAGCGCACCACCGCCGGCGCCAGCGCGGGCTCCTCGATACGGACGGCCAGCTCCTTGACGAAGAGCATGGCCGTCGCGACCTCGCGGAACCCTTCTGTCGTGAGGGCGCGTGCGACGTGCTCCTCGTACGAGCGCACCGGTGACGTAACGGGTTGGCCGCCAGGAAGCTCGAGGGTCGTCGCGCGCACGACCTCCCGCGCGAGATCGGCGTCGCCGTCGATCGACCGGACCTTGACCACGTGCGGGTGGCCGTCGACGCCACGGAAGCTGACGCCGAAGGCCCGGAGCCGAGGCTCCGTGCCGACGAGCATCGCGCTCGATCTGCGCATCGCGAGCGGGTTGCCACTGATGAGGAATGGCGGGTCGAAGGCGCCGGCGCGGCGGCCGATGTCGAAATCCTCCACGGTCAGCTGCTCGGCGCGCTGCACGGCGTGCGGCGTCGTGGCGGCGTAGAACCGGAAGAGGTCGTGTGCGTCGCGCCGCAGTGCGTAGCGGCCATCGAGATCGCGGCTCGGCGCGCGGAGAGGCGCTCGGGGCGCCGCGTACCAGGTCTCACGCGTGTATGAGTAGAAGCCCGCCTGGAAGAACGTCTCGCGCGCCCGGGCCGTGCCGCCGCGCGACGAGCCGTCGATCGCATCGCTGACCGCGCCGAACAGGCGCAGCTGCCCGTGGTGCGCGGCCGAGGCCGACAGGTGCTCGAGGAGCTTGAATGAGCCCTCCGCGCCGCCCGGATCGGGGACGGCCGCGAGCGCGAGGATGACCCACTCGGGCCGCCGCCCGCTGTAGATCAGCGCGACCGCGCACAGGCGGCCGCGGTACTCCTCGATGTAGAGCCGCAGGCGGTTGCGCATCCCGAACGTGCCCGGCAGCAGCGCCCGCCAGCCGGCGAGCGCGCTCGCGACGAGCGGCTGCGGCAAGACCGACGCGACGACCGCGTCCGGGGTGCGGCTCGCCGAGGTGAGGAAGCGCGTGATCCGAGGCACGTCGGTCGGCATCGCGGGCCGGACCGGCACGCTAGCTGCGACCGAGCTTCAGGAAGTACTCGTGGAAGCGCCCGTCGTGCGTGAGCTCCGGATGGAAGGACGTCGCCAGGAGCCGGTCCTGCTTCGCGGCCACGATGGTCGCTTCGCTCCCGGGGGCCCCTGCCCCCGCATTCTCAAGCGTCGCGAGGACCTCGACGCCGCTGCCGACCGACTCGATGAGCGGAGCGCGGATGAACACCGCATGGAATGGGGCGCCGCCGAAGGCCGGCACGTCGAGATCGGCTTCGAACGAATCGAGCTGCCGCCCGAAGGCGTTGCGCCGCACGCGGATATCCATGAGTCCGGCGAGCGGATGCGGGTGCCCCGGCACGTCCTTCGCGATGAAGATCGCGCCCGCGCATGTGCCCCACACCGCCATGCCCTCCGCGACGCGCGAGCGCAGCTTCGGGATGAAGCCGTAATGCTCCGCGAGCTTGCCGATCGTGGTGCTCTCACCGCCGGGGATCACGAGCGCGTCGATCGCATCGAGCTGTTCGGGACGTCGCACGTCGACGGCTGCGGTTCCGAGACGCTCGAAGGTGTCGAGATGCTCGCGGAAGTCTCCCTGGAGGCCGAGGACGCCGGCGCGAGCTAGGCGATCACCAACCGCGGACGGCAAGACGTTCGCCCGCTGGGATCGCCTCGAGCGCGATGCCGCGCATCGCCTGCCCGAGACCGCGAGAGACATCTGCGATGAGCTTCGGATCCATCGGATGCGTCGTGGCCTCGACGATGGCTTTCGCCCGCTTGAGCTGGTCCTTTGGGTCGTCGGATGCCTTGAAGATGCCGCTGCCCACGAAGTTGCCCTCGGCGCCGAGCTGCATCATCAGCGCGGCGTCCGCGGGTGTCGCGATGCCACCGGCGCAGAACAGGACCACCGGAAGCTTCTTCGCCTTCGCCACGTCGCGGACGAGGTCGATCGGGACACGGTATTCGCCGGCCTTCTCGCGCAGCTGCGACTCGTCGAGCCCCGCGAGCGCCTCGATGCCGCCGAGGATCTGACGGATGTGACGGACCGCCTCGACGATGTTGCCGGTGCCCGCCTCGCCCTTGCTGCGGATCATCGCCGCACCCTCGTTGATGCGCCGGAGCGCCTCGCCGAGATCGCGCGCGCCGCACACGAACGGGACGTCGAACTTCTTCTTGTCGATGTGGAACTGCTCGTCGGCCGGGGTGAGGACCTCGCTCTCATCGACATAGTCGACGCCGATGGCCTGAAGGACCTGCGCCTCGACGAAGTGACCGATCCGCGCCTTCGCCATCACCGGAATGGTGACCGACTCCATGATCTCGGAGATGAGCTGCGGGTCGCTCATGCGCGCGACCCCACCTTCCTTGCGGATGTCGGAGGGGACCCGCTCGAGGGCCATGACCGCGACGGCACCTGACTCTTCGGCGATCTTCGCGTGCTCGACGGTGACGACGTCCATGATCACGCCGCCCTTGAGCATCTGGGCAAGGCCGGATTTGACCGTCCAGGTCGCCTTGGCGGTGCCCGACGTGTCCTTGAGGTGGCCGTTCCCGTTCTGTGCCATCGGAGACCCAATCGTACGCTGCGACCCCTAAAATCGGAACATGGGCGTGGTCGACGCGAACGTCCTCGTGCTCAACCTGGACTACCAGCCGTTGAACGTGTGCAACGTGCGCCGCGCGGTGGTTCTCCTGGATAAGCAGAAGGCCGTTGTCATCGAGCAGAACGGGCACATCGTCACGAGCGAGCGAAGATCGATCGTGACCCCCTCGGTGATCCGCCTCGCCTATCACATCAAGCGCCCACGGCCCGTTCTGAAGATGACCCGTAAGGAAGTGCTCGTCCGCGACGACCACACCTGCCAGTACTGCGGCAAGCGCGGCCACGACCTCACCCTCGACCACGTGAACCCGCGCCATCGCGGTGGTCAGCACACCTGGGAGAACGTCGTCGCGGCCTGCAAGGGCTGCAACCACAAGAAGGGTGGCCGCACGCTCCAGGAGTCGCACATGCTGCTCGCTCGCCCGCCATTCCGGCCGCCGTCGACCCCGAGCTACCTCTTCTCCAGCTACATCCGGGCCGGCGAGCGGCAGTGGTTCAAGTTCCTCGGCGTCGAAGACTCCGCGGCCGCGTCCTAACCGCCAAGCTGGCACCACACATGCGAGAGGATCGACCGATGCGCCTGCTGTTCACCAAGCGCGGCTTCTCGCCCGTCGGCGGATCGGAGAGCCTCGCCTATCAATTCGCGACCCGGCTCGCGTCGCGTGGCCACGATGTTCGCGTTGTGTGCGCATGGCCGACCGAGAAGGAGGAGGCCGCGTATCGCGGCGCCGCTTTCGGACCGGTCGTGCACGACGACCACCGCATCTTCAGGGACCGGGGCGTCGAGGTCGTGCAGGTGAAGCCGCGCGGCGGCATCTTGGGGATGGCCGCGGACGCGACGACGCTCGTCGATCTCATGCGCGGGGATCTCCTTGAGCGGTACGCCGAGGATCGCGACCTGATCCACAACGTCGGTCGCGAGTACCTCGACTCGAGCATCGACGTCGCCGAGGAGATCGGGATCCCGCTCGTGCTCACGCCGCTCGCCCACCCCGGCCAGTTCCACGGCGGTGATGCCGCTGCGGACTTCGGTCGCTACCGGCGCGCGAGCTCGATCACGACGATGACCGACTGGGAGCGCGGCTGGTACGGATCGCACGGCGTCGACGTTGATCGCGTCGTGACGACCGGCATGGGTCCGAACGCGACGGCCGGTGGCGACGCCGACGGCTTCCGTGCGCAGCACCGCATCCCGGCGGGCGCGCCGCTCGTCCTCTATGTCGGCCGCAAGGAACGCTACAAGGGATACATCCAGCTGCTCGACGCGACCGAGACCGTATGGCGCACCCACCCCGACACGCGTTTCGTGTTCATCGGACTTCCCGGCTTCTACTCGACGTTCTTCGACGACTTCCAACGCTACGCCGACGAACGGATCATCCATCTCGAGAACGCATCGGCGGTGGATAAGGACGCGGCGCTGGAGGCGTGCTCGCTGTTCGCGATGCCCTCGCGGCACGAGACCTTCGGTCTCGGCTACCTCGAGGCGTGGCTCCACGGCAAGCCGGTCATCGGCGGTGACATTCCCGCGCTGCGCGACGTGATCGACGACGGGCGCGACGGCTTCGTCGTCCGACAGCGGCCGGCCGAGGTCGCGCACGCGATCCTGCGCCTGCTCGACGATCCGGTCGCCGCGACGGCGATGGGTGCGCTCGGCCGACGCAAGGTCGAAGAGCGCTGGAGCTGGGACGCGGTGATCGGCCGCGTCGAAGCGGCCTACGCGATCGCCATCAACACCGAGAAGGTCACGACCGCCGCTTAGGCTCGGCTCATGCGCGTCGTGATCGCGAAGAAGCTCCTCTCCACCGTCGGCGGCTCCGAGGCGCAGGCCCGAGCGCTCGCGGGGGCGCTCCGCGATCGCGGCCACGACGTGTCGCTCGTCGGCCTGCGGCCCGCCCACCGACGGCCGGGGATCCCGCCGCGCGTGTACGACGCGCCGCCCGGCGATGTGACCCTCGAAGAGGGTGGCCTCGTGTTTCGTTTCATCGCGTCACCGGGCGCGCTCATCGAGGGCGTGCTGCCGGTCTCACTCATCGGGGCGGACCGCCTTCGCGGCGCGATCGTCGGCGCGGACGTCGTGCACTGCCTCGCCCGCGAATGGGCCGGGCCGTACGAGGCCGCGGCACGCGCAACGGGCGCGGCGTTCGTCGAGACGCCGCTGGTCCATCCCGGCCAGGCGTTCTCCGGCGACGGCGCGGCCGATGTGGCGCGTTACGCGCGCGACGACGCGGTCATCGCGCTCACCGAATGGGAGGCGGGTTGGTACCGCACGCACGGCGCGCGCCGCGCCGTGGTCACCGGCGTCGGCGCGATCCTCTTCACGCCCATCCCGGACCGCGCCCCCGACCCGGCGACGATCCTCTTCGTCGGGAGGAAGGAGCGCTACAAGGGGTACGACGCGTTGCGAGGTGCCGCGCGACTGGTGTGGCGCGAGCGTCCGGAGGCGCGCTTCATCGCGATCGGCCAGCGGCGATTCCTCGGACCGGCGCCGCTCGCTGACGCGCGGTGGGCCGAGCCCGGCGTCGTCAGCGAGGCCCGCAAGGCCGAGGCCTATGCGTGCGCGACGATGCTCGCGATGCCGTCGGATCACGAGACCTTCGGGCACACGTTCCTCGAGGCATGGTCCGCGGGCCGGCCGGTGATCGCAGGGGACATCCCGCCACTGCGCGAAGTCGTGCGCGATGGGATCGATGGCCTCCATGCGGCCAACGAGCCGCGCGCGGTCGCCGACGCGATCCTCACCTTGCTCGCGGACCCCGCTCGCGCGAACGCGATGGGCGCCTCCGGCCGGGCGCGAGTCAGCGAACGCTTCACCTGGCCGGTCATCGCGGCGCTGACCGAAGCGGCCTACGAAGCCGCACGCGGCTAGCATGAACGCGATGCGGGGAGTCATCGGTCAAGTCCCAATGCTCGCGAAGCTGAGCGCGCGCGCCGCTCGCGGGGAGACCGCGCACGCCTACGGACTGTTCGGGCCGCGCTCCATCGGCAAGCGGACCGTCGCCCTGCGCATCGCGCAGGCGCTCAACTGCCTCGACCCCAAGCAGCCCGCGGGCGGGTGCGGCATCTGCCGCTCCTGCATCAAGATCGAGCGTGGGGTCCACCCGGACGTACAGCTCATCGAGCGCGCCGCGGACAAGAAGGACATCGCGATCGAGCAGATCACCGAGATGCAGCAGGACCTCGCGTTGCGCCCGCTCGAGGGCCGCACGCGCCTCGTCATCATCGACGACGCAGGTGAGCTCAACCTGTTCGGGCAGGACGCCCTCCTCAAGACGCTCGAGGAGCCGCCGAAGCACGCGGTATTGCTCCTGATCACGCCGGCTGCGACCGTGCTGAGCGAGACGATCCTGTCGCGCCTCCAGCCGCTCACCTTCCGCTACGTCCGGACCGCGGAGATCGCGGAGGGCCTCACTGCACGCAAGATCAAGGACGCCGAGCGAATTGCGGCGTCGGCCGGCGGCCGACCAGGCCTCGCGTTCCGACTCGCGTCGGACGAGGGTGGCGAACGCACGAGCCGCACCGCGCTCGAACAGGAACTGCTCACGCTCGTGTCGAGCGGTCTCACCGACCGCTTCAAGTGGGCCGCGGACCTCGCGGATGAGAGCGATCCACGGAAGCGCGCGGCTTCGATCGACGTGCGCTTCGACAACTGGTCCGAGCTGCTCCGCGACGCGGCGGTCTCCGCGAACGGCGTCGGCGTCGATCCGCTGCGCCCGGATCGCGCGGCGCAGACGGCGCGGATCGGCGCAGGCTCGAAGGGCCGCGAACTGGTCGACGCCGCGCTCCTCATCGAGAAGCTACGTCGGGACCTCGCCTGGAACGCGAACGCGCGGGCGATGCTCGAGCTGTTCGCGCTCAAGCTTCCCTACGTGGAGAGGGCGGCGGCATGAGCAGGACCGTGATCGGCGCGCGCTTCCAGACCGCAGGCCGGATGTACTTCTTCGAGCCGGGGCCACTGACCGACGACGTCGCCGTCAACGAATGGGTGATCGTCGAGACCGAGCTCGGCCAGGACGCGGCGCGCCTGCAGATCCTGCCGACCGACTCGCCGCTCGTGCAGGTGGATCCGCCGCTCGGGCGCGTCGTGCGCAAGGCGACGGCGAGTGACAAGTTCGAGCTCGCGAAGCACAAGCGACGCGAGGCCGACTCCGCACAGGCCGCGAAGGAGATCGCCCACCGTCTCGGCCTCGGCATCAAGGTCCTCGGGACCGACTGGCAGTTCGATGGTGGCAACGTCGTCGTCTTCTATTCGACCGAGGCCACGGCGCTCGACCTCGCCGCGTACAGCGCCGAGCTCGCGGCGCACTTCGGGACCCGCGTCGAGCTGCGCCGCCTCGGCGCGCGCGATGAAACGAAGGTCCTGACCGGCGTCGGCACGTGCGGACTCGAGCTGTGCTGCTCGTCGTGGCTCGACAAGTTCTCCAACATCTCGATCCGCATGGCCAAGGAGCAGGACCTGCCGCTCAACCAGAGCAAGCTCACGGGCGTGTGCGGCCGGCTCAAGTGCTGCCTCATCTACGAGCTCGAGACATATCAGGAGGTGAAGGGCAAGCTCCCGAAGCTTGGTGAGACCTTCCACATCCCGTCATGCGTGAGTGGGCAGTGCGGGACCGGCGGCTGCGCGCAGACCCAAGGTGTATCGATGACCAAGGAAGAGATCGTTGTCGGCATGTACGACGGCACCCGCAAGACGCTGACGGCCGAAGATCTCGGCGTGACGTTCGACCCGGTGCCCGCGCACATCAAGGGCGTCGGCTCGTACGGGTCGGACGAGATCCCGCGGCCGGAACGCCCCACACCGATCCCGGAACCGGGTGGCGCCGGTGTTCCGCGCCGCCGTCGCCGGCGCGGCGGCCGCCGCCGTGGCGGACGGGCCGGAGAGAATCCGAGCTAGCGGACCCGGCTCACCACGAAGTCGGCGACCTCACGGAGCGCATCGCGCTCCGGCTGCTCCGGAAGGACATCCAGCGCCGCGAGCGCGTCATCGTGGAACGACAGCGCCTTCTCCCGCGCGCGCTCGACGCCGCCGGACGCGCGGATGATGCGCAGCAGCTCGCGCACCTCACCGGGTGACTTGCCGGGCGCGACGATGCGCGCCGCGATCTTGGGATCATCCAGCTCGTCGACGGCATAGATCATCGGCAAGGTCGGCATGCCCTCGGCGAGGTCGCGGCCAACGATCTTCCCGAAGTCGGTCTCGTCGCCGGCGACATCGAGCACATCGTCGGTGATCTGGAACGCGAGGCCGAGGCTCGTGCCGTACGCGCCGAGCGCGGCGACGTGCTCGGGCTCCGCGTCGGCGAGCAACGCCGCGCCCTGGCAGCAGGCCGCGTAGAGCGATGCGGTCTTGAGCTCGATCCGCTCGAAGTACGCCGCCTCCGTGGGCAGCGCGCGGGTCGCGGTCACTTCGTTGAGCTCGCCATCGCAGAGCGCGAAGACCGTCTGCGCGACGATCGCGATCACCTCCGGCTTCGGCAGGACGGCCGCGAGCGCGTAGGCCTTCGCGAAAAGGTAGTCGCCGACGATGATCGCCACGTCGTCGTCCCACGTCGCGTTGACCGTCGCGACGTTCCGGCGGAGCTCGGCCTCATCGACGATGTCGTCGTGCACGAGCGATGCGGTGTGGACGAGCTCGAGCGACTGCGCGAGGTTGAGCACGACCTCGCGGTCGGTGGATGGACCGAATCGCGCCGACAGAAAGACGAGCGTCGGACGGAGCAGCTTTCCCGGCGAGCCAAAGAGGTGCTGCACCGCGGCCGCGAACGTCGGGTGACCGCCGTTGCCGACCTGGAGCAGACGCCGCTGCAGCTCTTGGAGCTCGCCGTCGACGGGCACGTAGAACGAGCGCTCCACCCCACTGGTCACCAAGCCGAGTCTACGTTCGGTCTAGGTCTTCTTCGGCGGCGGCGTGATCAGCGGCGGCGCCGTCTGCGGCACTGGCGTCGGCTGCGGCGGAACGCTCTGGCCGGGCTGTGGCGGTATGGGCGAAGCGCCCCCTGGGCTGCCGCTCGGCGAGCCGCTTGGCTTCGTCGAGCCGTAGCCGCAGATGTTCCAGTTGAAGCGGCCGTAGTTGTACGCGCCGCCGTTCGCGGCGCCGGCCCACTTCGCGATGTCGCCCGCCCAGTCGGCGAACGGGACCGCGATCTTGTAGCAGCCGCCGGGCAGGTACACGCCGGCGTCGTTGCTCGTCGGCTCGGTGCCCTGCACGTACTGCTCGGTCCAGCGGAAGTTGGACGGGCAGTTCGGACCCGGGAGCAGCCCTGAGCCGTTGCCGCCGGTGAGCGCCGGGTTGATGCAGACCACCTTGTCGACGATGCCCGCGGGACGCTTGAAGTCGTCCGGCGGAAGGCCGCCGGTGACGGTCTTCATGTAGTCGCGCCACAGAATGCCGGGACCGAGCGCCGAGCTGATGCCGAACATTTCGCTGTTGTCGGAGTTGCCCATCCAGATGGCCGTCAAGCGCGTCGGCGTGTAGCCGATCGCAAGAACGTCCTGGAGATTGTCGGTGGTCCCGGTCTTCAGCGCGGCCGGCCGGCCGATGCTGGTGAATGGACCGAACACGAACGAGCCGTGTACCGGGTCGGTGTTGTCCTTGAGGATGTTGGTCATGATCCAGGCGTAGCGCTCGTCGAGCACCTGCTTGCTCTCGACCTTCGTGAAATCATTCACGATCTTCCCGTTGCTGTCGACGATCTTCATGATGAAGGTGGGCTCGATGCGCCGGCCGTAGTTGGCGATGACCTGATATGCGCTCGCCATGTCCACCAGACGCATCTCGGCGGCGCCGATGCCGAAGGAGAGGCCGAGACGCGACCGGTCGAACTCACGGGTGATGCCGAGCTGATGGACTGTGTCGATGATCGCGTCTACGCCGACCATGCGGGTCACGTTGAGCGCGGGGAGGTTGAGCGACTCGCGCAGCGACTGCCGGATCGTGGTCGGCCCGTGCTGCTCCTTCGTAGCGTCCTTCGGGGCGTAGCTCTTGCCACTGCCATCGGGCGAGTTGAACTCGATGTCGTTGAGCACGGTCGAGGCGGTCATGCCGCCCTTCAACAGGCCGGTGAGGTAAGTGAACATCTTGAAGGTCGAGCCAGGCTGCCGGAGCGCGATGCCCGCGGCGTCGTAGTCGCCCTGGACCTTCGCTGAGTGGTCGTAGTAGTCCTTGCTCCCGACGTACGCCAGGACCTCGCCCGTGGTCGGATCCATCGTCACGAGCGCCGCGTTGTTCACGTTCGCGAACTTCAGCGAGTCGACGTGGTCCTTCACCTCTTTCTCGGCGAGCTGCTGCATGTTGAAGTCGAGGGTCGTGTACACGCGGTAGCCGCCGCGATACGCGGCCTTCTCGCCGAGCAAGTTGATGAGCTGCTCGCGCGCCCGGAACGTGAAGTGCGGCGCGTACAGCGAGGTCTTCGCCGGCGTCACCTTGACCGCCTCAGCATTGGCCTGCGCGGCCTGCGCGTCCGTGATGTACCCCTCGTCGACCATCGACTGGAGAACGAGCGAGCGGCGCGCGATGGCGGCGACGGGGTTCTGGACCGGGTCGTACTCGGACGGGGCCTGCGGCAACCCGGCCAGAAGCGCCATCTGCCCCAGCGTGAGCGCATTGAGGTCTGCGGCACCGAAGTAGGTCTTGGCGGCGACCTTTAGGCCATAGGACTGGTTCCCGTAGAAGATCTGCGAGAGATACATCTCGAGGATCTGCTGCTTGCTGAAGGTCCGCGTCGCCTCAACGGCGAGGATCGCCTCCTTGATCTTGCGCGTGATCGTTGGCTCGTCACCGAGCAGGCGCGTCTTGATCAGCTGCTGGGTGATGGTCGAGCCACCCTGTGCGACGCCACCGCGGGCGACGTTCACCTGCAATGCGCGGACGATGCCGCCGACGTCGATGCCGGGGTTCGTCCAGAAGCTGTGGTCCTCGATGGCGATGGTCGCCTGCTGCATGAGCAGCGGCACCTCGTCGAGCTTCACGAGCTCGCGGCGCTCGTCCTCAAGCGTGTAGAGCAGGTGCTCGCCGGTCCGGTCGTAGATATACGTCGACAGCGGCACCTGGACGGTCGCGAGGTCATGCGCCGCCGGCAGATCCGCGGCGAAGTAGCCGAAGAGAGCGGCCGCGGCGGTGCCGGCGAAGATGCCGAAGGTGATCAGGATGGCGGTCAGGATCCCCGCGGTAGTGCCGAGCTTTCCGGCCGCCGACGGGCGCCGCGACAGACGGCCGCGCCGGTGGGGCATGCGGTAGGCCCGATAGGCGTGGGCGCGCGACGGGCCGTTACCGTTCCGTTGGCTCACGCCCGCCGTGCGATGCACGGACCGTGCCGAGGCTGTCCTAGGTGTGTACTGAGCGTCCGAGCAGGCGAGCGATGAGACGTCCGAAGAATCCCTGGCCCGCGGCGGCCAGCGCGGGCTTCACGGACAGATCGCCACGGAGAAGCCGCTGCGCCTCGCGCGCGTCGCCCTCCCAGCGCTGGACGATGTCACGGTCGGCATCCTTGAGCGTGTTCGCCGGACCGCGCCGCTCCATCGCCGATTCGGCGTCCGGAACGCGCGTGTAGAGGTCCGCGAGCACCGGGTAGATCCCGGGCGCGTCGCGCTGGATCGTGGGTGCATGTCTGCTCCACTGCGCCATCTCGAGGACGAACGCCTGCTTGGTCTGGTCGAACATGCTCGTGAGCTCGAGGTCCGCGGCGAGCTCGCGATCGATCGCCGCAACGGCGCGGTCGAGCTCCGCCTGCGCTTCCGGTGAGCGTCCCACTCGCTGCAGCGTATCACTTGTATACGCGCCGTGCATGGTCTGTATACGTGCGATGTATGCTCGGCCGCGATGCCCCGGCCATTCACGAAGGCTCCCCTGCCCGCGGCGTACTTCCCGCTCGGTGGCCCCGTGCCCGCCGGGGACATCGTCGGTCGGGAGTCCTACATCCGGCGCGCGACGGCACGGCTCGCGGACGGCAGCCACATCCTGATCGCGGGTCCGCGGCGGATCGGCAAGACGTCGGTCATGCTCGAGGTGCTCCGCCGCCTCCGGCGCAAGGGCCTGCACACGGCCTACGTCGACTGCATGGGCGCCACGGACATCCGCGGGCTTGGCGAACGCCTCGCCGACGCCGTCCTCGAGAACGTGTCCGGTATCGAGCGCAGCTTCGAGCAGGCGAAGAACATCGCGGCCGGCATGCGGCCCACGGTGAAGATCCGGTACGAGCACGTCGAGCTGGCGTTGGAGCTCGCGCGAGAGAAGAACGCACAGCGGTTCTTCGAGGGTGCGCTCGACCTGCCGCGCGCGCTCGCGGCAAAGACCGGCAAGCGCGTCGTCGTTGCGTTCGACGAGCTCCAAGCGGCGGGACAGCTTGGTCCGAAGGTGTTCGACGTCATGCGCGCGCGGCTGCAGGCGCAGCGCGCGGTCTCGTACGCCTTCCTCGGTTCGGAGGAGGGCATCCTCGAGGAGCTGTTCAGCGAGAAAGGCCGTGCGTTCTACCGCTTCGCCACACCGCTCGATCTCGCCGACGCGGCGGGACACCGGTTCGGCATCGCGCCGGACGACTGGCTGTCGTACATCCAGGAGAAGCTCAGCGAGCGGAAGCTGGTCATCGCTGACGGCGAGGTCGATGCGCTGCTCGATGCGACCGGGGGTCACCCGCAGGACACGATGCAGGTGTGCGCCGCGCTGTACTACCTCATGCGGGACGCAGGTCTGCGCGTCGTGACCGCCGAGGCCGTCGCGGTCGCGCTCGAGCAGTCGCTGCGCGAGCTCGAGCGGCCGTTCGCGCTGCACTGGGCGGATCTCGGCAAAGGCAAGTACCTGCAGCAGGTCGCGAAGCGAATCGCGCACGGCGCCGTGCTGTACGCGGCCGATGGCGCGGGCGCCGTCCCGCGCGCCGAGGTCCTGCGCGCGCTCGCCGCGCTCCAGGCGCGGGGTCTCGTGACGCATCTCGCCCGGGGCCGCTACGCCTTCGTCGAGCCGCTGTTCGGCGAGTACGTGCGGCGCTTGGACGAAGCTATCCTCGTGTCGAAGTGATCGGCCAGCCGCTCGAGCTCCGTCGCGGCGCCACGGTGCGCTATCTCGCCGCCGATTCCGGTGAGTGGCGGGAGGGCACGCTCGTACGGGCGTCGTCCACCGGCGAGGAATGGCTTGTGAAGAATCGCTTCGGCAAGTACTGGCTGCACCTCAGCCGGCTCCGGCCGGTGCTCGACCTCGAGGACCACGCCGCCCACTAGCTCGCCGGCCATGACGGGTACCCCCGCGCGGACTCGAACCGCGGCTTCAGGCTTCGGAGGCCTGCGCTCTATCCACTGAGCTACGGGGGCGAGGAGGCGCGGCCAAATGCCCTGCTCCCACGTTGATTCTAACCTTGCGTGGTGAGCGACGACCGCACGGCGCGCGACAAAGAGCTCTCGCTGATGCAGCACCTCGGCGAGCTGCGGAATCGGCTGATGGTCTCGTGTTTCGCGATCCTCGTGACGACGGGTATCGCGTTCGTCTTCGCGAAGGACATCATCCTGCTGCTCGAGGCGCCGGCGCACCTCAACAAGCCGCTCCAGATCATCAGCCCGACCGAGGGCTTCACCACCTACATGCGCGTGGCGCTCTTCACGGGCATCGCGCTCGCGATGCCGATCATCCTCTACGAGATCTACGCGTACATCGACCCGGCGCTGCGGCCCAACGAGCGCCGTTTCATCGTTCTGCTCGGACCCTTCGTGCTCCTGCTGTTCGTCGGTGGCATGGCGTTCTGCTATTTCCTCCTGCTGCCGAGCGCCATCAACTTCCTGTTCACCTTCGCGAGTGACGTGTTCGAGGCGGCGCCGCGCGCAAGCGAATACATCTCGTTCGTCACGACGTTCATCCTCGGCGTGGGCCTTGTGTTCGAGATGCCGGTGATCATCTTCGGCGTCACCACGGTCGGCCTCGTGAAACGGTCATGGCTCGGGAAGCAGCGGCGCTACGTCGTGCTGCTGGTGTTCGTCCTCGGCGCGATCATCACGCCGACGCCCGACCCGTTCAATCAAACGCTGGTCGCGGTCCCGATGTACCTGCTGTTCGAGCTCGGGCTGCTGCTCTCGTACATCGCGGAGCGGGCACGCAAGCGCTCCGCGGCACGAGCTGCCGCGTAGCGATCACGCGTCGCCGCTCGGCCCCTTGCGGCGCTCGGCCTCACCCACGCTCCGGCGCAGCTCCTCGAGGCGCTGCTTGAGCGCGGCTTCCGCGCCGAGATCCGTCGGCTCGTAATACCGGCGGCCCTTCAGCGACTCCGGGAGGAACGTCTCCTCCGGATCGAAGTGCGCGGGCTGTGCGTGCGCGTTGCGGTAGTCCTTGCCGTAGCCCAGTCCCTTCATCAGCCCGGTCACCGCGTTCCGCAAATGCACCGGCACGGGATCCGCGCGCGTGCCCTCGACATCCGCGTTGAGCACGCGGTACGCGCGCTTGATCGAATCCGACTTCGGCGCGAGCGCGAGGTACACGGTGGTCTCGGCGAGCGGGAAGTAGCCCTCGGGCATCCCGATGAGGTGCACCGCCTGCTGCGCCGCCGCGGCAAGGACGAGCGCCTGGGGGTCAGCGAGCCCGACGTCCTCGCCCGCGAGGATGACGAGGCGACGCGCGATGAACATCGGGTCCTCGCCGGCGTCGATCATCCGGACGAGCCAATACAGCGCGCCGTCCGGGTCCGAGCCCCGAAGGCTCTTGATGAACGCGGAGATCGTGTCGTAGTGCGAGTCGCCTGCACGGTCGTAGACCAGCGAGCGGCGTTGGAGCGCGTCTTTCACTGCGGCGAGGTCCACGTGGCGGATCCCGCTCGCGTCAGGCGTCTGCGCGTCGGAGGCGAGCTCGAGCGTGTTGAGCGCCACGCGTGCATCGCCGTTCGCGACGACCACGAGCGAGCCGAGCGCGTCGGGCTCGACGGCCACGGTGCCGTTCAGGCCGCGCGGGTCAGCGATAGCGCGCTCGACGATCAGCCGAACGTCGTCCTCGCCGAGCGGCTGGAGCACGAACACGCGCGTCCGCGACAGGAGTGCGGAGATCACCTCGAACGAGGGGTTCTCCGTGGTCGCGCCGATCAGCGTGATGGTGCCCTCCTCGACGAACGGCAGCACCGCGTCCTGCTGTGCCTTGTTGAAGCGATGGATCTCGTCGATGAACACCACGGTCCGATCGCCCGTGGCGACCGCCAGCTCGCGGGCTTCTTCGATCGCGCGACGCAGGTCCGCGACGCCCGAGGACACGGCGGAAAGCGCGATGAACCGGGCCTTGGCACGCCGAGCCGCGATCGCCGCGAGCGTCGTCTTTCCGGTGCCCGGCGGGCCCCAGAGGATCATCGACGGCAGTTGCCCTGCGTCGATGGCCTTCCGAAGGACGCGGCCCGGACCGACGAGGTGTGGCTGGCCGACGTACTCATCGAGGTCACGTGGACGGACCCGCGCGGCCAGCGGCTTCCCTTTCGTCTGCGCCGCCTCATCCGCGACCTCGGCAGTGAACAACGGCGAGATGCCGCTTGGCCGCTGGGACCGCCGTGGGTGTGGCACGCGTCGAGTATGCGCCGCGATACGGCGCGTGCCTTGCGGCGATGGCGAATTTCCCGGCACCGGGCATCCATAAGCCATAGTTGATATATCCTCTTGGTGACACCGCGAAATGGGGAGCACATGCTGACCGACGCTTCCGCTCGCGACCTGCGCACGTACTACCGCGCGTTGGGCGACGACACGCGCCTGCGCGTCCTGCAGCTGCTCGCGACCGAAGGTGAGCACACGGTCTCGGCGCTCGCGCTGCGCTTGCGCCTTTCGCAGCCGCTCCTCTCCTGGCATCTCCGCCGCCTGCGCCGCGCCGGCGTCGTGCGGACGGTCCGGGTCGGCCGGGAGGTCCGCTGCTCCTTCGATCGCGAGCGATTCGCCCAGTTGCACGAGCGCGGGTTTCGCACGCTGATGAACCCGCCGATCACGGGACGCACCCGGTGAGTCACGGACTCATGCCGAACGAGGTGGCGAACGGCGCCCGTACGGGGCTCGCACCGCTCGCGCGCGGCCTGCACCGCATCGGGATCACCGCGAACACGGTGACGGTGCTCGGCGTTTTCATCACCATCGCCGGCTCGGCGCTGCTCGCCGCCGAGCGGCCGTTCATCGCGCTGCTGGTGCTCCTGGCGGGCACGCTTTCGGACACGCTCGATGGACAGCTCGCGAAGGCCGCCGGCGGCGGCACCCGCTTCGGGGCGTTCCTCGACTCCACGCTCGACCGCGTCTCCGATGCCGCCCTCGCGTGCGGCGCCGCGGCACTCGGCGCGACCCGCGGCGATGCGGTGCTCTTCTGGTCGGCGCTGATCGGTCTGGTGGCCTCGTTCCTCGTCAGCTACGTGCGCGCGAAGGCCGAGTCCATGGGCACGACGGCGACCGTCGGGCTGATGCCGCGCGAGGCGCGGCTCACCATCCTTCTGATCGGGGTCGGCCTGTGGGGCGTCCTCGGCCTCTATCTCCTCTTTGTCGCCGCCGTCGCAGGCGTCGCGTTGCTCTCCGTCATCACGCTGCTCCAGCGCATCGCCTACGTCGCCGGTGCGCTGAACAACACGAAAAAAGAAGGGACCCGATAGCAATGGCTGCTTCCATGAAGACCGCGCGCACGTCGACCGCTCGCAAGAAGACCGTGACCCGCGCCCACGCCGCCCGCCCGGTGGGCCGGCCGCCCAAGCGCCGCCGCCCGATCCGCGTCGCGATCATCGGTGTTGGCAATTGCGCGAGCTCGCTCGTGCAAGGTGTGCACTACTACCGCAACGCGAAGGCTGGGGACAAGATCCCGGGCCTCATGCACGTCGAGCTCGGCGGCTACCACCTCCGTGATGTCGAGTTCGTCGCGGCGTTCGACGTCGACCGCAACAAGGTCGGCAAGGACCTCGCGGACGCCATCTACGCGGCGCCGAACAACACCTACCGGTTCGCGGAC
>JBBRQB010000043.1:0-22328 GCA_038227105.1 Candidatus Limnocylindria bacterium | reverse complement strand
TCAGCGTCATGGGTGAGATCGCTGGCCTGGCCGCCAACCTGATCTACGGAGTCGCCGGGGTCATGGGACTCCTGGCAGCCGCAGGCTTCGTCCACGCCTTCGTCACACCGAGGGAGAAGATCGTCTTCGCCCCGGTCGGAGACGTCAGCAAGGTCCCGACTCCCGCATAAGGACGGATCCGATCCCATTCCTTCAGCATGAGGAGCGGAGCGATCCGCTCCTCTTGCCTGTCCGGCGCGACGACGCAAGTCTTCCGCGAGGCCAGGGGCATCATCAGGATGCGTTCGTTCACACGCTTCCGGTAAACTAGGGCAGACACTATTTGAACCGCCCCCACCCCAGGCGGACCCAGAACACGGCGTTCCTTGAAGTGGTTCTCGAGCACTATGGCCAGCTCGAACAGTTGATTAAGGCGAGTCAGAACGACGACGGCCGAGTAGACCCATTTTGACTTCGTTGATGATCCATTTCGATGGTGAGTCAACAGACAAGCTTCGACGTTCTTCTGTCGCGTTACCACAACTGGTAAATGTGACCACGATGCACGCAGTCGCGAAGGAACAAATCATTGACACGCTCAGAGCTCGGTTTGAGAAGGACCCGCGGATGAGATTTGCGAAGAAGACTTCGACACGCCGCTTCCAACGCGCAGATTTCTGTGCCTGCCCGCAAAGCTCGTAGAGATCCTCTAGGCGGGTGCCCAGGGCTTGTGCCCTTCGAGGCCTTGCAGTGAACGAGGAGCACCTGCAGATCGGTCTCATCTGCACGAAGAGCCACGACATCGGCAAGCTCGCGAGTGCGGTAATGCCGCCGTGATCGTCACGCCACAAGAGTGCGATCGGACCCGCTCGCTGCATGACCCACCCGTCATGCAGCGAGGGAGCCCCTTTCGGGACTCCCTCGGCGCGGACCGGGTCTGCGGTTCTTAGAGTCTTGGGGTGGCCGCCGGCCGTCGAGTTCGGACCGTGACGAGCGCCACGAGGCCCAATGCCGCCAGGGCGAGGACGAACCCCCACCCGGCGATCCCGTCGCCGTCACCGGTGCTGGTCGATGGAAGCACCGCCACCACTCGCGGCGTCGGGGTCGCGCTCGGTGTCGCCGTGGCTGCCGGCGCCGGCGTTCTGACCGGAGTGATCGGGCCGGCGGTCGGTACCGGGGTCGGGGTCGGGGTCGGTCCTGAGATCGGCGCCGGTGCGGGTGCCGGCGCTACCGCGCAGGTCGGGACCGTGATTGTGTCGCTGATCAGCGTGACGTTCGCCGTTCCGGCGAGGAGGCGGCCGTCGATCGTGGAGCCGTTCGCGACGGTGATCGCCGTCGCCGCCAGAATCGTTCCCCTGAACGTGGCGGTCGTTCCGATAGTGGCGGAGTCGACCTGCCAGAAGATGTTGCAGGATTGCGCCAGATTGACCAGCGAGACGGTCGTGGCGTTGCCCACGGTCAGCACGGTCCCCAGCTGGAAGATGAAGACGGCATTCGGGTCCCCTCCGCCGTCGAGCGTGAGCACGCCGTTGTTCGCGAAGGTCATCGCGGCCGCGGACTTGTACACGCCGTGCGTGAGGGTCTTTCCAGCGAGCTCGTTCGCTGCCACGGGAAGGCCACCCAAGCGGCCGGCGGCGTCGCCGATCGCGGTGGTCAGGGCGCCCTGGGCCAGACCGAGCAGACCGGGATCGGTCACCCTGCAGGGAAGCGGTCCGGCCGCGTCGACCGAGTAGATCGTCCCGGTCACTTCCGCACAGGTCAGTCCGATCCCGGCGCCGGTGGCCGGGCTCAGCCCGACATTGCCTCTGATGGTCGAGGTCGGCACGTCGGTGATGTTGGGGGTGCCGGCCAGGATGGCGAACGGCGCGGCCGTTCCGAGGCCGACGGCCAATGTGTGACTCGCGCTTGCTGGAGCTCCGCCCGTCGCGGTGATCGCGATGATCAAGGCGAGTCCGAGGAGCCCACCCAATATCCGTGGTCTGCCCACGTCTGTGCCGCCGTCCTTTTCGCCCGCGCGCACGCGTGTCGCGTGCACCGCAGTGAATGGTAAGTGGTGTCGTGCGGGACCAAATGACCAAACGGTCACTCGGCTGGTGGGCCTGGTTTAGCTGCCCATAGAGGTTGTTGACCAGGAGAGAGCCTGCGGCGGGACCAGCTCGGCCCGCGGGCGATCGGCTGGGCCCTCGGGATCGCCCGCTCGACGATGTACGCGGTGCTCCGCCGGCTGGGGCTCGGGCATCTCAAGGTGTTCCGCGAGGCTCGCCGCCAGTTCCGCCGTTACGAGCGGCCGGTCCCCGGGAACCTGGTTCACATCGACACCAAATGGTGTTCCTCATCCAGAACACCCGGAATCGCGACGCCAAAGCGACGCAGTTGAAGCTCGACGAGCTCATCCGTGCGATTGGCGACGTGCGCAACCAGTTCATTGGCGCCGAAGCGGAGCCGGAGGAACAGATCGAGCGCGAGAAACGCGCAGTCGAAACTGAGAAGAGCAAGCCGTTAGACCCAACGGAATTCGAGCGCCGTGATGCCCCGCGGTCGCACAACCGAACGCCGCACGATGGAGAGCCCGCCGGCCGCCGATAGCACCCCAAAGCGGCGCCTACGCTTCCGGTAGCCCGTACCGGATTCGAACCGGTGGTCTCTGCCTTGAGAGGGCAGTGTCCTGGGCCGCTAGACGAACGGGCCGGAGTGCGTCCATCCTAAGACCGTGACGTCCGAGCAGCACGTTGCGCCGGGCGTCCGACGTATCGCGCTCCCCCTCCCCCTCGCGTTGCGGAGCGTGAATGTGTATCTCGTCGAGGGCGACAGCGGGTGGTCGATCGTCGACAGCGGGATGCATACCGATGAGGCGGAGGCCGAGCTGCGGAGCGGTCTCGCCGCTGCAGGCATCGCGATGACGGATCTGCGAGCTGCGTTCATCACCCACCTGCACCCCGACCACCTCGGCATGGCCGGCACGCTCGCTGATGCCGGCGCCAAGCTGCTCATGCACGGGCCGGAGATCGAGCGGGCGAAGGAGGTCTGGTCGCCGGAGCACGCGCTCATCAATGCGACCGCCGAGCTCTTCGAACGACACGGCATGCCGCACGATGTCGATGAAGGCATGCGAGCTGCGTGGGTCGCCATGGGCGAACGCGTCGATCCATTCGACACGCTGCACCCCGTCGCGAACGGCGAGGTCCTGGACCTCGGCGGGCGCGCGATGACAGTCGTTTGGACACCGGGCCACACCGATCACCACGCGGTGCTGTTCGAGGAGTCGAGCGGAACGCTCTTGTCGGGCGATCACGTCCTGCCCCGCATCACGTCGAACGTCGGGGTCTATCCAGGCGGCCGGCCCGATCCGCTCGGCGATTTCCTGAGCGCGCTCGAGCGGATGAAGAGGCTGAACGTGAAGCGCGTGCTCCCAGCGCACGGGGAGCCGTTCGACGATTGCGCCGGCCGGGTCGATGCGATCCTCGCGCACCACGCGACGCGCCTCGATGAAGCGCTCAACGCAGCGAGTGGCGCGCAGCGGACCGCGTACGAGATCTGCCGGATCCTGTTTCCCGTTTTGCGCTCGCCGCACGAGGAACGGTTCGCGCTCGCCGAGACGCTCGCGCATCTCGTGTACCTCGAGCTGCGTGGTCGGATCCGCACTGTGGACGGCAGGCCGATCAAGTGGAGCGTCGTCTAAACTCGTCTTGAGCGCGGGTGTGCTGTAGTGGTAGCAGACGACTTTTCCAAAGTTGGCGTGCGGGTTCGATTCCCGCCACCCGCTCAGTAGCCGCGTAGGCTGAACGCATGCCGGACCGCCCAGCCCGCACGAAGGCCACCTGCGCGAATTGCAGGTCGACGATCCGGGCAAAGGACCGGTTCTGCCCGAGCTGCGGGACGCCGATCGCAGCGGCCCAGGCCCCAACGCCCGCCGCGACCGCTGCGAATCCGCCCACGAGCGCGTCGCTCCAGGTCACCGCGGAGTCCTCCGACGCGCTCCTCGAGCAGCGCAAGGTCGTCACGATCCTCTTCGCCGACCTTTCGGGCTCCACGCCCCTTGCCGAGAAGCTGGATCCCGAGGAGCTGCGCCACATCCTTGGCTCGTACTTCGGAGCTCTCGCACGGCAGATCCAGCGCTACGAAGGCACGATCGACAAGTACATCGGCGATGCGGTCATGGCGGTCTTCGGCGCACCGATCTCTCATGAGGACGACGCCGAGCGCGCGATCCACGCGGCGATCGCGATGCAAGCCTCGATCGTCCGCCTGAACGACGACCTCGACCGCACATACGGGGTGCGGCTATCGCTGCGCATCGGCGTGAACACCGGCGAGGTCGTGGCGGGCCTTCTCGCCGGCGACGTCCAACGTGCCTACACCGTCGTCGGCGATGCGGTGAACACCGCCCAGCGCCTCGAATCCGCGGCACCGCTGGACCAGGTGCTCGTGAGCGAGACCACCCGTCGTCTCTCGATGCATCGGTTCGAGTTCGAGAAGCGTGATCCGGTGCTGCTCAAGGGCAAAGCCGAGCCTGTGACCACGTATCGCGTGATACGCGAGCTTGATATCGCCGTCGAGCCTGACGCGACGCCGTTCGTCGGCCGGATGCCCGAGCTCGCGGCTCTCAGCGCGGCGCTGGCCGAAGCCCAGGCTGGGCATGGAATGGTCGTGGCGATCATGGGCGAGCCCGGTGTCGGGAAATCCCGGCTCATCGCCGAGTTCCGCAACACGCTGCCGGCGGCGATGGATCGCATGACGGCCCGTTGCGCCTCGTTCGAACAGGCGACGCCATACGCGCTGATCGCCGACTTCATTCGGGGTGCGTTCGGCATTCACGCCGCCGACGACGAGCCTGCGGCTCGGGCGGCCCTCGAAGAAGGGCTGCGTCGCTACTCCTACGGATCCGACGAGATCGTGATCGGCGTGGTCCTCGAGGTCATCGGCTACACCGCGCGCTCAGCGCTCGACCCGGAGCGCAAGCGGTCCCTTCTGGTGGGCTTTCTTCGCGCGATCCTGCAACGGACCGCGCTGCGCGCGCCGTTCCTGCTCGCCGCCGAAGACCTCCACTGGAGCGACGAGGCGAGCATCGGCGTGCTCAACGAGCTCGTCGGCGACACCGCCGGGCTCCCCTGCCTCTTTCTCACGACCAGCCGTCCAGGGTGGACGCCGCCGTGGGCCGCGCTGCGGATCGACGTCGCCCCGCTGGACGACGCTGATGCTCGGGAGCTGATGAGCGGCATGCTCGATCTGCCGATGGACGCCGCCCTCGCGGACGGCGTGCTCGGTCGGACCGGCGGGAACCCCTTCTTCATCGAGGAGATCGTCCGCGAGCTGCAAGACAGCGGGAGCCTCGTGGAGCGGGGTGGCCGGATCGCGACCGCTCCGAGCGCCGTCGAGCGGCTGCCCGCGACAGTCCAAGAGGTCCTCGAGGCCCGCCTCGACCGCCTGCCCGACGCCGCGATCCGGGTCGTCCGTCCGGCGGCGGTCATCGGCCGGACCTTCTGGTATCGGGTCCTCGCCCGACTGCTGCCCGAGGGCTCAGTCAGCGAAGGGCTCGGCGTCCTTGAGACGGAGGCGTTCGTCACCCCGCGCGCGACGACACCGGAGCTGACCTACGCCTTCCGGCAGGCGCTCATCCGCGACGTCGCGTATCAGGTGCAGCTGCAGTCGGTCCGCCGGCGCACGCACACCGCTGTGGGCGCGGCGATCGAAGCGTTGTTTGCCGACCGGCTCGATGAGTTCGTCGACCTGCTCGCCTATCACTACGAGCGTGGCGACGATCCGCAGCGCGCGCTTGAGTGGCTTATGCGCGCTGCGGACCGTGCGAAGAGCCTGTTCGCGAACACCGAGGCACTCGCGATGTACCAGAGCGCGCTCAGCCTGGCTACGGACGATGTCGGGGCCCACGATGCCGCCACGATCCTGGAGCGACGCGGCGAGGTGCATCTCCTCATCGGCCGGTACGACGACGCCGTGGCGAGCTTCGGAGAGGCGGCGCGTCGCGGCGGGAATCTCGGATCGTCGCGCCAAGGTGCCTTACTGCGGAAGATCGGGGTAGCGGAGGGTCTCAAGGGCACCTACGACGAGGCGGCCTCATCGTTCGCCCGGGCGCTCACGCTGGCCACCGACGACGGAGCGGAGAGCGCGCGCATCCACCTTCAGCTCGGCCAACTGCAGTGGCGACGCGGCCGGCACGCGGACGCGCGTGAGACGCTCGAAGCGGCCGTACGCGTCGGTGAAGCGGTCCGCGCCGATGACATCGTGGCGGAAGGGCTGAAGCTGATCGGGAACGTGCTCATGATGAGCGGGGACCGAACTGACGCGCAGCGCTATTACGAGCGCAGCCTGCGGTTGTACGAGCAGAGCGATGACATCGCCGGACTGGCGAACGTCCACAGCAATCTCGCCATCGTCCATCGTCGAATGGGCCATTGGGACGAGGCGATCGCCGAGCTTGAGCGGTCCCTCTCGCTGCGGAAGCGCATGGGCGACCCATGGGGCGTCGGCACCGTCCAGAACAACATCGCAGAGGTCTACCGGACGCATGATGATGCGGCGCGCGCCGTCGCGGCCTATGAAGAGGCGCTCGCCACCTGGCGACCGATCGGCTATCGGGCGGGCGTCGTCCTGGCGATGACCGGCCTGGGCGCCGCTGTCGCCGAGGCTGGTGATCCCGAGAAGGGGCTGGCGATCCTGCGTGAGGCCGAAGAGGGTTGGCGTTCTCTCGGAAGCACGAGCTACTTGCCCGATCTGTACGAATTCGTGGCCTCAGCCGAGCTCGCCCGCGGCAACCTCGACGCTGCGGCCGCGGCGGTCGCCCGTGCACGAAACCTCGCGGACGGCGCGTCTGTCCCGTACAAACTGGCGGTGCTCGACCGCATTGCCGGGCAGATCACGATCGCCGGTGGCGACGCCACCGAGGGACGTGCGCTCCTCGAGCGCAGCCGCGTCGCGCTCATGGGTCTCGACGAGATCGCTGAGCTAAGACGGACCGAGGCGGCGATAACCAAGATCGGCTAGTGGATCTTGACCTCGCCGCCTCCGAGCGTGCTCGGACCGGCGTGATACCTCGGATAGTCAAACGAATTGCCGGCCGTTGCGGTCGGGTCCCAGATCCGAAGGTCGAAGGTGTCGGACGTTCCGTCGACCGCGACGAGACGGAACTGCCAGATCGCCGTTGACTTGTCGATCGTGCCGGTGCCCTGGAGCTCAGCACGTCCGGTCGCGATGACGAGCCAGTCGAACGACTTCGCCTTGAACTTCACCCCGTTCGTCTTGGCTTCGAACTCGAGATTGCCCGTAGGCATCACGCGGTCGTCCTTGTATTTCGCGTTGAAGCCGAAGCTCGCCTTCTTCTCGGCTAGGGCGAATCCGCCAGTGCCCGCCGGGATCCCGATCCAGCCGCCGCCGGTCGCGAAGGTGGAGGTGTCGAATACCGCAGCGATCGCGCTCGCGGTCGCGGAGCTGAAGAAGCCTGCGGCGGCGGTGCCGCCGACGACGGTGGTCTCGATGGTGTAGACGCCGACCGGAAGGCCAACGAGGGTCGCGGTCGCGGTGCCGGACGTTGTTGTTCCGGCCGCCAGTGCGATCGAGCTGGCGGCCTGCGTCGAGGCAAGGCCTCGCTCGTCGCGGGCGATGAAGCAGACGAGTGAACCGGTCAGGTCACGGGTCGCGGAGATCGTCGCGGAGACCGGCAGGGGCGATCCCGCTGGTGCGAGCGCCTGGCCCGTGTACGAGGCGGTGACCGTGGTCACGCCGGCGGAAAGCTGCGCGCTCGGGGTCGTGACACTTGCGTAGCGGTCGTTCGGGAACAAGAAGGTCCCGCCCGCCGTCGTCACGGTCCCGTACGAGGCGGCGACCGTGTAATTCCCGGCCGGAAGTGTGGCGATGTTCGCGGGGGCGCGGCCCTCGTAGTCCGTGATGACCGCTGATGTGTCCGTGGTGAGGCCACTGACCTGGATGAAGACGGTTTGATCGCGCAACCGCCGCGGGGTCGTCGTCGATGATGTATCGGTCAGGGTGGCCTGGATCGACCCGCAGGCTGGCGCGAGCGTGATACGCGTCGCCGCCTGCGCGATCGAGAATGGCGTGACGTCGGCTGAATTGCCGAGGTACTGATCGGTCTCTTCGAACGAGACCTGCAGGCGATAGTCGGGCCGCGGGACCTGGATCAGCGGCAAAGACATCGTGGCCGTTCCGGTGCTGTCTGTCAGCGCAAAGCGACGCTCTGCGCCGACGCTGAACGCAAGTACCTGGTTCGGCAGCGCGCCGCCGCCGCTCGTGAGCAGAGCTGTCACGGCGACCGATTCGCGGTAGACGTATGGCGCCGGGGGCGTGACCGAGGTGATGGTCACGACCGTGTCCTGCTTCGGAGATTCCGGCGCGACAGTCTCGGCCGCCGGGGTGAAGTAGGTGCCCCGGTTCGTGTCGAGCGACACGATGCCGACGCCATTCGCGGCCTGAACGATGTACCGCACGTCGGCGGCGTTCTGCCCGGCGGGCAGCTGCAGCGTGGCGACCCAGAGCGAGGACGGGTGCTCCGCGTCGAACGTGTTGAGGGTGTTCCTCGATTGCGCGAGGTCCAGCGAGGTCCAGGTGCCCGCGAGGGGAGTTCCGGCGACACCGGTGTACACGACCCAAACGTCCTGGATGCCGGCAGAGGGGTCACCCTCGACGCTGATACCGAAGCTGACCGCGCCGCCGCCCGGTACCCCGCTGACATGCGAGATCGCCGGCGCTGCGGCCAGCGCGGGCACGTTCTTCAGTTCGTCGGGCAAGCCGGCGTGACTGGTGTATGTCGTGAGGTTCGCGCTGTAGTAGAGGCGGAACGACATTGGGCCGAACTGGCGCTGTGTGCCGGTCAACGACAGTGGGCTGTCCGTGCGGTATTGGGCAGGGGTGATCGACAGCCGGGTCGCGCCGCCGGTGAGCGCGTCGGAGTAGTCGACGCGCCACGGCCGGACCGGATAGAGCACGCTCGATGCGAACGGCACGTGCGGTGTCCGCAGCTCTGTTGCCGCTGCGCCGGTCAAAGGCAGCACATTGAGGGTGTCCGAGTACGTGCCTCCGCGATACCCGACGCCACGGAGCACCACACCAGGCGCACTCACATTGCGGAGCTCGAGCGGTAGCACGGGCTCGGCCGGGTTGGCGATGGAGCCGTTGCCGCCGCTCAGGTAGGTCGCCTGGCTCACCGGGTGGGGCGCGGTCGTGCTCGTGAGGGGGACCGTGTGCGAAGTGAGGGCCGGATTGACCTGCACATCGGCGGTCGTCAGCCCGAGGATCGAACCTGGGCGCGCGGTCGCGGCAGTCGTTCCGGTCACGATCGTCGAGTCGACGTTCGCCGGAAGCCGTGCCCCGGGCATGTTGACGGAGAGCTGGGGCAACCCGTAGAGGGTCGTCTGAAGCAGGGTCTTTTCGTGGATGCCGCGCAGCTGCGTGCCGGCGAGGTACGCGCGCTTCGCGGCGACCAGCGCGGCGCCGACGGAGACCGGTCCGGAGCCGGTGCGCAGCTGGCGGCTGAATTCGAGGTACAGGCGTTCGCCGTACTCGATGAAGTCCGTGTCTCCGTACTGGTAACCGGTGCCCGCGATGACCGTCGCGCGTTTGCGAGCGAACGCCTGCGGGTAGTCCGGGGACAGTGTCAGATTCGGGATCGCGTCGCCGTCGACGATGTTGTATCCCGAGTGACATCCCTCGCTGAAGATGATCGTGTTCGTGAGATCCACGGTGGAGGCCACCACCTCGCTCGACAGGAGTCGAGTCGTGAAGTCGGCGGCGAGTGCGCTGGTCGCGCTGAAATGCCCGCCGAGGAACACGAGGTCGTGACGGCTCCCCAACAGCTGCGTGCGGAGCTGCGCTGCGTTCCACGCGGTCGGATCCGTCGGCGGGAGGCCGCCTGCCTCGATGAGGCTATCCACGTGGCCCCGCGCACCCAGACCAGCGTTCAGCTCCGAGCCGATCGCTGTCGCCGCGTCTGCGAGGAAGTCGTAACCGGTGACGAGCGCGCTGGCCGGCGTGGCGACGACGCCACCGACCGGATACGCGTTGAGCATGCCGGTGATGTCAGCGGCGGTCTCGACGAGCCTGCCGACGGGAAGCTCGGGGATCGGGAAGGTGTGGTCGTTGAGCGAGATCTCGACGCTGGATCCGTATTTGTCCTGGCTCAAGACGTATCCGAGCCGCAGGCTCGCCTGAGAAGCACTGGTGTCCTTCACCGGCGGGACGTAGCCCTTCTCGCTCGCAAGCCCGGCCTGGTCGGGGTAGCGGAAGAACGGGATCACCCCGTCATTCCCCACCAAGACCACGCTTGTGATCGATGGGCGCGCGGCGCGGTGCGCATCGATGATCGCCTTGATCTCCCCGGCGACGATGTTCTGAGCGAACGGGCAGTCAGGGTTGAGGTTCGCCTGATTTCTGGCCCAGCTGACGCGCGCGTCGCCACCGAGGTCGAGCAGATCACCGCCTGCGGCCGAGGCGAATCCCGTCAGGGCCGTGTTCAGAGCCGATTTCTCGGCCGATACCTGGGCCGGGTCTGAGGCGTTGGTGGGTGTGCGTCCGATATCGGTGACCAGGATCGTCCGGGAAGGGCCGGCGGTCGTGCTCGCCCGGGCGATAGTGGTCGGCACGGGCGTCACGTCTGCGCACTTGCCCACCAAGAGCGTGACGTTCAGCTGGAACGGCGCGGCCAGGCTGTATGCGCCGTTGCGTCCGCGCACGCGGATGTAGAAGTCACCGTCGTTGTCCCAGGTATGGCGGTAGATGCCCTCACCGGCGGTGCCGTTGTGCGCCGACACGCCGTAGAGGCTTCTGGTCTGGGCACCCGAGTACGCGTCGGGCGAGAACGAGTCTGGAGAGAAGGCGTCCGGGGAGAAGGCGTCCGGGGAGAAGGCGTCCGGGGAGAAGGCGTCCGGGGAATACGCGTCGGGCGAATAGGCGTCCGGGGAGAAGGCGTCGGGCGAATACGCGTCGGGCGAATATGCGTCGGGCGAATACGAGTCGGGCGAGAAGGAATCAGGCGAGAAGGAGTCCGGTGAGAACGAGTCGGGTGAGAAGGCATCCGGTGAGTACGCGTCCGGAGAGAACGAGTCCGGCGAATAGGCATCCGGGGAGTAGGCGTCAGGCGAATAGGCGTCGGGGGAGTACGCATCCGGAGCGAACTCCGCGGCCAGCCGAGTGAGGTCCTTCGGCGACGCGAGCGCCGTGAAGGCGCGCTTGATGTCCTTATAGAAGGTCAGGTCGTAGTTGGCCGGAAGGCCGGTGAGCGTGATGATCACGCTGCTTCCGGCCTGACCGTGGAAGACGAACCATTCGGACTGGTCTCGGCGTGTGATGTGCTCGTATGTCGGGGCCGCGGCGAGCCCACCCAAGACGGTGACCGTCAGCGGGAGCGGAAAGGCGCGTGGCCAGGAATGATTGCCTAGGTCGATCGGCGACGCCTGGACACCGGGGAACGCGGACCCGGACTGGTCCACCGTGACGGGGCCCCCACAGACGACCCGACCTTTGCGGATCACCAGCGAATACGTGCCTGGAGCTGCGGTCGGGAACGCGTACCGGGCCGTCACGGGATCGGCGACGGTGGTCGCCACGACGCTCGTGCCGCTCAGCAGGGTGACCGATGCTCCAGGGACCAGCGTCGGACCAGCCTCGCTGAACTGTGAGGCGGCGCACTGAGCGATGCCGGTGATGCCGGTCGCACCCGCACAGCCAACGGAGAAGAGCTCCGCGGAGGCCAGACTTGTGAATTGCCTGTCCCCACCGGCGATGAGGACCCGGCCGCCGGCGCAGGTCGCAGTGTGCGCGAAGCGCCCATTGGCCATGCTGCCCGCCCCAGTGAATATCCCCGTAGCCGGGTTGTAGATCTCGGCGGTCGCTCGTGCATCCCAGCTGCTCGAGTACTGTCCGCCCGCGACGACGACCCATCCGTTGCTGAGCAACGTCGCGGTGTGTCCACTGCGTGTCTCCGCCATGGGAGCGGTCGTGCTGAACGTCCCCGTCGCTGGATCAAAGAGCTCCGCGCTCTGGACCTGCGTGCAGCCATCAGGGCACACCGAACCGCCGGTAACGAGCACCTTCCCGCTCTGCAGGAGTGTCGCCGTGTGACTACTGCGCCCTTGCTGCAAGCTGCCGGTCGTAGCGCTGAATGTGCCGGTCACCGGGTCGTACACCTCGGCTGCGCTCCGCGATCCCCCAGCGTACCCGCCCGCGATAAGCACCTTGCCCCCCGCAAGGCGCGTCGCGGTGTACGCGCTGCCGTGCACGAACGCCATCGAGCTGGTTGCGGTGAAGGTGCCCGTCGCTGGGTCATAGAGGTCCGCGCCGGTGTCATCGCCGGTCACGAGCACCTTGCCGCCAAGTAGCGTGGCGGTCCTCGCGGAGTTACTCAAAGTGGGAGCGCCCGTGGCAGTGAAGGTGCGGGTCACGGGGTCATAGAGCTCGGCACTGAAGATCGCGACGTCACCATTGGCCGGCGTCGCGTTTGGTGTCACGCCTCCAACGATGAGGACCTTTCCGCTGGGAAGAAGAGTCGCGGTGTGCTGCCGGCGCGGGGCCAGCAGCGGGCCCGTCGAACTAAACGTCCCTCCGGCGGGGTCGTAGATCTCCGTCGAGGACAGGACCGTGCGCGTCACCGTACCTGGGGGGCTCTGGATCTCCTGCTGACCGCCGGCGACGAGAACAGTTCCGTCCGCCAGCGCGGTCGCGGTGTGCTCCTCGCGTGCCGTGGCCAATGGTCCGGTGGAGCTCCAGGGGTTCAGCGTCGTTGCCGCGTTCGCCGGGGGAGCGATGACCGACAGCTGACCAGCATTCAGCGAAAGTGCGAGCGCGATGGTCAGCGAGATGCGCGAGCGACGACCCAACCTTGTTTCTCCCTACCTACCTTGAGACCAGACCATCCGGACTGCGTAGTACGGATGAACTAGGACTATAGGAAACGCGTCTCGGGAAACAACAGATGGAGGGGCACGCAGCAGGCGTGCTCCGCGTCACGCTACTGGTTCGATACCAGTGGCGCCCGGTCATGCGAGTGCGGGTTGCACAGCGTGGAGCGTCCGCACCTTCGAAAACACCAGGAAGCCCGTACCCAGGAACATGCCTGCCACGGCGATCCAGAGCGCCGGCCGGATGCCATAGCCCGCCGCGATGACCGCCCCGAGGATCGCACCGATCGGCGCAATACCTTCGAGCAGCACGGTCATGGTCCCGTTCACGCGCCCGAGCAAGCGCGCAGGCGTCGTTACCTGACGGACCGTCAGGGCATCGACGATGGCCACGGTCTGCAACCCGTCACCGACGAGCTGCGGGATGAACAGGTAGAGCGCGGCGACGAGCGGCGGTCCGCCCGCGAGCGGGACCAGAAAGGAGAGGATGCCCGCACCGACGCGGCACCACACCATCGCCGGCCCGATGCCGAAGCGGCGCGTGAGCGGTCCGACGAGCGCGGTCGCGGCCAGCGAGCCCACGCCCCCCGCCGAGATCACGAGACCGAGGAGCAGCGGCGACAGGCCGAGCTCATCGAGCGCGTACAGCGTGTAGAGCGACGCGAAGAAGTTCCCGAACAGCTGGCTGGTACCCGACGCGAGCGCCATGGGGCGCAGCAGCGGGTGGCCCGCGACGGCAGCGAGACCGGCTCGGAGCTCGTGCCACACGCCCGTCCGGTGCTCGGGCGGCACCGGATGCGACTCCGCTGTCCTGATAGATAGGAGTGAGACCGCCGAGACCACGTACGAAACGGCGTCGGCGAGCAGAGCGAGCGGTGCGGTGATGAGCTGGACGAGCGCGCCGGCGAGACCCGGGCCGCCGAGCTCCGCGACGGCCGAGGTCATCCCGATCTTGGCGTTTCCCTCGAGGAGCCGCTCGGGCGGGACGATCGACGGGAGGTACGTCCGGTAGGCCACGTCGAACAGCGCGCCGAGGGCGGCCTCGACGAATGCGACGACGTAGAGGTGCTCGATCCGTAGCGCGCCAGAGACCGCGAGGGCGGGGACGGCGAGGAGCAGCACCGCCCGGACGACATCTGTGCCGATGAGGATCGGCCGGCGTCGCGATCGATCCACGACGACACCCGCGAGCAAGCCGACGAGCAACACGGCGGTCGATGCGAAAGCGATCAGAACGCCCATCTCGATCGCCGTCGCGTGGAGCGTCACGACCGCCACGATCGGCAGGGCCGTACGCGTGACGACCGAGCCGAGCTCGGACACGGTCTGTCCGGTCCACAGGCGCACGAAATCGCCATGACGCCACAACGACGCGTGCGTCACATCCACGATCACGAGAGCGTGCCACACTTGTTGCGATGGCGGTCAAGGACAGCTACAGCGCGCCCCCGGATCCCCTCTCCCAGACCGAAGCGGAGCCCCCGTTCTCGTGGCGTGCCGCGCTCGAGATCATCCAGGCGCTCGCGCTCGCGGTCATCATCTCGGTCGTCCTCAATCTGTTCGTCGTGCAGGTGACCGAGGTGCGACAGATGAGCATGGTGTCGACGCTCCTCCAGGGCGATCGCGTGCTCGTGAGCAAGGTCGACTACCGGTTCGGCACATTGCAGCGCGGAGACATCGTCGTGTTCCAGCCAACGACGGACTCGACGATCCCATACGTCAAGCGCGTCGCCGCTGTCGCCGGTGACTCCGTGGAGCTGCGGGACGGCGTCCTGTTCGTGAACGGCAAGCAGACCGACTATCCGGGCGCGCACGGGGTCACGACGGCGCAGTCACCGGCCATCGTGTACCCGCTCAAGATCCCGGCCGATTCGTTCTTCGCGCTCGGCGATAACCGCCAGGCGTCGAGTGACTCGCGCTCATTCGGCCCGCAGCCCTACGGCAACGTCATCGGCAAGGTGATCCTGCGGTTCTGGCCGTTCGACCGGCTGCGGTTCTTCGAGTGGTAGCGCTCTAGCCGACTCTGCTTCCCAGCTCGCAGTCGGCATCCGGCTCGAGGAGCGTCACGCGCTTCTCCGCATCGATCGCGCCGAGCGTGAGCACCTCGGAATCGAAGGTCGCGATCCGCCGCGGCGGGAAGTTCGTGACGCACACCACCAGCCGCCCGTGCAGCTGTTCCTTTGTGTACCACGGCCGCACCGCGGCCGAAGACCGGCGGGTGCCGAACGGCCCGAAGTCGATCGTGAGCTTGTAGGACGGGTTGCGCGCCGCAGGGAAATCCTCGACCGCGACGACGCGCCCGACGCGCATCTCGATCTTGTCGAAGTCCTCCATGGTCGCCATCGCACTCCTATCATCAGGCTGGTGGCCGACGTCTTCCACCGGCCGACCGGCTGGCGGATCCTCCCCGAACGCAAGGTCTTCGAGATCACGTGGGACGACGCCCAGGTCGCCGAGTACGCCTGGGAGCCGTTCCGGCACGCCTGCCCCTGCGCCTACTGCGCCGGGGAAGGCGGGTATAAAGGGAATGTGAGCGCCGACACGGTGTTCACTGAAAAGCAGACCGAGCTAAAGGAGGTATTCGCGGTCGGGCGGTACGGGCTCAGCCCCGAGTGGGGTGACGGTCACGACACCGGCATCTACACGTTCAAGATGCTGCGCAAGGCCGCGGGACTCGAATGAAATTCTTCACCAAGAAGGCAGACCTTCCGGCCGATAAGGCCGAGCGCGTGCCGCCGGGCCAGTACCTCACCGAGAAGTGGCCGGTCCTCCACTACGGGCCGGTGCCGACGTTCAATCCGAAGACCTGGGACCTCCGTGTCTTCGGGAAGGTCAAGAACGAGCTGCGCTGGACCTGGGACGAGCTCCAGGCCCTCGACAAGGAGGCGAACACGGTCGTCACGGCCGACATGCACTGCGTGACGACGTGGTCTCGCCTCGACCAGAAGTGGGAAGGCGTCGCATTCAGCAAGATCGTCGAGCTGGCACAGCCGACCGCCGACGCGAAGTTCGTCATCGCCCACTCCGAGCACGGCTTCACCGCGAACACGCCCATCGAGTACTGCCTGCGCGAGGACTGCCTGGTCGCCCTGCGCGCGAACGGCGAGCCGCTCACGGCCGAGCATGGCCAGCCCGCGCGACTCGTGGTGCCGCGCCTCTACGCGTGGAAGAGCGCCAAGTGGCTACGCGGCATCGAGTTCTCGGCGACCGACAGGCCCGGCTTCTGGGAGCGCAACGGCTACCACAACACCGGCGACCCCTGGAAGGAAGAGCGCTACTGGGGTGACGGCGGCTAGATCGCGAGCCCTACCAGCCGGTGCCTGGCTCCGGTGAGTCGGCGCTGTCGTAATGGACGCTGATGAACTTCAGCAGCGACGTGGTGTCGACGGTGTCGAGGTTCAGGCGCCAGCGCCACGCGGTGGCCGTGACCTTCGCGCCCTGCAGCGCCGGGTAGGGCTCGATCAGGATCTTCGGGTACTTCGTCTTCGTCGTCGTGTCGCGGAAGAACTGTTTCAGCTGATCGACCTCCCCGACCGAGAGGCCGTTGTAGAAGATGACGATGCCGCCGTGCTCGAGGTTGTGGAGCGTCGCCTCGAACGGCTGGAGCGTGTCGTAGATAGCGGCCTTCAGCGGGCCGCCCGGCACGGGCCAATGGTCACCCGAGGTCGGCGGCAGGACCGTGAACGTCACGGGCTGGCCGACATTGACGTGGCCGCGCCCGGCATCTGGCTCTTGGATGCCGCGGGCCTTGTCGTCCGGCGAGACCGCCGGCGTGGGTATGGGCGTCTGGCTCGCGGCGGCTGGACCAGCGGAGAGGACGCCCATGCGATTAAGGCCGAAGAGCGCCGCGATGAACAGGATGATGACCCCGAGTCCGACCATCCAGCCGCGACCGCCGCTGGAGCCGCCGCGCGGGGTGTGATCCCCGCGGTCCTCGCGCTGCCGGCGCCGAAGCTCTTTCTCGCGCCGTTCGCGACGCGTGCTGACGGTCATGCGTCGAGTTTACGTTCTCTAGACTCGATGTGATGGGCAAGCGGGTGCGATTCGCACCATCTCCGACCGGCGCGCTCCACATCGGGAGCGTCCGCACGATGCTCTACAACTATTTCCTCGCCCGCCAGACGAACGGAACACTCATCCTGCGCATCGAGGACACCGACCAGGAACGCCTCGTGGACGGCGCGATCGACAGCATCTATGACGGCCTGCACTGGGTCGGCGTGCATTGGGACGAAGGTCCGCGCGAGGGTGGCCCGCATGCGCCGTACATCCAGTCCGAGCGCCTGCCGCTCTATCAAAAGGGCGCTCAGGAGCTCGTCGACAGCGGCACCGCGTATTACTGCTTCTGCACCAAGGAGCGGCTCGAGCAGATGCGAGCCGCACAGCGCGCGCGTGGCGAGATCACGCGCTACGACCGGCTGTGCCGCAACATCCCGCCGGCCGAAGCGGCCGAGCGGGCGTCGAGCGAGCCGAACCACGTCGTCCGGCTGAAGGTGCCCGAGGAGGGCACGATCGCGATCGATGACCTCGTGTTCGGACACATCGAGTGGCCGCTCGAGACGATCGAGGACCAGGTCCTGCTGAAGTCCGACGGCTTCCCCACCTATCAGCTCGCGGTCGTCATCGACGACCACCTCATGGGGATCGATCCGATCATCCGCGGCGAGGACTGGCTGCCCTCCACCCCGAAGCACCTCCTTGTCTACAGGGCGTTCGGCTGGGACGTCCCGCCGCACGCGCACGTGCCGAACGTCCTCGGACCAGACGGCAAGAAGCTCTCGAAGCGTCATGGCGCGACGCAGGTCGGCGAGTTCCAGAGCGAGGGCTACCTGCCCGAAGCGATGGTGAACTTCCTTGCGCTCATCGGTTGGTCACCGGGGACCGAGGAGGAGGTCTTCTCGCTGGATGATCTCATCCAAAAGTTCCGGATCGATCAGGTCCAGAAGGCCGGCGGGAAGTGGGACCGCGATCGCCTGAACTACTTCAACGGGCTGTGGATCCGCAAGCTTTCCGACGATGCGCTCCTCGCGCGCCTCGATCCGTTCCTTCCGGCGGAGTGGGACCGGCGGCTCGTGCGCGGAGTGGTCCCGTTCATCAAGGAGCGCATGACGACGCTCGTCGAGGCGCAGGACCTCATCTCGTTCCTGTTCACCGATGACATCGTCCAGGATCCCGCGCTCCTGGTGCCGAAGAAGCGCGAGCGGATGGACGCCATCACCGCGCTCAGCCGGGTGACGGTGCTGCTGCGGTTCGTGGATCCGTTCATTGCGACGGGCATCGAGCAGGCGATCGCTGCGGTCGCGAACGAGCTCGGCTGGACGGTGCGCGACCTGACCATCGCGGTACGCGCGGCGGTGACCGGCCGGAAGGTGGGTCCCCCGCTCTACGAATCCATCGCGCTGCTGGGCAAGGAGCGCGCGCTCGCGCGGCTCGAGGCCGCGCAGGAGAAGCTCGAGACCTAGTCCCAGAAGCTCGCTAGCGGTTCCGCTCCGAGCGGACGAAGAAGAAGGTGCCGATGATGAGGCACACGAAGAACCCCGGGACGATGACCGCGAGGTTCGCGGCGGGATCCTGGAGCACCACGTGGGAGTACTCCGGCGAGCCCGCGTAGTACGCCCCGCGCACGAAGTCGACCGCGTAGCGCAGCGGGGCGATACGCGAGGCGATCTCGAGGTACCACGGCATGACCGAGATCGGCGTGAACACACCGGCGAGGAAGAACTGCGGCAAGAAGATGAACGGGAACACCTGGTTCGCCGCGCGCTGGTTGTTAAGGAACGCCAGCACCAGTACGCCGAACGCCCCGCCGAAGAAGGCGACGACGACGCCGGTCGTAATGAGCACGAGGATCTTCTCCGGTGGGAGTGGAATGCCGATGACGAGCCCGAATGCGAGGATCGCGAGCGCCTGTGGCAGTGCGACGAGCGTCTCGCCGAGGATGCGGCCGGCGACGATCGTGTAGCGGGACACCGGAGAGATGAACAGCTCCTGGCTGAAGTCGTTCTCGCGATCGATGACGAGGGAGATCATGCCCATCGCGGTGCTCTGGAAGAGCGTCTGGGCGTACACGCCGGTGAACGTCAGGGTGAGGAAGTTGAAGCCCGGGGCGTTCCCGAAGTTCGCCGCGAGCGTCCCGCCCAGCGCGCCAATGAAGATGAACGGGAAGATCATCGTCGTAAGGAGCCGCGCGCGGTCGCGCAGCAGCTTCGTCAGGTCGCGCTGCGCGAGCGCGAGGATCGAGTTGAGCTCCCCCACCTTGATCACGAGCGCGCCAGGACCTTGATGTACGCGTCCTCGAGGGACGGGGCGACCGTGCATACGGTCGTGAGCGGTGTGTCGATGGAGCGCAGGAGCGCATGCGCCGCGCGGCCTTCGAGCGGCAGCTCGAAGAGCGGGCTCTCTTTGAACGTGATGTCCTTCGCCGTCAGCTCGTTCCGGAGGGCGTCACGGTCCGCCGCGTCGACGACGAGGTACTCGTGGGTCAGGTCGGCCTTCACGCGTGCGGGCGATCCCTCGACGACGATGGCGCCCTTGTCCAGGATGCAGATCCGGTCGGCGTCCTCAGCTTCGTCGAGGTAGTGCGTCGTCAGGAACACCGTCGCCTTCGTCTCTGCGCGGACCTCGCGCAGGTAGTCCCACAGCGCACGGCGGCTCGCAGCGTCGAGGCCCGATGTCGGCTCGTCGAGGAACAGCACCCGCGGGCGGTGCATGAGGCTGCGCACGATCTCGAGCTTGCGCTTCATTCCGCCGGAGAACGTCTTCACCGGCTTGAACATCTCCTTCTCGATGCCGAGGATCGCGGAGAGCTCGCGGACACGCTCGCGGTATCCGATCGGCATGAGCGCGAAGAACGGCCGGTACGGGAAGAGGCCGTACAGGATGGCATGCAGGCGCACGTTCTCCTCGGCGGTCAGGTTCAGGTCGAGGCTGGGCTTCTGGAAGATGATCCCGACCGCGCTGCGCACGGCGCTCGGATCCCTGAGGTCATGTCCGCCGATGATCGCCGTGCCGCTCGTCGGCGCGAGCGTCGTCGTCAGGATCGAGATGGTCGTCGTCTTCCCCGCGCCGTTCGGCCCGAGGAGCGCGAAGAGCTCGCCCTCGTGGACGCTGAAGCTGATGCCGTCGACCGCGTTGAGCTCGGCGCCCTTGTACCGCTTCACCAGGTCGGTGACGGTGATGGTGTCCCGCAGGCCGGTCCCGGCTGGCGCGGTGGCGACGGTCATGACGGCCGGTTCGTCGCGATGACCCTCTTCTCCGCCAGCGAGCGCACGAGCTCATCCGCGGTGATCCCGAGCTCCGTCGCGAGGACCGCGAGCGCATACACGACGTCGGTGAACTCGGACACGGCGCGCTCTTTCGATTCCGTGACGGCCGCGAGCGCGAGCTCGAGAGCCTCCTCGCCGACCTTCTGCGCGATCGCGCCCCTGCCCTTGCGAAAGAGCTCCGCGCTGTACGAGCCCGCCGGCAGCTCGGCTTTCCGTTCGCGCATGAGCGCGGCGAGCTCCGACAGCGTCCGCGCGAGCGGCGGAGCGGTGTCGTCGCCCCAGCAGGTCGCCGCACCGGTGTGGCACACCGGACCGCGTGGATGCGCCTTCACGAGCAGCGCGTCGCCATCGCAGTCGACGGCCATCGACACCGCGTGGAGCGTGTTCCCGCTCGTCTCGCCCTTCTTCCACAGCGCGTCACGCGAGCGGCTGTGAAAGTGGACCTCGCCGGTCGCCTCGGTCGCGTCGACCGCCTCGCGATCCATCCACGCGAGCATGAGGACGGTGCCGGTGGCAGCGTCCTGCACGACAGCCGGCACCAGGCCGCGGTGATCGAAGCGCACCGCGTCCTTGTTGATCACGCCAGCACACGCTCGCGCGGGCGGACCGGGACCCCAGCTGCCGCGAGCGCGCTCTTTACGTCGCCAACGCTCAGCTCGCCGTAGTGGAAGATCGAGGCCGCCAGGCCCGCATCGGCGTTCGTCTCGCGGAAGAGCGTGACGAAATCAGCCGCTCTAGATGCGCCGCCCGACGCGATCACCGGCACATTGACCGCATCCGCGACCGCCGCGGTCATTTCGAGGTCGAAGCCGAGCTTCGTGCCGTCCCGATCGATGCTGTTGAGCAGGATCTCCCCCGCACCGAGCCCGACGGCCTCGGCCGCCCAGGCGACGACGTCCCGGCCGGTCGGCACCCGCCCGCCGTCGATGACGACCTCGAACCCCGATGCCGAGCGCGTCGCGTCGATGGACAGGACGCAAGCCTGCGAGCCGTACCGCGCGGCCACCTGCGAGATCAGGGACGGATCCCGCACCGCCGCGCTGTTCACGGCGACCTTGTCCGCGCCCGCTCGCAGGATCTCACCGGCGAGATCCGCCGAGCCGACGCCGCCGCCCACGGTGAACGGGATGAACAGCTGCTCGGCGACGCGCGACGCGAAGTCGACCACCGTGCGGCGCTTCTCGTGGGACGCGTTGATGTCGAGGAAGACCAGCTCGTCCGCCCCGTCGTCGTTGTACCGGCGCGCGAGCTCGATCGCGTCGCCAACGTCCTTCGTATCGACGAACCGGACGCTCTTCACGACCTTCCCATCGCGCACGTCGAGGCACGGAATGACCCGCTTTGCGAGCATCAGGCGCCGTTCGCCGCGGCGATCGCCTGTTGCAGCGTGAAGCGGCCCAGGTACAAGGCGCGCCCGACGATCACGCCGCGCAGCCCGCGATGGCGGAGCTTCGCGAGGGCGCTGATGTCCTCGACCTTGCCGACGCCTCCGGAATAGATGAGGTCGCCGCCGAAGGCGCGCGCGACCACCTCTGTCGACGCGATGTCGACGCCCTGCAGCGTGCCGTCGACCGACACGTTCGTGTAAATGATGGTCGCGACCCCCTGGAGGGCGAGGTCGCGCGCGAGGTCGCTCGCCTTCACGGTCGAGGTCTCGGTCCAGCCTGCGGTCGCGACCATGCCGTTCCGCGCATCCACCGCGACGGCCAGGCCATCGGCGTGGCGGTCGACGAGCCTACCGATGAGCTCCTTGTCCCGGACCGCTGCGGTCCCGACGACGATGCGTGAGACACCGGCCTCCGCAAAGGCCTCGGCAGTGTCGAAGTCGCGGATGCCGCCGCCGGCCTGCAGCTTCACGGTGAACCGGTTCGCGATCGTGCGGATGTACTCGAGGTTCGCCGGCGTGCCGGTGCGCGCGCCGTCGAGGTCCACCAGGTGCAGCCACTCGGCACCGTCGGCGACCAGACGCTTCGCCGCCTCGAGCGGAGAGCTCGCGACCTGCTCCACGGTCTTGAAGTCGCCTCGCGTCATACGCACGGCCTTCCCGTCGAGGATGTCGATCGCCGGATAGACGAGCACCTAGGTGAGGTTCCTGCCCATTTCTGAAACACGCTCAGGCAGCCGCACGGAGGTCCTCCAGCCAGGTGGTCAGATGCTGCAGTGCGGGGATGTTGTCGAAGCCTCGATCAGTGAACGGAGTGCCGTCGAAGCGTTCGCCCGGGGT
>JBBRQB010000042.1:0-22567 GCA_038227105.1 Candidatus Limnocylindria bacterium | reverse complement strand
GTCGCGATGGAGATCGACTTCGTCGCGCGGGCCATCGGAACGACCCCTGCCATCGCCTGAGCCGGGGACGCCGCTCGAGCGGATCGACACGCCTGCACTGATCATCGATCTCGACGCGTTAGAGCGGAACCTCGACCGGATGGCCGCGTTCGCGAAGCAGACCGGGAAGAGCGTGCGGCCACACGCGAAGACCCACAAGTCGCCGGTCGTTGGGCGGATGCAGCTCGACCGCGGCGCGATCGGTCTCTGCTGCGCGAAGCTGGGCGAGGCGGAGGTCATGGCCGACGCGAACGTAGGCCCGCTCCACATCACCACGGAGATCGCCGGCGAGCCCAAGATCTCCCGCCTGGTCGCGCTGCGGCGGCGCGCCGACGTCATGGTCGCCGTTGACGACCTGGACACCGCGCGGGCGCTCTCGGACGCGATGCGGGCAGCGAGCCTCACGCTCGACGTGCTCGTGGATGTGAACGTCGGCCAAGAGCGCACGGGCGTGCTCCCAGAGGGAGCCGGGGAGCTCGCGGCGTTCGTCGCCTCTCTGCCGGGACTGCGGTTGCGCGGGATCCAGGCGTATGAGGGACACGTGCAGCACGTCTACTGGGAGCCCGAGCGCCGTCTCAAATGGCGTTTCTGCGCGGACCGCATGCTCGCGGCCCACGACGATGTCACGAAGCGCGGCCTGGAGGTCGAGATCCTCAGCACCGCGGGCACCGGCACGTGCGCCTTCGCCGCGGAGCTTCCGGAGGTCACGGAAGTGCAGGCAGGGTCCTATCCATTCATGGACTGCGACTACGCGAGCGTCAGGGGGCTTCCGTACGAGTCGTCGCTCACGGTGCTCGCATCGGTGGTGAGCCGTCAGCGCGGTGACACGGCGGTCATCGACGCGGGGTGGAAGGCGCTGAGCACAGATAGCGGCGTGCCGGTCGTGAAGGGCCGCCCCGAGCTCGAATACGCGCCAAAGGGCGATGAGCACGGCGGCGTGCGCGGCGCGCGCCTGCTGCCAGGCGACCGCATCGAGCTGGTGCCGAGTCACTGCGATACAACAGTCAATCTGTACGACGAGTACGTCTGCATGCGAAAGGGCGTCGTCGAGGCCGTATGGCCGATCGCGGCGCGGGGGAGGATCCAATGAGCAAGCGAGAGGTCATCACGAGCGACAAGATCCCGGCCACGGGTCTGCCGTACGCGCAGGCGGTGCGCGTCGGCGATCTGGTGTTCGTCGCCGGCCAGGTCGCGCTCGTCGATGGGAAGGCGATGGACGGCGACATCACCGCGCAGACCGAGGCGGTGATCGCGCGGATCGCCGGCATCCTCGACGCTGCCGGTACCTCGCTCGCGAACGCGGTCGAGAACGTCTGCTTCCTGTCGGACGTGCGCCGTGATTTCGCGGCGTTCAACGCCGTCTACGCGAGGCACTGGGACACCACCGGGCCGGCGCGCACGACGGTCCAGGCTGTGCTGCCGCGCGAGGGTCTGCTCGTCGAGATCCGCACCGTAGCGGCGATGCCCTAGCCCATGACCATCTTCGGCGGCCTCGGCGTGCTCGTGCTCATCGGGTGGCTCGCGCTCATGGTGCTGGTCATTGGATTCGTAGCGCGGGCCGGCCAACGGCGGGCATTGAAGCGCGGCACGCACCCGCTCCGGATCCTGCCCTGGTACCTCGGCGGTCCACCGAAGATCGACGTCGATCTGCCGGACGACGAGCGGAGCGCCCGGGACCGTTCCCGCCACCCGTAGAGCGCCGGGAACCTCCTGGCCGGCCCCGTTGTACGGGAGCTGACACGGCCGAATAGGGCCGGGGAGGTGCTCCAGTGCTCCGTATCGGGCTCGCGCTCCTGGTGATCTCGCTCATCCTGGCCCCTGCCGGGGCCTCGGCCTCGGTGGCGGTGGCCGACTGCGCGCTGTGCGCCGACAACGTTTCCCTGCAGACGCGCGACGGACAGCCGTGGGAGAACGGCAAGCCGGTCACCCTCGTCGTCCATGTGACCCGCCATGCCGAGGGCGTCGCCATCCCCGCGAGCGCCGCCGCGGTCGTCATGCAGACCGACGGCGATCGCACGAAGTGCCTCGATGTCCCGCTGAAGCTCGTGTCCAGCGACGGGTCGAGCGCCCTGTACGCAGGCTTGTTCTTCCCGTTCCGCGCCGCGCGCTACGACGGCAAGCTGAGCGTCGGCAACGACGTCTCCGAAGTCACCTTCGACGTGAACAAGCTCGTGGCTGGTGCCGCGCCGGCTGGCGACCTTCCGGTTGCGGAGAAGATCGACACCGCAGCCGCACCACTCAGGTTCGTGAGCGCGAACCAGACCCCGCTGATCGCTGCAGTCGCGATCGCGTTCTGGTCGATCGTCGGCGTGACGCTGATACGCAAGCAGCGCCGCCTTCCTTCGCAGGCAGTCGGGGCGAGCTAATGCGCTCGCCGCTCGTGCTCGCGATCGCCGCAGTGGTCCTACTGGCGGGGTGCGGGGATGCCGCCGGACGGGGAGTGGCCGCAGCATCCCCGGCCGGCGGCGCCCCGCACCCCGCGGCAACGACCAATTCCACACCGACCGCGACCCCGACCTTCAACCTCGACGACATGATGGGCTTCTACGCCCAGCAGACGGTGTTCGTCGCGGACAGCGAGCGGGTCAGCGCCGTCACGCTGCTCAATCACTTCACCCGCTACGCGATCCTGACGCATGGCAAGGCGCAGGTCGCCGCCGACACCGCCTCGTCCCCGACGGCGTGGCTGTACGTCCTCGACGGGTTCGAGGCGACCGCCGCGAGGATCGAGGGCGCGACCGTCAGGCTCCGCGCCTTCGATGTCGCGACCGGCATCGAGCGTGCGAGCCGCACCGACATCGGACCGGTGTCGTGGGTGCGCTCGATGGCAACAGTCGGCGACGGCCGGGTTCTCGTGCTGAAGTCCGACGCCGGTCATGCCTGGATCGACGCGTACGAGCGGGCGACCCTCAAGCCTCTCGGCACCGTCATGGAGAAGCCGGGCTGCGGCGACCGTCTGCTCGCGAGCCAAGCGCGCCTCGCGATCGTGTGTCTTGCCACCGGGGAGATGGCCGTCGACGCGCTCCGCGGTGCCGGGACCGAGCTCATCGCGGGAACGATGCCGGGTCTCGCCGGCGTGGCAATGGCACCAGACGGGACGATCTGGGCGGCGACCGCGGAGCGGGATTTCGCTGCCGTCCCGGCTGATGCGACCAACGCCCGACGTCGGCAGTGGCCGGCAGCGTGGAGCGGGACCGTGCTACCCGACGGGATCGCCCTGACTGGCGGCGTCGATAGCCTCGTGATCGCCCAAACGGACACTGACGGCTCATGGCTGCGGGTCCTAGCGACGAATGTCGTGGCGCCGCGGGAGTCGCTGCGGCTTGCCGGACGCACCGGTGGCGCGCCGCAGTTCGGGATCCTCGCGCTCTATCCCTTCGCGTACTTCGCGGCCGGCGGCAGCGTGCGGCATGTGGAGATCCAGAGCGGGATGCTGGAAACGATGACCGAGCTCGGGCAAGGCGCCACGATCGTCGCGGTGGTGGATCGCTAGCGCATCGCGTCCAGGAGCGGCGTCACGTCGCGATGGAAGGTGTCGATGTCCACCAGCGGTTTGTCGGCGAGCTCGGGGATGCGCGCGTTCACGCCATCCTCGTACGTCGGAAGCTCCGCCTGGTAGTAGATGCCGATCGGGATCGGCTCGGTCTCGTAGCTGCGGGCCACGGCCGCGGCCTTCTTCATGATGATTTCGGACGTGTCGGTGACGTCCTTCACCTTGCCGTCGAAGCCCTGCTCCTCCAGCTTGTAGAGGCGCGACTTCTTTTCCGGAAGATCGGCGCCCTCGTACCACTCCTTCGTGTACAGGTCGTTGTACGTCGGGCAGGTCTGCAGCACGTCGACGAGGGCCGAGCCCTTGTGCTCGATCGCCTTCGCGATGATGCCGGCCAGGTACTTCGGCTCGAGCGCATACGCGCGGGCGATGAACGTGTAGCCCGCCGCGACCGCCATCGCGATCGGGTTGATGCCATCCTGGATCGCCGACTCGGGCATCGACTTCGTCTTCTTGCCACGCGACAGGGTGGGCGAGGCCTGGCCCTTCGTGAGGCCGTAGACGTTGTTGTTGTGGACGATGTACGTGAAGTTGAGATTGCGGCGGCCCGAGTTCACGAAATAGCCGGCGCCGATGCCGTAGCCGTCGCCGTCGCCGCCCATCGCAAGCACCGTGACGGAGCTGTTGACGAGGCGCCCGCCGGTCGCGACCGGGAGCACGCGGCCGTGGAGGGTGTGGAAGCCGTAGGCCTTCACGTAGTGGGGGGTCTTGCCCGAGCAGCCGATGCCGGAGAAGCAGGCGACCTTGTCGGGATCGAGGTTGAGCGATGCGAGGGCCATCTGGACACCGGTGAGGATCCCGAAATCCCCGCAGCCGGGGCACCAATCGTTATGCAGGTCGGACTTGTAATCCTTCAGCGTGAACTTGACCGGCTGTGCCGGGGTCTCAACGGACATGCGTCACCACCGGTTCCGCGGTCCCGCCGGCGAGGACCTTGCCGAGCTCCCGAACGAGCTCGTCTTCGCTGAGGGGCCGCCCATCGAATTTCAGGATGCGCTGCCCGATCTTCACCCCGGTGTGCTCGCGGATCACCTGACCGAGCTGACCGGAGTAGTTCTCCTCGACGAGGACGAGCTTCTTCGCCGTCGTGATGTACCGGGTCACGTCGTCCACCGGGAACGGCTTCATCAGCCGGACCTGGAGGTAGTTCACCTTCTTGCCCTGCTCGGCCAGGACCGCCATGGCGTCCTGGATGGTGCCCTTCGTCGAGCCCCAACCCACGACCGTGAGATCCGCGTCAGCGGGGCCCCAGAGCTTGCAGCGCTGGTCGGCGGGGACCGCCTTGAGCAGCAGATCGAGCTTGCCCATGCGCTTTGCCATCATCGCCATGCGCATCTCGACGCCCTCGGTGATGTGCCCGTCGGGGTCGTGCTCGTCGCTCGTGCTCCAGAAGCGCCCACCCTTGAGGCCGGGACGCGAGCGCGGCGAGATGCCGTCCTCGGCGAGCGCGTAGCGCAGGTACTCCTTCACGTCGCCGTGACCGTTCGCGTTCCCGTCATGTCCGTTCGCGTGGATGCGGACGAGGTCCTCGCCGTTGGTGGCGACGGGCGTCCACTCGCTGCCGGTGAATGTCTTGCCGCGGTCGATCTCCGGGTACTGCAGCTCGAGCTCATCCATCGTGACGTACGCGGCCGCGAGCTTCTTGTCCGAGAGCACGATGACCGGCATCTGGTAGCGCTCGGCCCAGTTGAACGCCGAGAACGTGTCCTGATAGGCGTCGTTCAGGTCACCGGGCGCGATCACGACATGCGGAAAGTCACCCTGCGTCGGATGCAGCACGAATTGGAGGTCACCCTGCTCCTGGCGGGTCGGCAGTCCGGTCGACGGTCCGCCGCGCTGATACATCACGAGGACCGGGCCCGGCGCTTCGGTGATGGAGGCGAAGCCGATGCCCTCGACCATCAGCGAGAACCCGGGACCGCTCGTCGCGGTCGCGCTGCGCACGCCCATGTGGGCGGCGCCGATGGCCATGTTGATGGAGCTGATCTCATCCTCGCACTGCACGACGAGGAGGTTGAACTCGCGCTGGTTCTTTTCGAGGTATACGGACTCGTCCGTCGCGGGCGAGATGGGGTAGTAGGTCTGGAAGTGGCAGCCCGCCTTCAGCTTCGCGATGGCGTGGATCTCGTAGCCCTTCGCCATCAGGCGCGTTATCGGCTTGCTGTGTGGCTTCAGGGTGTACGGGAACGGCTCTTTCAGATTCGCCTTCACGTACTCCATCGCGAGCGTCGCCGCGCGCACGTTCAGGTTCCCGATCTCGCTGCGCTTGCCCTTGAACTGACCGAGGATGACGTCGGCGACGAGCGCGATCGGGTAATCGCAGAGCGCGAGCGACGCGCCGAGGCCGACGGTGTTCTTCATGACCTCGTAGCGGCGGGCTTGCTCGCCCTTGCCGATCTCGTCGAGGGCCTGCTTGATGATGTCCATGAACGGCACGGGGTAGAACTTGAGATCCGTGCGGCCGCTGGTCGCGGCGTCATAGTCGATAGCGCTGTCGTAGATGACGCCGCCGCCCTCGATCATGTCGCCGATGTGGCCGTAATGCGTCGGCCAGCGGCGATGGTCGCCGTCGCCGGCGAGCGTCTCGTGGTCGAGCGCGACGAGGATGTCGGCCTTGTCGCGGTACGAATGGATCGGGTCCTCGTCCACGCGCACGCGATAGAAGCTGTGCTTGCCCATGATGTTGGAGTGGTATTCGATGTTGGCGAACACGCGAAGTCCCGCACGACTGCAGGCTTTCGCGAAGACCTCGGCGGAGGCATTGATGCCGCTTCCCTGGGGGCCACCGATCATCCAGGAAAGACGATTCTTCTGCACTGGGAAGTCTTATCCTAACTTCTCGAATGACACGTCGTGAGCGTGACACGCTAGGCGAGGTCGCGGTCCCCGACGACGCGCTCTACGGGGCCCAGACCGCCCGGGCCGTCGAGAACTTCCCGATCTCCGGCTTCAAGCCGTTCCCCGCGTTCATCCGGGCGACCGTTCTGGTCAAGAAGGCCGCTGCCCTCGCGAACGCGGAGTCCGGCCGGCTCGCGCCGGAGCTCAGCACGGCCATCGTGGCGGCCTGTGACGAGATCCTCTCCGGCAGGCACCTCGACCAATTCATCGTCGATGTCTTCCAGGCGGGTGCCGGAACGTCACACAACATGAACGCCAACGAGGTCATCGCCAACCGCGCGAACGAGATCCTCGGAGCGGGCAAGCGGGGCGAGTACGCGAAGGTCAACCCGAACGACCACGTGAATATGGCGCAGTCGACGAACGACGTGACGCCCACCGCGATCCGTCTCGCGCTGCTCGATCTGACCACGCCGGTGATCGCCGAGCTCGAAGCGCTGGGTCAGTCGTTCGCGGCGAAGGCCAAGGAGTACGCGAACACCGTGAAGCCCGGCCGCACCCATCTGCAGGACGCCGTGCCGATCACGTTCGGCCAGGAGTTCGGGGGCTGGGCCGTCCGGATGAAGAGCGCGGCGGCGCGGCTCACGGCGGCGCGCGTGGAGCTCTGTGAGCTCGGCATCGGTGGGACCGCCGCCGGGACCGGGCTGAACGCCGACCCCGAGTATCGCGTTCGCGTCTGCCGTCATCTTGCCGAGTGGACGGGTGACCCGATCGTGCCCGCCCCGGATCTCTTCGCGGCGATGCAATCGACCGCCGTGTTCGTCCGGGTCTCGAGCGGGATGCGCACGGCGGCGATCGAGCTCTCGAGCATCGCGAACGACGTCCGGCTCATGGTCTCCGGTCCGCGGACCGGGTTCGGCGAGCTCATCCTGCCCGCGGTCCAGCCGGGCTCGTCGATCATGCCCGGCAAGGTCAACCCGTCGGTCGCCGAGATGCTTGACCAGGTCTGCTACCAGGTGATCGGCAACGACACGACCGTGATGCTCGGCGCCCAGGCCGGCCAGCTCGAGCTCAACGTGATGATGCCCGGCATGAACTTCGCGCTGTGCATGTCCGCCACGATCCTGGCGAACGCGACGCGCGTGTTCCGCCTGCGCACGATCGACGGCATGAAGGTGGACGAGCAGCGCGTGAAGGAGCTCCTCGATTCGAGCCCGTCGCTCATCGTCACCGCGCTCGCTCCGCACATCGGCTACGCGAAGGCCGCGTCGCTCGTGAAGCGCGCGCTCGCCGAGAAGCGGCCGCTGTTCGACATCGCACTTGAGGAGAAGGCGATGCCTGAGGCCGACCTCAAGCGGGTGCTCGATCCGCTGCCCATGACCAGGGGCGGGGTCCAGTGAAGCGCACCGCGGCGATCGCCGGCGAGCTCGTGCTGGGTCTCGCCGGACTCATCTTCACCGCCCAGGGTCTCGGCCTCACCCGCAGCGTCAGGAGCGTCATGAACGACCGGCCGGAGTGGGTCGCGATCGGGAGCGCGATGGTCGTGCTCGCGCTCGTGCTCGCGTGGGTGACCGTGCGACGGGCGCGGCCGCAATGACGAAGCGCGCCATCGCCGCCTTCGCGCACCCGGACGACGAGACCTTCTCCGTCGGCGGCACGCTCGCGCGCGCGGTCAGTCTCGGCTGGAGCGTCACGGCCATCTGTGCGACGCGTGGCGAGGTCGGTGAGATCGCACCCGGGACGAACGCGACACCGCAGACCCTCGGTGCGGTGCGGGAGCAGGAGCTGCGGGCCGCGTGCGCCGCGCTCGGCGTGACTGACGTGCGCTTCCTCGGTTACCGCGACTCCGGCATGGATGGCACTCCGGAGAACAAGGATGCGCGTGCGTACGTGAACGCCCCGGATGACGAGGTCATCGGTACGCTCGCGGCGCTCTTCCGCGAGGATCCGCCGGCGGTCGTGTTCACCTTCGACGAGTCCGGGATCTATGGCCATCCGGATCACAAGGCGATCTACCGTCACGCGACGGCCGCGTTCGATCGCGCGGCTGCGCCCGGCGCACGCCTCCTTTACACCGCATTACCCAAGAGCGTCGCGCGGATCATCGGCGAGCAACTGCGTGCCGCTGGCGTCCAGGGCGGGCCGCCCGGTGACTTCGGCGTACCCGACGAAGAGGTGGACATCCGTGCTGACGTTCACGCGTTCGCGGTCCCGAAGAGGACGGCGGTCGCTGCTCACGCGACGCAGGTCGCCGAGTGGCAGGCACACCTGTCCGACGAGCAGCGGATGAAGATGCTCTCGACGGAGTACTTCCATGTCGCGCGCGGGTCCACGCCTGCGGACAACGACCCGCTCGCTTAGCCCAGCGTCTGCCTTTCGAGCGACGCCCGCAGGTCGACGACACATTCGGCACGCATGTCGGCGCGCGCGCTCACGCCGTCGCCTCCGATGTCGTGGTCGCGATGGATCGGCGCCGCTTGATCCCTCCGACGATGCGCCGGGTCAGGCCGTCCATCGCCGCGTAGCCGGCACCGATGCCGGTGGGCGGGTTCCCTGCGGGAAGCATGAGGCCGGGCAGGACCGGCGCCCAGCGCCAGATACCCCAGCCGGTGCCATACAGCTCGAGGCCCATCGTGAGCACGAAGCTCACGGCGTAGAGGAGCGGGTAACGTCCGCGGACGATGAAGCGGATAAATACGGCCCAGGTGACGAAGCCGAGAAGATCGGGGAGCGGCGGACGGATGAGGCCCCAGAGCATGTAGACGGTGGCCATGACGCTGACGGCGACGACGATGCGCCGTGCGTGCCGCACGAGGAGCGGGAGCGACGCCGTTCGCAGTGCCGCGAGGTAGAACAGCCCGTGTCCCGCCGGGACGAACAGCGGCAGGTTGCCGAGGCGGTAGGTATACGCGCCCCACACGATCGAGCCGATGATCTCGAGCGCCGTCGCGACGCAGACGAGCGTGATGACCTGGATGCGGACGGCGGAGCTCTGCAGCCGGAGCGCGATCCCGAGGAACAGCCACGCCGAGACCGAGAGCAGGAGCTGCTGACCGGCGCTGCTCGCGCTGTCGAGCGGTAGCGCGAGCAGCCAGTACGCGGTGAAGGCACCGACGAACGCGAGCGAGCCGCGGGGCGTCACTCGACGACGATCGTCTTGATCTTGTCGCCCACGACGATCTTGTCCGCGACGTCCTGACCGCTGATCACCTGGCCGAAGTTCGTGTACTGACCGTCGAGATGCCGGCACTCGCCGGTGCAGAGGTAGAACTGACGGTCGTTACTGACCTTGATGTCGCCACCGCGCGCCACGCCAACGGCACCCTTGATGAATGGCAGGTCGCTCAGCTCCGTCGGCTGCGTCCCACCGCCGGTGCCGGTGCCGAGTGGATCGCCGCCCTGCGCGACGAAGTTCGCGACCACGCGGTGGAACGTGAGCCCGTCGTAGCAGCCGGACATCGCGACGTTCGCGAAGTTGGTAACGGTGTTCGGTGCTTTGTCGGGCCGCAGCGTGATGACGATGGTGCCGCCCTTTTGCAGCGTGATGGTCGCTTTCGACGGTGCTTTCACGAAGGTCACCGGCTTTACTTCGCACGCTGCGGCCGATGCCGGCGACGCGGTGCGGATCACCGGCGCGGTCGGGATGCGCGTCGCGGGGGCGCTGGGCGCGGCGACGGTACTGCCGCAGGCCGACGCGACGAACAATATGGCGGCGCTGAGCGCGAGGGTCCTCATCATCACGCGAGGGTGACCTTCTTGATCTTGTCGCCGACCGTGATGCCGTTGACCACGTCCTGACCGCTCGTCACCTGCCCGAAGTTCGTGTATTGGTCGTTCAGCCACGACGCGTCGGTCTTACAGATGAACCATTGACTGTCGTTGTTGACCTTGATGTCCGGTCCTCGCGCGATGCCCGCGGCACCCTTCGAGAACGGCAGGTCGTTCAGCTCGCTCGGCATCTTGCCGCCGCCGCGCCCGGTGCCGTCCGGGTCCCCGCCCTGGACCACCCAGTCCTCGACGCGATGGAAGGTCTTGCCGTCGTAGAAGCCGGACGTGGCCTTCGCGACGAAGTTCGCGACGGTGTTGGGGGCCTTGTCAGGCCGTAGCGCGATGGTGAAGCTCCCGCCGCGCTCGAGCTCCACGGTGGCGTTCTGTTGATCGGCCATGACGCACCTCCGGTCGTTGTGTCGCTTTCGACCATACTTGATGGCGCCCCATGCCCACGTTCCAAGCTCCCCGCGGGATGCGGGATCTGCTTCCCGAGGAGGCCGCCGGCTTCGACCGGCTCCAGGCCGTGTTCCTGTCGCGCGCCCTCCGCTACGGGTACCCGCGGATCGTGACGCCGGTCGTCGAGGACCGCGAGGTCTTCCTCCGGACCTCCGGCCAGGCAAGCGATGCCGCCGGCAAGGAGATGTACGACGTTGTGCTCCACGGGCAGAGCGGGCTCGCGCTCCGGCCCGAGGCCACGGCTCCGCTCGCGCGGGCCTATCTCGAGCACGGACTGCACCGTGCGCCGCAGCCGGTCCGCCTCTCGGCCTGGGAGCCGATGTTCCGCGGACAGCGTCCGCAAAAGCTGCGCTTCCGGCAGTTCTGGCAGTGGGATCTCGAGTGCTTTGGTGCGCCCGAGCCGCCGGCGGACGTCGAGATCATCGAGTTCACGACCGGCTTCCTGGCGGAGGTCGGCCTGACCGATTACGTCCTGAAGGTGAACACGATCGGCGGCGCCGAGTCGCGTGCGAAGGTGAAGGACGCGTTGACGACCTACTTCACGAGATACAAGGACGAGCTCGACGAGGATTCGAAGGAGCGCCTCGAGACGAGCGTCCTCCGCATCATCGATTCCAAGGTGCCGCGGACGCGCGAGATCGCCGCGGGCGCGCCCAAGATCGGCGACCTGATCACCGCTGAGGACCGCGCGCACTTCACCGCGGTCACCGAGGGGCTCGAGCGGCTCGGCATCCGCTACGAGATCGATGAACGGAAGGTCCGCGGGCTCGACTACTACACCCGCACGGTCTTCGAATGCGTGCTCACCGACGCGGAGTTCACGCAGGCCGGCGACATCGCCGTCGCCGGTGGGGGCCGCTACGACGGGCTCGTGCGCACGATGGGTGGTCCCGATGTACCCGGGGTCGGCGTCGCCGGCGGTGTCGACGTGTTGTACTTCGCGTTGAAGAAACAAGGTGTGAAGATCGATGAGTCCGTGGACGCCGACGTGCACATCCTCTCCGGCGAGGCCGACGATGGCGCAGACCGGCTCCAGCTCGCGACTCCGCTGCGCGAGGCGGGCTTCCGGGTGGCGATCGACTACTCGAAGCGCTCGCTCGACAAACAGCTGGAGAGCGCCGTGAAGCACGGTGCGAAGGTCGCGGTCATCCGCGGCACCGAAGAGTCGCGCGGAGGCAAGGTGATCGTGCGCGACCTCGTCGCGAAGGAGCAGCGCGTCACGCGTCTGAGCGCGGTCGTGGTCGAGGTCGGCAGGCACGTCCCGAAGCGGCCGAAGCCGCGGCTCATCGACGAGCCCGGCGCCGCGGGCGAGACGCCGTACCTCGCGGATCCGAAGGTCTAGCCGTGCTGCGGACGCATACCTGCGGCGAGCTCATACCCGCTGCCGCCGGCACGACCGTGACGCTCGCGGGCTGGGTCAACCGCCGCCGCGACCTCGGTGGGCTGACCTTCATCGACCTGCGCGACCGCTATGGGATCACCCAGATCGTCGCGAAGGCGGGCGAGCCGGCCCACGACGCGCTCGGCGCGGTCCGCTCGGAGTGGGTGATCAAAGTGACCGGCACCGTGCGCGAGCGGTCGAAGGAAACGGTCAACCAGAAGCTGCCAACGGGCGGCATCGAGGTCGCCGCGACCACGGTCGAGGTCATCAACGAAGCGAAGACCCCTCCTTTCTATGTGAACGAAGAGACGCCGGTCGACGAGAACCTGCGTTGGAAGTACCGCTACATCGACCTGCGGCGCGAGGGCCCGAAGGAGCTCATGCGCCTGCGGCACGAGGTCGTGGCATTCATCCGACAACACCTCACCTCGCGCGGCTTCTGGGAGATCGAGACGCCGACGATGATCCGCTCGGACCCCACGGGCGCGCGCGACTTCATTGTCCCATCGCGCTATTACCCCGGGAAGTTCTGGGCCCTCCCGCAGTCGCCGCAGCAGTTCAAGCAGATCCTCATGGTGGGCGGCATGGACAAGTACTTCCAGATCGCGCATTGCTATCGCGACGAGGACCCGCGGGCGGATCGCGTGTACGAACACACGCAGCTCGACCTCGAGATGGCGTTCGTCGAGCGCGAGGACGTGATGTCCACGCTCGAGGCGCTCTACACGGAGATCTTCACGCAGTTCGCGAAGAAGCCGCTAGCCGAGACGCCGGTCCCGCGGGTCACGTACGAAGAGGCGATGCGACGGTTCGGGATCGACCGGCCGGACATGCGGTTCGCGCTCGAGCTCGTCGATCTCACAGACGGGCTCCGCGGGACGGCGTTCAACGCGTTCCGTTCGGTCATCGATGCCGGCGGCGCGGTCCGCGGACTCGTGCTGCCCGGCAAGGCCGACGCGACGCGGAAGGACATCGACGGCTGGCAGGCGCTCGCGAAGACGAAGGGCGCGAAGGGCCTCGCGAGCTTCGCGTTCGCCGGCGACGAGGTGCGTTCGCCGGTCGCCAAGTTCCTCACTCCCGACGAGCTCGCTGCGCTGCGCACTTCATCTGGCGCGAACGACGGGGACCTGCTGCTGGCGGTGGCCGACACGTACGACGTCGCGAGCAAGTCGCTCGGCGTCGTGCGCGAGCGGCTCGGGCCAGAGCTCGGCCTCGCTGACGGGAGCAAGCACTACGCGCTCTGGGTGACGGAATTCCCGCTCGTCGACCGCACGCCGGAGGGTGGCTGGACCTTCGCCCATAACCCGTTCTGCGCCCCGCTCACCGGTGAGGATCTCGGTCTGCTCGACACCGATCCGGCGAAGGCGAAGTCGATGCAATACGACTTCGTGATCGACGGGAAGGAGATCTTCGGCGGCAGCGTGCGCATTTACCAGCGCGCGGTCCAGGAGCGAGTGTTCCGGCAGATGGGCGTGTCGAAGGAGGAGGCCGCGACCCGTTTCGGAGCGCTCCTCGACGCGCTCGAATACGGCGCGCCCCCGAGCGGCGGTGTCGGCGCCGGCATCGACCGCCTGGTCATGACGCTCGCCGGGACCGAGAACGTGCGTGAGGTGCAGTCGTTCCCGAAGACGCAGACCGGCTACGACCCGCTCCTCGACGCACCGGCCGACGTCGATCCGAAGCTTCTCGAAGAGCTCGGCCTCCGCGTCGTCGTCAAGCCACCGAAGGCGTGAGCAGCGCGGCGGTAGTCAGCGAGGTCCAGCGTCTCGCCGAAGTGACGGGCGGCATCGTCGGCGTCTCCGCGACGCAGCTCGCCAGCGGCAAGCACATCGGCTATCGCGAGGGCGAGCCGTTCCCGACCGCGTCGGTGATCAAGCTGCCGCTGCTCGTGACGGTGTACGAGGACGCGATCGCCGGCCGGATCGACCTCTCGGAGCGCGTGAGCTACCACGGTGACACGAGGGTCGCCGGCTCGGGGGTGCTGCAGTATCTCGACGACGGTCTGAACCCGACCCTCCGCGACCTGTCGGTCCTGATGATGTCGGTCAGCGACAACACCGCCACCGATCTGCTGTTCGATCGCGTTGGCAAGACCCGCATCGAGCAGACGATGGACCGGCTCGGCCTCACCAGCATCAGGGCGCCGTTCGACATCCGCGAGATGCTCATGGAGCTCGTCGACATGGACCACTCGCGACCGGGCGGCTACGACGAGCTGCGGCGGCGCCTCCGGCTCTCGATGGGCAGCGGCGGGCGCTCGATGATCCCCGAGCAGGCCGACCGCTCGACGCCAGCGGACATGTGCCGGCTGCTCGAGCTGGTGGAGTCCCGCGCGATCCTGAATGAGGATGCCTGCACGCGGATCGTCGAGCTCATGAAGCGCATTCAGTCCGCGGCCCGGATCCCAGGGCTGCTGCCAAAGGGCACGGTCGTCGCGCACAAGACCGGCTCGTACCGGCGGCTGCGTAACGATGTCGGCATCGTCTACGCCCCCAACGGGCCGTACGCCATCGCGATGTTCGCGCGCGAGCTGCCACGCGACACCATCGAGGACGACGAGGCGCTCGCGCGCATCTCGCTGGCCATATATGAGGAGTTCGCGGGCTAGACTTCATGCATGCGGCGCGTCTATCTGGACCATGCCGCCACGACCCCCGTCGAACCGGAGGTCGCGGAGCTCATGGCGCAGGTCCTCCGTGAGGTAAGCGGCAACCCGTCGAGCATCTACGCCGAGGGGCGGCGGGCGCGCGCGCTCGTGGATCGGGCCCGCGATGAGGTGGCTCGAGCGATCAACGCCGATCCGGCGGAGATCGTGTTCACGTCGGGCGGCACCGAGGCCGACAATCTCGCGCTCCGCGGCGTCCTGAAGGCGCGCGAGGGCGAGGCCGACGGCGTCGTCACCACCGCGATCGAGCACCACGCGATGCTCGATACGGCGCACGACCTCGCGGCGCATGGCCAGGCGCACGTCACGGTGCTGCCGGTGGATCGCGACGGCCGAGTGGCCGCCGACGCGGTGTCCCGGGCGATCGGCGCCGGTACCGCGATCGTCTCGGTCATGCACGGCAACAACGAGATCGGGACGCTCCAGCCGATCGCGGAGATCGGCGCGGCCTGCCGCGAACGGAGCGTCGTCTTCCATAGCGACGCCGTGCAGACCGTCGGCGCGATCGCGATCGACGTCCAGCTGCTGGCGGTGGATCTCCTGAGCGTGAACGCGCACAAGTTCTATGGGCCGAAGGGCGTGGGCGCGCTGTACGTCCGCCGTGGCACGCGCATCGCGACGGTCCAGACGGGCGGCGGGCAAGAGAGGGGCCGCCGCACGGGGACCGAGAACGTCGCGGGCGTGGTCGGGCTCGGTGCGGCGTTGCGCATCGCGTCGGAGCGTCGTGCGGTGGAATCCGCCCGTCAGCTGGCGCTCCGCGACCGGCTCATCCGCGAGATCGGCGCTCGCATCCCCGAGGCCACCCTCACGGGACATCCCACGGAGCGACTCCCGAACAACGCGTCGTTCTGCTTCCGCGGTACCCAGGGCGAGGCCCTCGTGGTGTCGCTGGATCTCGAGGGCTTCAGCGTGTCGAGCGGCTCGGCCTGCACGAGCGGCAACACCGACCCATCACACGTGCTCCTGGCGCTCGGCCTGGATCGGGACCTCGCGCAGGGCTCGCTGCGTATGACGCTCGGTCGCGACACGACCGCGGCCGACATCGACGCGCTCGTCGCCGCGTTGCCGCCGATCGTCGCGCGATTGCGTGCCGCCTCAGGTGTGACGGTATGACCGAGGCGGACCACTACAGCGACATCGCGCTCGATCACCTGACCCGCCCGCGGAACGCGGGCACGATCGCCGAGCCGAGCGGGACCGGTGCCGACGCGAACCCCTCGTGTGGCGACCGCACGGTGATCACGCTCACGATCGGTGACGGGGCGGTGCGCGAGGTGCGCTTTCGGACGTTCGGCTGCACCGCAGCGATCGCATCGGCGTCCATCCTGACCGAGCTCGTGACCGGCCTCGGCACCGCTGCCGCGGCCGCGCTCGAGCCGGCGGACGTCCTGAATGCCCTCGGCGGCCTGCCCCAGCGGAAGGAAGCCTGCGCGCTCATGGCGGTCGGCGCCCTGCGCGCTGCGCTGCTCGATGCACGGGTTCGCGCGTCATGAGTGACCGCGTCTTCGTCGCGATGAGCGGCGGGGTCGACTCCGCGCTCGCGGCGGCGCTCCTCGCGGAGCGTGGCGAGGACGTCGTCGGCGTCTGGATGCGCCTCACGCCCGCGGGCACCGCGAGCGACGGACCCCGCTGCTGCGGCACCGACGAGGCGGGGGAGGATGCCCGCCGCGCCGCGGCGCATCTTGGTATCCCGTTCTACGCGCTCGACTACGCCGAGGTGTTCGGACGCCAGGTCGTTGATCCATTTGTCCAGGCGTACGCGCGAGGCGAGACGCCGAATCCGTGTGTCGCCTGCAACGGCTACGTGAAGTTCGAAGCGCTCCTGTCGGACGTCGTGCGCAAGTTCGGCGGCTCGCGGCTGGCGACCGGTCACTACGCGCGGGTCTCGCACGAGGGCGGCCGGCACCGGCTGCTGCGAGCGCGCGACGCGAAGAAGGATCAGTCCTACGCGCTCTACATGCTGGGCCAGGAAGATCTCGCGCGGATCGAGCTTCCGATCGGCGAGCTCGAGGACAAGGGCGAGACGCGTGCGCTCGCCGCGCGATTCGGCCTCCCGAATGCCGCGAAGGCAGAGAGCATGGACATCTGCTTCATCGGTGGCGACTACCGCGACTTCGTGCGCGAGCGAGCGCCGGAGGCCTTCCTCGCCGGACCGGTCGAGCGACTCGATGGGACCGTGATCGGCGCACACGCCGGCGTCGGGAGCCTGACCGTGGGCCAGCGCAGCGGCGTCGGCGTCGCCACCGGCGAGCGGCTGTACGTGATCCGGCTCGAGATGGACCGCGGCGCGGCCGTCGTCGGGACGCGCTCCGAGATCGCGGCGCGGACCTACCGCCTCCGCGATGTCCGGTTCACCGCCGGAGATCCGCCGGCCGGGACCTTCACCGCGGACGCGGTCCTTCGCTACCGAGGCACGCCACTTGCGTCGCGAGTCCGCATGTCTGCGGACCGCGGTACCGCCGTTCTCGAGCTCGATGAGGCTGCCCTCGTCGCGCCGGGTCAGGCCGCCGTCCTCTACGACGGGGACGAGGTCATCGGCGGAGGCGTCGTGGACCGTCCCGCCGCGGCCTAGCTCGGTGCGTGCCCTCCTGCGCATCGTCGCGATCACGCTGGCCGGCGCTGTCCTGTATTACGCGGGCCTTGTGAACTCGCAGGTCATCTACAGCCCGGACGCCTACGGCGCCGTGCTCGTGGCTGTCGCGATCGCGGCGAGCATCGTCATGTTGATCGTCGCCTTGCGCGGCGAGGGCCGGGGCGACGCCACGACGCCGGTGGACCGGCGGCTTGTCGGCGTGCACCGCGTCGCGTGGCTGGTCGTCTGCCTGATGGCGCTCGTCGGCGCGTCGTGGCTGGCTGCCGTGCCGCGACAGCGCTCATCCGACGCGACGCCGTACCACAACGATGCGATCGCGTTGAACGAATGTGCCGCGCGGCTTCTCATCGACGGTCACGATCCGTACACGGACCTCGACGTGTTCACCTGCTATGCGCGCCTCGGCATCGGTCCGGACCGGACGACGCCGCTCCGGCAGGGACTCTTCGCGCGCTCGGGTCTCTACCCGACCGATGACGAGCTCGACACCGTGTGGGCGATCCGCAGCCATGGGAGCCAGTCGAACGTGGAGTTCGAGTCGAAGCCGTCGTACCCGTCGCTGTCGTTCGTGCTCCTCGTTCCCTTCGTGGTGACGGGCGCCGACACGAACATCCTGTACATCCTCTGTCTCGTCGCGACCATGGCGCTGGTCCTGGTGCGCTCGACGCCGAGCCTGCGGCCCTTCGTGCTGACCGGGCTGCTCGGTGCGGCGAGCCTGGCGGCATTCACGGTGAGCGGTAGCGCCGACCTCCTGTTCGCGCTGCCGCTCGTCGCCGCGTGGCTGTGGCGCGAGCGCCGCTGGAGCGGACTCGCCTTCGGTGTCGCCTGCGCGATCAAGCAGATCGCGTGGTTCTTCCTACCTTTCTACCTGCTCGTCACGGCTCATCGGCTCGGGTGGCGTGTCGCGGCGCGGCGTGCCGTCGAGGTCAGTGTGGTGTTCGCGTTCACCAACGGGCCGTTCATCCTGGCCGACGCGGGCGCCTGGATCCGTGGCGTGACGGCGCCGGTCGGCGATCCGATGTTCCCGCGCGGCGCCGGCCTCATCTTCCTCGCGATCGACCACGTGCTGCCGCTCTGGCCCGCGTTCGTGTACACAGCACTCGAGATGGTCGCTTTCGCCGCGTGCCTCGCCGCCGCGTGGCGGTCACGGCGCACGAGCCCCGATCTCGGCATCGTGCTCGCGCTCGTGCCGCTGTTCTTTGCGTATCGCAGCCTGTTCTCGTACTTCTTCCTGCTGCCGCTCTTCGCCTTCGCCGCGCTGGCCCGCATGCCGCTCGGCACGCTGGTTCCGGAGCACGCCCGCGCAGCCGGTGCGGTCACCCTGTTCGGCATGCCGGCAGGTCGACGCGCGCCCGCCATGACCCAGCGCGAAAGCGCCCCGGCGGCGGCGGACTAGCCTGCCGCCGGCCCTTGTCCCGCTCGCGCTCGTCGCGATCGGGGTCCCGGCCGCGTTCCGCGCCGCGCTCGGGCGGCCCAAGGGCATGGCCGCCGCCTGGGTGCTGTCGTTCGCGGCGGTCCTGGCCGCCCAGGTGCTCGGGGAGATCGGCGGCTGGAGGACGGGTACGCTCGGTGAGGCGCAGGTGCTGTTCGCCGCGGTTGGCGCGGCAATTGCGTCTGCGACGGTGGCGGTACTAGAAGGTCTCAGGGAGTGATGGCATATGGGTTTCGTACTTGGTCTCCTGCTCGGCGCGGTCGGCGCCCTGCTCTACGCACCGAAGGCCGGCGATTCGACCCGCGAGGAGTGGCGCATGCGGGCCGACGAGCTGAAGAAGCGCGCTGACGATCTCCAGAAGATCGCGCAGAAGATGGCGGATGACGTCTCCGTAAAGGGACGCGAGGTCATCGAGGACGCGAAGAAGCAGTGGGAGAGCGCCGGCAGCGGCCGAGCGGGCGGAACAGGCACCGGAGGCACCGGCTCCAAGTCCAGCTAGGGCTTTATCCTTGATACGGGGAACGCGGGGACGGGGTCGACTGACCGCCTGACCCGCGTTTTTCGTTACCTGAGGAGAGGACGAAGAGCTGGACAGCCAGACGATCCGCGAGCGCTTCATCAAGTTCTTCGAAGAGAAGGGGCATCACCGCCTGCCCAGCGCGCCGCTCGTCCTCAAGGACGACCCGAGCGTGCTCTTCACGAGCGCCGGCATGCAGCCGATCGTGCCGTATTTCCTCGGGACCAAGCAGGCACCCGCCAAGCGGATCGTGACCGTCCAGAAGTGCTTCCGGACCACCGACCTCGATGTCGTCGGGTTCGACACGTACCACAACACCTTCTTCGAGATGCTCGGCAACTTTGGTATCGGCGACTACTGGAAGAAGGAAGCGATCGGGTGGGGCTGGGAGCTGCTCACGACGCAGTTCGAGATCGACCCGAAGACGCTCGTCGCGACGGTCTACTTCGACGACGAGGAGGCCTTCGACATCTGGACCAAGGAGCTCGCGCTCCTGCCGCCGGAGAAGGTCTTCCGCCTCGGCAACCTCGCGAAGGGCGATGACACGAACTTCTGGTCGCCAGGTCCGACGGGCCTCTGCGGTCCGTGCAGCGAGGTCTTCGTCGATCGCGGCCCGCAGCCGGGTGTCGCGCCGCACACCTGCGACCCCGGCGAGAACTGTGGCCGCTATCTGGAGATCTGGAACTTCGTCTTCCAGCAGTACGACCGGAAGGATGACGGCACGCTCGTGCCCCTCGCCAAGCGGAACATCGACACGGGCGCGGGCCTCGAGCGCACGTCGCAGGTCTTGCAGGGGGTCACCGACACCTTCAAGACGGACCTGTTCCAGCCGCTCGTCAAGAAGATCGAGACACTGAGCGGCGCGAAGTACGGCGAGGACCCGGCAAAGGACGTGTCCATCCGGGTGGTCGCGGAGCACGCCAGGGCAGCCGCCTTCCTCATCGCCGACGACATCTCGCCGTCGAATGAAGGCCGCGGCTACGTCCTTCGCCGCCTGATCCGCCGGGCGGCGCTGCATGCGCGCCGCCTCGACCTCAAGACCGGCGCGATCATGCAGGTCGCGGGCGAGGTCGTGAAGACGATGCAGAAGCACTATCACGAGCTCACTGCCGCGCGCGAGCGTATCGCGGAGCGGATCAAGGCTGAAGAAGAGAAGTTCGAGCGCACCCTGACGAGCGGCATGGAGCAGCTCTCCTCGGCCATCGCCATGGCGAAGGACAAGGGGCAGCGCGAGATCGACGGCGAGACCGCGTTCCGCCTCTACGACACATTCGGGTTCCCGATGGAGATGACCCGCGAGCTCGTCGCGGCCGCGGGGATCGGCGTCGACGAGGCCGGTTTCAAGAAGCTGCTCGACGCGCAACGGCAGCGCGGCCGCGCCGCGGCGAAGTTCTCTCAGGACGCCATGAAGTTCGGCCAGCTCTACTCGGCGCTTCGCGAGAACGAGAGCCTGCACAGCGAGTTCACCGGGTACACGGAGCTCGCAACGGACGCGGTGATCCGCTCGTTGGTCATCGCGGGTGAGCGGGTCGACGAAGCACGCGAGGGGCAGGACGTCGAGGTCGTGCTCGATCGCACGCCGTTCTATCCCGAGGGTGGCGGTCAGGTCGGCGATCGGGGTGACATCACGACCTCCGAGGGTCGTGCGCTCGTCGCCGATACCCAGACCGCGGCACCCGGCGTCATCGTGATGAGCGCAAAGGTCGTGGATGGCGCGCTGCGCGTCGGCGCGCCGGCGCGTGCCGCGGTCGATGAGGAGCTCCGCAGGCACACGATGCGCAACCACACCGCGACACATCTCCTGCACGCGACACTGCGGCGGAACTTCGGCGACGACGTCCACCAGGCCGGCTCGCTCGTCCACGCGCCGAACCTGCGCTTCGACTTCACGTTCGGACGCGCGTTGACACCAGAGGAGCTGCGCCGCGTCGAGGACGAGGTGAACGACGCGATCCTCACGAACGCGAGCGTCCACGCGCAGAGCATGCCGCTCCAGGACGCGCTCGCGTCCGGCGCGACGCACCTCTTCGACGAGAAATATGGGGACGAGGTCCGCGTCGTGGAGGCCGGTCCGTCGTCGCGCGAGCTCTGCGGTGGGACGCACTGCCACTGCACCGGGGACATCGGCCTGTTCCTCATCACCAAGGAGGAGTCGATCGGCGCAGGCGTGCGGCGGATCGAGGCCGTCACCGGCGAGGGCGCGCTGCGCGAGGTACACGACATGCGCGATCGCGTTGACCGCGCGGCGTCGACCTTGAAGGTCCCACCGTCCCGCCTGCCCGAAGCGGTGGCGCAGATCCAGGAATCGCGCGAGCGTCTTGAGAAGCAGCTCGGCGCGCTCCAGAAGAGCGGCATCGATCAGACCGCGGCGACGCTCATCGCGAAGGCCGAGACCGTCGGCGGCGCGAAGCTCGTCGTGCAGGACGTGGGGGACCACGACCAGCAGCTGCTGCGCGGGCTCGCCGATCGCATCCGCGACGGGCTCGGGTCCGGTGTCGTGGTGCTCGGTGCGACGCATGGCGGGCGGCCTGGTCTTGCGGTCTCGGTCAGCAAGGATCTGACCGATCGTGTGAAGGCCGGCGATCTCGTGCGTGAGCTGTCGTCGATCATCGGCGGAAGCGGCGGCGGTCCGGCGAACAGTGCGACCGGCGGCGGGAAGGACGCCGCGCGCCTCAACGACGCCCTCGAGGCGGGCGGCCGCGCGGTGCGCGAAAAGCTCGGAGGTCGTGGCTAGTCCCGGCGTCGCGGGGGTCGAGCTCGCTTCGGCCTCGGTGCGCGTCGTCGTCGGTCACCGCGAGGAAGCCCGGTTCCGCGTGACGGGCGTCGGACACGCACCCGTCGCCGCGTCCGCGATCAGCGGCGGATACGTCGCCGACCGCCGGGCGGTCGTTGCTGCAATCGTCACCGCCTTTGCCGGTGCCGAGCGCGGGGGACGCGCGGAGCGGGTGGTCGTCGCGATCGATGGCGACGACATTCGGACGTTCCACGACAGCACGACGTTCCAACGTGAGGATCAGCGCGATGCGGTCTCGCCCGGGGAGGCGCTCCGCGCCATCCGCGTCGCCCGCGAGGCCGCGGCCCGCAAGGCGCGCGAACTCGCCTCGGACGATCCGGCCTTGCGCGGCATCGCGACCGCCGCGCTCGGCGATGACATCGGCGGATTCATTCTCGACGGCCGGCGGCTCGGCTCTCCGGTCGGTGATCGCGGGCGCCAGCTTGAGGTCCGGACGGACGTCGCGCTCGCGCCCCTCGTGCAGGCCGGCGGGGCGACCGCGGCGCTCGAGGCGGCGACGCGCCGCGGCACGGCGACCTCGGGCGTGTATGT
>JBBRQB010000041.1:0-22614 GCA_038227105.1 Candidatus Limnocylindria bacterium | reverse complement strand
CGGCGCGCGCACCGCCTTCGGCACCTACGGCGGAGCGTTGCGCGACGTCTCCGCCACCGACCTCGGCGTCATCGCGGCGAAGGGCGCGCTCGAGCGCTCGAAGGTCGCGCCGGACAAGATCGATCAGGTCATCTTCGGCAATGTCCTGCAGACCAGCGGCGACGCCGTCTACCTCTCGCGACACGTTGGCCTCAAGTCCGGCGTGCCGAAAGAGGTGCCCGCCCTCACCATCAACCGGCTCTGCGGATCGGGCCTCCAGGCGATCCTGCTCGCTGCGCAGGAGATCCAGCTCGGCCAGGCCGACTTCGTCCTCGCCGGCGGCGCTGAGGCGATGTCGATGGCGCCGCACATGATCCGCGGCGCGCGCTGGGGTCTGCCGCTCGGCGAGCAGAAGCTCGAGGACTACCTCTGGGTCGCGCTCGTCGACTCGTACAACGGCCTCGGCATGGCGAACACCGCAGAGAACCTCGGCCGCACATACGGCATCAGCCGTCAGGCCGCGGACGAGTTCGCGTATCGCAGCCACATGCTCGCCGCGAAGGCGCGCGAGTCCTGCCGCTTCAGCGAGGAGATCGTGCCCGTCGAGGTGAAGACCAAGAAGGGCGTGGTCGTGGTGGACAAGGACGAGCACATCCGGCCGGACACGAACCTGGAGACCCTCGGCAAGCTGGTCGCCCGGTTCGAGAAGGACGGCACCGTCACCGCCGGGAACGCCAGCGGCATCAATGACGGCGCAGCGGCGGTCATCGTCGCCTCCGCCGAGGCTGCGCAGAAGGCGGGACTCACGCCGATCGCGCGCGTGGTCTCGGGCGGCGTGTGCGGCGTGGATCCGGACATCATGGGCATCGGTCCGGCGCCCTCCAGCCGCCAGGCGCTCAAGCGCGCCGGCCTGGAGATCAAGGACATGGATCTGGTCGAGATCAACGAAGCGTTCGCGACGCAGTACCTCGCCGTCGAGAAGGACCTCGGGCTCGACCGCGAGAAGACGAACGTGAACGGCGGAGCGATCGCACTCGGCCATCCGCTCGGCGCGTCCGGCGCGCGTCTCGCGCTGACGCTCATCACCGAGCTGGGCAAGCGCAAGGGCCGCTACGGGCTCGCATCGCTGTGCATCGGCGGCGGCCAGGGGATCGCGGCGATCTTCGAGCGCATCTAGCCCGCCGCGCCGCGCGTCGTCACGACCCGATATCGCGCCGCCGCATCGTGACGACCGCGATCGCGGCGCCCACTGCGCCGATGGCCAGCAGGATGGCGATCCCGCCCCAGTCATCACGTGACAGCGGCTGGCCGTAGAGAGCAAAGATCGACAGGCGCAGCGTCCAGTCCGGCCACCCGAAGACCGGCGCGAACTGTTGGATGAGGTACGACGAGCCGGCGACGATCCCGAGCAGCACGATCGCCGGGCGTGGCCGCCAGCCGACGAGCGCCTCGCCCACGCCACCGAGCGCGAACGCGACCGGCAGCATCAGGAGGCCCGCGAGCGCCGTGCGACCGGCGGGCATCGCGAGCCCGCTCGCGCTCGCGGAGAGGTAGACCGCGAACGTGCTCGCCGCGATGACCACGCCGCATGCGACCAGCAGCGAACCCAGCCGCTCGATCACGATCCGGGTGCGGGACACCGGCTGGGAGAGCCACAGCGCGAGCCGGCCCTCCGCGTCATCGGTGGCCCAACTGTTGGCCTGGACGACGACGAAGATCGCAATGAGCAGGAGCGCGGTCCCGAACCAGATGATCCCCACGAAGCCCGCCGGTCCACTGATCCCCAGCGCAGCGAAATACGGCGCCATCGCGGGGATTCCGAGCATGGCGTTCACGAGCGTGCGCGTGATCGACACGAGGAAGTACCCGAGGATCGACAGGCCGATCGCCCAGCCGATGATCCACCCTCGCTGTTGCTCGACCGCCGCGAGGACCGGCAACCGCAGCAGCGGATCGCGCGATGGCCGGACGGTGGCGGTCGTTGCGCGGCCGCGGCGCGTGATGAGCGTGCCGCCCACATCGCGGCGGACGAACGCGAGCGCGGCGAGGATGACGAGCGCGGCGGCGGCGGCGAGCTGGACGAGGATCGCGCTCCAGTCGAGCTGCCCGCCTTCGAGCAGCGGTGTGCTGCGATCGAAATAGGAAAAGGGCGAGAGCCATTGCAGGGCGCCGATGTCGACGCCGGAGCGCCGGGCCGAGTTGAGAAAGAACAGGGCCAGCAGGACACCGCTTCCCGCCAGCCCCGCCGCGCGCCTCGTGACGAAGAGCTGCGCGACGAACACACCGAACCCGAACGCACACAACGTCAGTGCGAGGGTCGTGATCCCCTCGAGCACGAGGCCACCGATCGGCAGTGGGTCGCCAGCGGCGGCCGCGGCGGCACCCACGAGCACGACCATCGCGGCGATCGCGATCGTCGCAGCGAGCGCGAATCCAGCAGTCCGGACCGCGAGCCAGCGCACTCGTGACACGCCGTTCGCGAGCCAGAGCTCGGTCAGGCTCCGCTCTTCATCTCCACGCGCGAACCCGGTGGCCGCGAGGATCGCCCAGATCGCGAAGACGAGCGAGATAGAGCTGAAGTTGCGCCAGGTGAGGTAGCCGCCCATGGTGTCGAGCTGCACTGGCGGCGGGAGGAAGTACGAGAACTGCGCGCCGATGAGCTCCATCGAGTGCGCGAACGCAAGCCGCTCCGCGTGCGTCTTGCCGGCGATCTGGACGAAGCCGAACGCGTTCGAGGCACCGCCCAGCGCCGAAACGATCGCCATCGTGATGATGGCGCCGCGATGGGACCGAAGGGCGAGGCGCAGTAGCCCGTTCACTTCGCGTAGTACGAGAGGAAGATCTCCTCGAGCGACGGCTCCCGGCTGGTGAGCGTCGTCACCGGAGCGCCCGCGAGCGCCCCCAGGAGCGGCTCGAACGTCCCGCGATAGAGCCCGCGGACCCGCGTCCCTTCCACGGTGACCTGCTCGAAGCCAGGTACCGACCGGAGGCGCTCGACGGGGGGCGGGCCGGCGAACTCGATCGTCACGTTGTGCGCCTTCATGCCGATCAGCTCACCGATGGGGCTCACCGTCGCGAGGCGGCCCTCGCGCACGATGCCGACCCGGTCGCAGACCTGCTCGACCTCGGAGAGCACGTGCGATGAGATGAGGATCGTCGCTCCCCTCGCCTTTGCCTCCTTCACCAGTGCATAGAAGACCTGCTGGTGGAGCGGATCGAGACCGGTCGTGGGCTCGTCGACGATGAGCAGCTCCGGCTCCGGCGCGAAGGCGAGGAGCAGTGCCAGCTTCTGCTTGTTGCCGTGCGAGTACTCGCGGTACTTCCGGCCGAGATCGAGATCGAAGCGCTTGGCGATGGTCTCCACGCGGTCGTCCGTCAGACTCGGCCGGAGACCCGCCACATACGACACGATCTCCGCGCCGCGCCAGCCGCCGAACTGCGGCAGCTCGCCGGGAACGTACCCGATCCGCCGCTTCAGGGCGACAGCGGCCCGTTCAGCGTCCTGGCCGAAGATCGTCGCGCTCCCCGTCGTCGCGTGGATCAGGCCCATGAGCAGCTTGATCGTGGTCGTCTTGCCCGCGCCGTTGGGGCCGAGATAGCCGAAGACCTCGCCTTCGGCGATGGCGATCTCCAGGTCGAAGATCCCGTGGCCGCTCCCGTAGTCCTTCGTCAGGCCGTGCGTCTCGATCGCGTTCGTCATGTTCGTCCCCTTCCGATGCGCTGCAGCGCCTTCGCGACCGCGTCATTGGCCACAGGTCTGCACGTCGCGGTTCTCTCAGGTCTAGTCGGCCTCCGCGGCGGCCGGGCCGGATGCGGCGGTGCGCGCTGCGCGCTGGCGGGCCCCCTCGCGGGTCACGATGAACGCGACGGCCATGATGATGATCGCGGCGCCGACGAGGATCGACGGCGTGACGGGCTCGGCGAGGATGAGCGCCCCGAGGAAGACGGCGACGACGGGATTCACGTAGGCGTACGTCGCGACGAGCGACACCGGGGCGTTCTGCAAGAGCCAGCTGTACGCGGTGAACGCGACGAGCGATCCGAAGACCACGAGGTACGCCATCGCGAGGAGCGAGTTGGTCGACCAGGTCGACGGCTCCAGATGCGCGAGCTCCCCCATCGCCGCCCCGGCGATGACCAGGACGATCCCACCGGTGAGCTGCTGGATGCCCGTGGACAGCAGCCCGTTCCCGGGCAGGCGAAGGCGCGGCGAGAGGAACGTGCCGAGCGCCCACGAGACTGTCGCGAAGAGCAGCAGGAGCACCCCGGCGAGGTCGAGAGCACCGCTCGCGCCGCGGGGCACGACGAGGAAGGCGACGCCCGCAAAGCCGACGGCGACACCGATGAACGTGGAGCCGTGGATCCGGTCTCCCGCGATGCGCCGGAGGATCACGATCCAGAGCGGGACGGACGCGATGATCAGGGCTGTCAGGCCCGACGGGACGGTCCGCTCGGCGAGCACGACGAAGCCGTTCCCGCCCACGATGAGCAGGAGCCCGACGGACGCGGCGGCGAGGACCTGATCGCGTCCGACGCGCACAGCCCGGCGCGCCGCGACGAGGCCGATGAGCACGAGACCCGCGATGCAGAAGCGCAGTCCCGCGGAGAAGAGCGGCGGGAGCGTCTGCACCGCGATGGCGATCGCGAGGTACGTGGAGCCCCAGATCACGTACACGGCGGCGAGGGCGGTCCAGATCGCGACCGAAGACGCGGGACGCTTCGCTGGCATGTGGCGATGCTATCGGTCAGCGCGGCGATGCGACCATAAACTGCGCCACATGTGGCGACGCGATGGATTCACGATCTCCACGGACCGCGCAGATCTCGACCTCGACGTCATCTGGCGGTACCTCCACAACGAGTCGTACTGGGCGAAGGGGCTCCCGCGCGACCTGTTCGAGCGATCCGTCGATCGGTCGTTGAGCTTCGGCCTGTTCGAGGGCGAGCCAGGCACCGGCGCGCAGATCGGCTTCTCCCGCGTCGTGACCGACGAGGCGACGTTCGCGTGGCTCTGCGACGTCTTCGTACTGCCGGCCTATCGCGGGCGCGGGCTTGCGGCGTGGATGATGGATGTCGTGAAGGGCCATCCCGATCTGCAGGTGCAGCGCAGCTTCACCCTCGCGACCCGCGATGCGCACGGTCTGTACGCGAGGTTCGGCTGGGAGCCCGTCGAGGCCGGCCGGTTCATGCGCATCGCGCGTCCCTATCGAACCTAGACTCGGCTCGATGGACTACGACCTCGCCCCCGAGCAGGAGGAGATCCGCAAGCTGGTACGCGACTTCGCGGACCGCGAGATCGCGCCAGGTGCGCGCGAGCGCGATCGGACCGAAACGTTCCCCGCGGATGTCCTCAGGAAGATGGCGCCGCTCGGCCTCCTCGGAGGCCCGATCCCCGAGCAGTACGGCGGCCACGGCCTCGACTACATCTCGCACGCGCTCGTGACGGAGGAGATCGGCCGCGCCGACTCATCGGTCCGGACCACGCTTTCGGTCCAGATCTCGCTCGTCGAGCTGACGATCCTCACGTGGGGCACCGAAGCGCAGAAGCAGCAGTACCTGCCGTCGCTTTGCAACGGAACGGTCATCGGTTGCTTCGGCCTCACCGAGCCCGAGGTCGGCAGCGACGCGACGAAGCTACGGACGAGCGCGAAGCGTGATGGCAGCGACTGGATCCTGCGGGGCCGGAAGATGTGGATCAGCAATGGCTCCGTCAGCGGCCTCGCGATCGTGTTCGCGCAGACCGACCTCGCGAAGGGTCACAAAGGGATCGCGGCCTTCGTCCTCGAGCGCGACAAGCAGCCGTACGGGAGCCAGGGCCTGCACGGGAAGCTCGGCCTCCGCTCGAGCGACTCCTCGGAGCTCATCCTTGACGATGTGCGGGTGCCCGACGCGAACCGCCTGGGTGAGGTCGGCGAGGGGTTCAGGATCGCGATGAGCGCGCTCGACTCTGGCCGCTACTCGGTGGCAGCTGGCGCCGTCGGGGTCGCCCAGGCCTGCATCGACGCATCGGTCGCGTACGCGACGCAGCGCCAGACGTTCGGCAAGCCGATCGCAGGCCATCAGCTCGTGGCCGAGCTCATCGCGGACATGACCGTCGAGACCGAGGCCGCGCGGCTCCTCGTGTGGCGCGCTGGCGATCTCAAGAACAAGGGCCGCGCGAATACCCGCGAGACGAGTATCGCCAAGCTGTTCGCGACCGAGGCCGCGCAGCGTGCCGCCGATAGCGCGATCCAGATCCACGGTGGCTACGGCTTCTCGGACGAGTTCCCGGTCGAGCGCTACTGGCGTGACGCGCGCGTGAACCGCCTCTACGAAGGCACCACCCAGATCCAGAAGCTCATCATCAGCCGCTTCGCCACCGGCATCGACGCGATTTCGTGAGCATGAACTGGGACGGCAACGCCGAGCGGACGCTCCGGTCGCTCGCGGACATGGTGCCGGCGACGCTCCGCGAGCTCGCGACCGCGGCGGCGCGCGACGAGAGCGAGCTGGTCGCGTCAGAACGCGACTCGGACGAGGTGCTCACCGAGGACGTTGTGCGCGGCTGGATCCGGACGACGCCCCCCGAGCAGCGCAACGGCCTCGTCGCGGTCATCGACGGCCTCGGCTTCGACGTCGAGCTCTTCGCCGAGGACCTTCAGTCCGCGGAGGGCTGGTCCGAAGACAATGAGATCGAGGGCGGCGACCCAGACTCAGAGAGGTGAGACCGCTCGCGACGGGCGAGGGCCTCACCGATCGTGTCCGGCGCCGCCGCCATCGCCAGCGTGAATGTCGCGCGCGCACCCTCCACCGCGCCGAGCTCGCGTAGCGCCACGCCCCCGAGGTAGCCGAGGAACGCGCGCTCGTCCGGCGCGAGTAGTACGTAGCGGTCCTCGGCGTCGCGCAACCGCGCATGCACCGCATCCGCGTCGTGCCGGTGCGCCGCCGCCACCGCCTGAAGGGTCGCGGCCATCGCTGCCCGCGACGGCGTGTCGGCAGGGAGGGACCGCGCGAGCTCGGCGCCCCGCGTCCGATCACCGCCGAGCGCGACGAGCTCGGCCCACGCGAGCGCGAGCGCCACGTCACGATCGTCCAGCCGGAGCGCCGCGGCGCGGCGCGCGTCGCCGGACTTGTTGAGCGCGGCGTAGGACGCGACCAGGGTCACGACGAGCGCGTGATCGCGCGCCGTCTTCGCCGCCGCCTCCAGGAGCGTCGCGGCGGACAGGGGGTCGCCGCTCGGATAGAGAACGAGGCCGGCGAGCCGCTGGACCGGCGGGAACGTCGGGTAGCGGTCCAACAACGGCGCGACGATCTCGCGGGTCGCGGCCAGGTCGCCTGCGTGAAGCGCGGTCTCGGCGCGTGCCAGCCTGCCCAGGAAGCGGGCGTGACGGATGACGTACGCCACGATCCCGCCGCCGAAAAGCGCCGCCGCGGCCAGGGCGGTCCAGCGGAACGCCGGATCGACGTCGGCGACCTTCAGCGCCACCGCGGCCAGCAGGAGGACGTAGCCGGCGAGCCAGACGGCTCTGATGGCCGGATGGCTCCCCGGTCTGGACGCTTTCAGCACGGCAGGCTTTTCCACAGGAAACGCCTCAAATGGCATCCAAACGGGGCTTTATCCACCGAAATCGGGGGCTTATCCACACCCGGGCCGGTTTGGCATCGGGGCAGACGTCCGCAACGCGTCCAGTCGCTCAGGCGCCGGAGAGCAATCCGGCCGCGATGACGACCCGCTGGATCTCGCTCGTGCCCTCGTAAATGCGGTAGATCCGGGCGTCGCGGTAGGCCCGTTCGATCCAGAGCTCGCGCATGTACCCCATGCCGCCGTGCACCTGGACCGCGGTATCCGCGACGCGCCCCAGGAGCTCCGTGGCATGTAGCTTCGTCATCGCGACGCGGTCCGTGACGCGCTCGCCGCGATCCACTCGCGACGCGGCGTCATAGACCATCAGCCGGGCGGCGTGGATGCCGATGGCCGCATCGGCCAGCATCCACTGGATCGCCTGGTGCACCGCGATCGGCTTGCCGAACTGCACGCGCGCCTTCGCGTACTCCACCGATGCCTCGAGCAGCCGCTGCGCCGCGCCGACCGCGTGCGCGGCCAGGCCCAGCCGTCCGAGGTCGAGTGTCCGGAGCGCGATCTTGAAGCCGTCGCCCTCGGCGCCGATGCGCTGCGCCGCGGAGACGCGCAGCTCGTGGAAATAGAGCTGTGCGGTCGTCGACCCGTGCAGGCCCATCTTCTCGTCGTTGGGACCGACCTCGAGGCCAGGCGTTTCGCGCTCGACGACGAACGCGGTGATCGCCTTCGATCCTGCGCTGCGGTCCAGCGTCGCGAACACCGTGAAGACATCGGCGATCGGCGCGTTGGTGATGAAGGTCTTGGCGCCGTCGATGACGTACGCGTCGCCGTCGCGACGCGCCGTGGTCTTGAGACCCCCGGCATCGCTGCCCGCCCCGGGCTCGGAGAGCCCGTACGCGCCGAGCTTCTTCGCCGAGAGCAGATCCGGGAGGTAGCGCGACCGCAGCTCGTCGGGACCGCCGATGTCGATCGCCGTCCCGCACAGACCGGCCGACGCGCCGATCACGTTCCACAGCGACGCGTTCGCGCGGGCGAGCTGCTCGACGGCGACGCAGTACCCGAGCTTGCCGAAGCCCTGACCGCCGACCTCCTCGCGGAACCCGATGCCGAAGAGGCCCATGCCGGCCATCGCATCGATGACCTCGCGCGGGATGCGGTCGCTCTTCTCGATCTCCTCGGACCGCGGCAAGAGCTGTTCCTCGACGAACGACCGGACGCTCCGCTGGAGGAGCTGCAGGTCTTCCGGCAGCGTGAGGTCCATCAGGCCTTTGCGCCTTCGAGGACGGTGCGGAGCTCCGCGGGGATGCGCGTCGCGCGGCCGCTCGTCGGGTCGACGATGACCTGCACCGTCGATCCCACCGCGCAGCGCTGGCCGTCGGCGCGATCGAACGCGTACTCGAACGTCCACGACGAGCCGCGGACCTCCCCGACGCGCACGCGGATGTCGTATTCGTCGTCGAAGCGGAGCGGTGCCTGGTAGCGCACCGATGCCTCACCGATCGTGAAATCGACGCCGCGCGCGATGAGATCGCGTGTGTAGTCGATACCAAGCTCGCGGAGATACGCGACGCGACCCACCTCGGCGAACAGCAGATAGTTCGCGTAGTAGACGACCCCTTGCATGTCCGTTTCGCCGAAACGGACACGCTGTCGGTGCGCGAATGGATATTCGGGCCTATTCGTGGTCACGGACGGCGAGGGTAAAGGCTTGGCATGTCCCCTGCTCAGTCAACAAGCATGACTACACGACATGAACCAGACAGCAACGAGACCAAGGTCATCGACCGACCTGCCATCGACCGCGTCGAGCGTGTGGAGACCGTGACGACGACACCCTCGTCCACGGCACCGCGCCAGGTCAACGTCAATGCGAGCCCGTACGCGCCGGTGTGGACCGTCACTCGGGTCGTCATGCTTGTCTTCACGGTGCTCGAGGTCCTGCTCCTGGTCCGCTTCATCATGAAGCTGCTCGGCGCGAACGCCGGTCAGGCGCTCGTCGCAGCGCTCTACGGCATCACCGAGCCACTCGTGCGTCCGTTCCAGGGGATCTGGCCGCAGACCGAAACACCTGTCGTCTTCGACCTGCCCGCGCTGCTTGCCATCGTGTTCCTGTTCCTGGTTGCAGCATTGATCGTGGGCGTCGTGCGCGCCATCTCCGCGAACAAGACCACCCCGGTCTAGGTCTTCCCCGCGGCGCGGATCTCGTCGAGGGACAAGGGGTCCTCGAGCGACGAAGTGTCCCCGAGATCCGTCTTGCCCAGGTAGGCGCCGCGGATGAGCCGGCGGAGGATCTTGCCGTTGCGCGTCTTGGGCAGCTGACGGACGAGGCGCACGGCCTTCGGCCGCAGCGGCTTGCCCAGCTGCTCCGCGATGGTGTCCGAGACCGCGCGCTCGAGGGCGGCGTCGGCGGTCATGCCCGGCTTCGGGACCGCGAACACGACGATGGCCTCGCCCTTCAATTCGTCGGGCACGCCGATCGCCGCAGCCTCGCTCACGGCGCCGCCCGCGACGGCAGCGGACTCGACCTCAGCCGGGCCGACACGCTTGCCGGCGATCTTGAGCGTGTCGTCGCTGCGGCCTTCGATGTACCAGAACCCTTCATCATCGACGCGCGCCCAGTCCCCATGGACCCAGACGCCGGGCCAGCGGCTCCAGTACGTCTCGACATACCGGTCGCGATCCTTCCAGAAGCCGCGCGTCATGCCCGGCCACGGCTTGCGGATCACGAGCTCGCCCACGGTGCCGCGCACCGACCGTCCCTGTTCGTCGACGACGTCCACCGCCATCCCCGGCAGCGGGCCCCGGAACGATCCCGGCTGGATGTCGGTCCAGGTCGTGCAGCCGAGGATGCCGCCGGAGATCTCGGTCCCGCCGGAGTAGTTGATGATCGGGCAGCGGCCCTCGCCGACGGTTCGGAAGTACCACCACCAGGGATCGGGGTTCCACGGCTCGCCGGTACTGCCGAGCACGAGCAGGCTCGAGCGATCGTGCGTCGTGACCGGCTCCTCGCCGGCGCGCATGAGGCCGCGGATCGCGGTCGGTGAGATCCCAAGGTGCGTCACCTCGTGCCGTTGGACCATCGACCAGACCCGCGACGCATCCGGAAAGTCGGGCGTGCCGTCGTACAGGACGATCGTCGCACCGAGCATGAGCCCACCGGCAATCAGCCAGGGACCCATCATCCAACCGATGTCGGTGAACCAGAACACCACGTCGGCCTCTTGGACATCGAAGCCGTGGGCCATGTCCTGCGCCGCCTTCACCGGAAAGCCGCCGTGCACGTGGACCGCGCCCTTCGGTCGGCCGGTCGTGCCCGAGGTGTAGATGATCATGAACGGGTCCTCGGCGCTGGTGTCCTCCCAGTCGTCGAGCGGCGCGCTGCCGCGCCGCACGACCTCGGCCCAGGTCACGTCGCGGTCGCGTGTCGGGTACGTGCGACCGAGGCGCTCCGCGACCACGACCTGCCGCACGCTTGGGGCGCCGTCGGCCGCGGCATCGGCGGTCTCCTTCATCGGCACGACCGACCCGCGGCGGTGGAAGCCGTCGGCGCAGATGAGGACCGAAGCGTCGCAGTCACGAAGCCGTCCGGCGATCGCCTCGGCGCCGTAGCCCGAGAAGATCGGGATGTACACGGCACCGAGCGCGCCGACCGCGAGGACCGCGACCACGCACTCGATGCCCATCGGCAGGAAGATCCCGATGCGGTCGCCCCTGCGCACACCGATCGCGCGCAGGCCCGCGGCGAAGCGCGTGACGTCGGCGCGCAGCTCGCCGTACGTGCGCCGCTCGACCGTCCCGTCCTCGCGCTCGCTGATGAGCGCGACGCGGCCCTGGTCCCTGTCCGTACGGAGCGCGGTGCCGACGTAGTTCAACCGGCCGCCGGTCCACCAGGTCGTCCACGGGATGCCCATCGACGTGTCCATCGCCTGTGTGTACGGCGCCCTCCAGACGAGGCCGAGGTCCGTATCGACCGCGCGCCAAAAGCGCTCGAGATCGTCAATCGCCCATGACAGGAGCGCGTCGTAGTCGGTGATGCCCTGCTCCGCCGCGAACCGCTTCAGGCGGCTGCGGTCGAGGTAGGGCTTCGTCGGGGACCAGGCGGCGGGCACGCCTCGACTCTAGCGACGTATCGTCTGCGCCATGCCAGCGAAGAAGACAACGGCCAAGAAGACCACGCGCAAACGTGGCCCCGCCGCGCCACGCGGGCCCGAACCGCTCGAGAGCGCGATCGACCTCGGCGACGCCAGCGTCGTCGAACTCACGAAGCGCGTGACGAAGGCGGGCGGCGCGACCCTCGCCGCGTACAAGGACCCCTACGGCAGCTCGCCGCTGCTCCTGGCGAGCCTGCCGCTCCGCTCGATCGAAGCGACAGAGTTCCAGCGCGACCTCTCGAAGGTCCACGCCGACCGCCTGTCTGACGCGATCGGCGCGGTCGGCGTGTTCCTCGATCCGGTCATCGCGGTCGCCGGCAAGGAGGGCTTCACCTCACCGAACGGCCGGCACCGCCTCGCCGCCGCAAAGAAGCTCGGCCTACGAACCGTGACCGCGCTCGTCGTTGCCGACCCGGCGATCGCCTACCGGATCCTGCCGCTCAACACCGAGAAGGCGCACAACCTGCGCGACCGCAGCATGGAAGTGATCCGCATGGCCCGGTCGCTCGCGAAGGAGCAGCCGCGCTCCAAAGAGAAGGACCACACGGTCGCGTTCGAGGCTGCGTACTTCCTCACGCTCGGCACCGCGTACGAGGAGCGCGGGCGCTTCGCAGGCTCGTCGTACCAGTCGATGCTGCGGCGGGTCGACATCTTTCTCGACGGCACCTTGCCGGCTGCGCTCCGCCAGCGCGATCAATGGGGCCGGCGGCTGCTCGACATCGACGACCGCGTTGCCGCGCATGTAAAAACGCTGCAGGAGATGGGCTTCAAGAGCCCGTACCTCCGCGCCGTCGTCGTGGCGCGGTGCAACCCGGTGCGCTGGATCCCGCAGAAGCGCGGCGCTCCCCCGCCGATGTCCATGGCCGAGGCGCTCGGCAAGATGGCCGCGAGCGTCCGCAAGTTCGATCCGAAGTCCGTGCGCGCCGGCGATCTCGCGCTCGTGGCTGCCGTCAGCTCCGACGAGGGCTAGAGCCCCGGCACGTAGTCGAGGACGATCGCCGCGACGAGGATCGCGACGAACGCGGCCACGATCAGCGCGAGCGGCACGAGGTAGAACAGGACGACCGCCACGAGGAAGACGATCCCCGCGTGCGTCGGCGTGAGCGCGTAGTGGAGCTCGATCGCCCGCCACACGAGGACCGCGAGCCAGACCAGGCAGGCGGTACCGATCAGCTGCGCGACCGGTGCGCCCGCGCTCTGCCCGCTGCCGAGGATCGCGGCCGCGCCATCGGCGGGGATGCGTGTCAGCGCCGTCGCGTAGCCGAAGTACACGAGCATCGGCCGGAGCGGCCGGCGTCTGCCGTCGATCCGAGCGGCGGCGTGGACGGCGGTCGAGCCGAGGAGCCACACGAACATCGGGCTGAACGCGGTCACGATCACGAGTGCGGTCCAGACCTGCTCGATGAGATAGCCGACGATCGCGGCGCGTTCGCGGCCGAGCGCGTCGATGAGCGTCACGATCGCGGGGCTTCGCGTCGGCCCGTAGAGGATGCTGCTCACCGGCACGTCACCGATGAAGCGCGCGGCGTTGATGGCTGCCACCGCCGTCGCGGCGACCACGAGCGCAACGGCGACCGAGAGCCGGCCATTCGCAAGCACGACCGCAGCGCCGCGGCGCGGCGAGCGCGCGAGCACCAGCAGCTCGTTCATTGGAACGCGGCGGCCAGCGCGTCCCTGACGGCGACGTCCGTCGCCACGTCGATCGCATCGCGCTCGTCGCCGGTCCATTCGGGCGGTTCCGCGTCGTGCAGCTCCTCGGGGACCGGTGCGCCGAGCATGACGAGGTACTCGATGGACCAGCCGCGCGCGACCGCGTCCAGGTCGTAGCCGCCGCCGCCCGTCGCGACCCAGGGCAGCTCGAAGCCGCGGAACGTTCGCACGGCATGCTCGCGGGCGCGCGTCGAGACCTGCAGATGTGTCAGCGGATCGGTGAAGTGCGAGTCGATCCCTTGCTGTGTCACGAGAACGTCGGGCTTGAACCGCTCGATGAGCGGCGGCACGACCGCGTCGAACGCGTGCGTGTACGCGCGGTCATCGGTGTATGGCGGCAGCGCGACGTTGATGCAATATCCAGCGCCGCGGCCACTCCCGCGCTCGTCAGCGAATCCGGTGCCCGGGAACAGCGAGCGGCCTGTCTCGTGGAGCGAGATGGTGAGGACCTGGTCGGTGTCGTAGAACGCTGCCTGCACGCCGTCGCCATGGTGCGCGTCGATGTCGACGTACGCGACCTTCAAGCCGCGATCGGCCAGGAGGCCGCACGCGATCGCCGGATCGTTGTAGATGCAGAACCCGGATGCGCGCCGCCGCATGGCGTGATGGAGGCCACCCGCACCGTTGAACGACACGCGCAGGCGACCCGCGAGCACCTCGTCCATCCCACGCAGGGTCGCACCCGTGGTCAGCAGCGACGCCTGGTGCATGCCGGCGAACGGCGGTGTGTCGCCGTGCTCCGAGAGACCCCACCGGCTGTAGTCTTCGTCCGGATCGGCGGACGCCTGGCGAACGGCCTCGACGTACTCCGACGCATGGATCCGCTCGATCTCCGCGATCGTCGCGTCGCGCGGCTCGAGGACGACGGCGTTGGGACGGGCGAACGCCCCGATCCGCTTCAGCGTGTCGTGGACGCCGATGAGCCGCATGGGCTTCAGCGGGTGGTCATCGCGATACACGTGCGACGCGAGGCGCGGATCCCAGAGGAATCCGGCGCGGTCGGTGTTCAGCGCTCCAGCGTCTCCATGAGCTCGCGCCACTCGCCCGGCGACATGCCGGTCGTCTCACGGTCGACCTGTTCGCCGTGCAGCAGCCGCTTCACGACGGCGAGACCTTTCGCGGAGAGCTCATAGGCGCCCATCCGGTAATCCGTGAACGCCGCGTACGTCAGCGGCACCCACTGCTTCACGACGTCGAGCAGGATCTCGGCGTACACACGGATCTCGTACTGCGCCCCTTTCGCGGCACGCAGGTTGAGGAAGTGCATGAGATTGTGAAGGTCGATCTTCCAGTAGAGCTGCGTGTAGAGATTGACCGGCAGGTTCATACGCGCGAGCTCGCGGGCCAGTCCCTGCCGCTCCGGATCAACGATCTGCCCATCGATCTCGTTGAGCATCTCCTCGTAGTGCGTGTACGAGCGGGTCGCATCGTCGCGAAGGATGTTCAGCACGCGAGCCGCCTCGACCTCGTTCAGCACTTCGCCGCGGCCCTGGCGATTGGTCTTCGCTTGTGCCGCCAGATCGTCGGGCGCCGGGATGTAGAACTCGCGATCGAGGATCGAGTATCTCCCGCTCGTTTCGTTCAGATTCGCGACGCGGTGCCTGATCCACTGACGGGCGACGAAGATCGGCATCTTCACGTGGATCTTGAGCTCACACATCTCGAACGGCGACGTGTGCCGGTGCCGCATCAGATAGTTGATGAGCCCGGCGTCCTCACGGATCTTCTTCGTGCCGGCGCCGTAGGAAACGCGGGCCGCCTGGACGACCGCCGCATCGTCGCCCATGTAGTCGATGACGCGGATGAAGCCATGATCGAGCACGGGGATCGGCTGGTAGAGGAGCGCTTCCATTGCGGGCACCGTCGCGCGCCGCGTCTCCTGGGTGGCCTGGCGCTGTGCCTCGATCTCCGACCGCTGCGACTGCGTGACGGTCGCTGGCCGCTCGAGGGTGTCCATCGAACGCGAGTCTAGGACCGGTCCGAATGCGCCTCCGACGACGCGGCCGAAGGCGTGATTGCTAGGGGGTCGTGCCGATCACCGCGAGGCAGCCGGTGCGGAACGCCACGCGGTCGAGGGCGAGCGGGAGCGACGCACCGAAGTCGGAGAGGCTCTTGTCGAGCACCGATGTCAGCTGGTCCTTCACGTTGCCCGGGATCGGACCCGCGTCGAGGTCGCGTGTCTTCAGCGTGAGCTTCCCGTCACGCGCGCCCGCGATGATGTTCGCGGTCGCCGGCACGGTGAAGGGACCCGCCGCTGCCTGCGCGTTGAGGTGCAGGCCCGCGCTGTCGATCGACACGATGATGCCGCTCACGGCCACCGGCAGACCCGCACTGGCCACGCTGTCCACGGCGGCCTTTGTCAGCTCGGACGCCAAGAGCACGAGCGTCGCGGGCTGCTTCGGGCTTGCCTTCCCATATGCCGCGAGCGCGTTCGCCCGGTCGTCAAGGGAACCGGAGGAGAACACGCGGCCCTTGGCCTCGGCGCCGCAGACGCTCGTTACGAGCTCGGCTGCGGTGAAGCCGCTGGTCGTCGACGTGCCCTTTTCCGGCACGGTGGCGCCGACGGTCGTACGGACGAGGTCACCGAGGTTGAGGTTCGTGGTGAAGCGCGTGCTGAAGTCGGTCGCCGTTCCGCGCAACGCGTCGAGCGTCAACGTCGCGCCCGGGGCAGTGGCCGCCGCGGTCATCGCGATCGCGTACGTGCCGCTCGCCGGGCCATCGATGGTGACGACGGATCCGTTGAAGTTACATCCGGGGATCTGGCGCACCGCCGTGCTGCACTGCAGGCCGCGCGGATCGATGACGGTGAAACCGACGTTCGCCGACGGCGTGAACCGAAGACGCGGTGAGGGCGGCTGGGTCGTCGGCGCGGCCGGCGCCGGCGCACCTTGGACCTGCTGGACCTCTTCGCCGGCGTTGACGGTCGTCTGCCCACCGGTCTGCGCCTGCACGATGACCTGGCCTTCCGTGGTCTTCACGGTCGTCGTGGTGATCCCATTGACGGTCTCGACGATCGTTTCGAACGCGGTGCCGCGGACCGCGGCCGTCGAGGTCGGCGTCTTGATCTCGAACTTCGAATCCGGCCCGAGCTTCTGGACCGACGCCCACGTCCGGCCGAGCGTCTGCTCGATCGTGACCTGGATCCCACCGCTGCCCGTCTTCACGAGGCTCGCAACGCGCACCTGCGCGCCCGACTCGACGGTCAGGGTGCTGCCATCGAAGAACGTGACCACGGCGTTGCCGGCGTTGTCCGCACGGACGACATCGCCGCTCGTAAGGAGGTCACCGTCGAACGCGGGCGTGAATCCGCTGGCGCCCTTCTGTGCGTCGATCTGACCGTGGAGGACCGTGAGGGTCGCGGCGTTCGCGATGGAGAGGGCGCCGCCGCGGGGGAAGAACAGGAATGCGCCGACAGCAACGACCAGCACGAGCAGGACGATGGCGGATCGCTTCACAGTTCCCTCAACCCTTCGCGGTGCAGCGTTGCTCTTCTGAGCGCGAGGCTACCAGAGGAGCAGTCGCAAGCCGGTGTCAGCGCGCCTGCAGTTTCTCCCAGTCCGCGCGCAGGATCTCGCACGTCCAGTGGTCATGCCAGCGACCTTCGCGGAAGAGGTGCTCGCGCTCTACGCCAATTTGCGTATACCCCGCCTTCGTGAGGGCGCGCCGACTCGGTTCGTTCTCGAAGAACGCGCTCGAGGACAGCTTGTGCAGGTTGAGCTGCCGGAACGCATAGTCGGTGCGCAGCCGCATCGCCTCGGAGCCGTACCCCTTCCGCCACGCGCTCTTGTCGCCGATCACCGTGCCGGTCGTCGCGTGCGCGTTGATCCAGTCGATGCCGTGGATGCCGGTCGCGCCGATCGGGCGGCCTTCTGCCTCGAGCATCCAGAGGACGTCGGTCGTCGACTCGCCGACCTTCTTGAGGTGTCCCTGCTCCTGCAGGAGCCCGATACCGGCACGCCGCGATAGGTATCGCGTGACGTCCAGATCCGCGAACCAGTCCACGAAACGCTGGGCATCGGAGTCGTCTGGAGGGCGAAGGGTGACCTTCCCCCCGAGCAATACGGGTCCATACATCTGCGCGCGTGATGCTAGCGCGGCATTATGCGCACATGCGTCTGCACTTCCTCGGCGCCGCACGGACGGTCACCGGCTCCCAATACCTCCTCGAGACCGATCGCGCGAAGGTCCTCATCGACTGCGGGATGTTCCAGGGCAGCCCGCACGACGTGCTGCGCAACCGCGTCCCGCTCGCGTATGACCCGAAGACGATCGACGCGGTGCTGCTCACCCACGCGCATCTCGATCACTGCGGGCTCATTCCCCACGCAAGCGCCCTGGGCTTTCGCGGCCCGGTCTACGCGACGCGTGGCACGGTCAAGCTCACCGAGCTCGTGCTCCTCGATTCGGCGAAGCTGCAGGAGGAGTCCGCGGCCAGCCATCAGCGCTTCGCGACACGGCATCCCGATCGCGCGCTCGTCGAAGACCGCGCGGCGGCGGCGGAGCTGGCGGCCGCCACCGACCGGGTCCCGCAGGCAGCACCACCGGACGCGGAGCAGGCACTCCGCACCGCGCCGCCGGAGGCGCTCACCTACCTGCGCGAGCCGCTCTACACGACGCCGCAGGCTGAGGACGCGCTCTCGCGGTTCAAGGGGATCGAGTACGGCACGCCGGTCGAGATCGCGCCGGGCATCACCGCCACCTACCTCGACGCGGGGCACATCCTCGGCTCCGCGATCATCCGGGTCACCGCGCGCGACAACACCGGCGAGCGGACGATCGTGTTCAGCGGCGACGTGGGCCGCCCGGGCACGCCGATCGTGCGCGACCCCACTCCGATCCGTGACGGCGACTACCTCCTCGTCGAATCGACGTACGGCGGACGGACACACGAGCCGCAGGAAGAGGCGATCCGGCTCCTCGGGGAGGCGGTCACCGCGACGTACGACCGCAAGGGCGTCCTGCTCATGCCGTCGTTCGCGATCGGTCGGACGCAGGAGATCGTCTACGAGCTCGACCGGCTGCTCGGCGCGAAGCGCATCCCACAGCTGCAGCTCTACCTCGACTCGCCCATGGCGGGGAAGGCGACCGAGATCTATCGCGAGTTCGCCGAATATTTCGATGAGGACGCCCGGAAGGTCCTGGCTTCGTCCGAGGCGCCGCTCGACTACCCCGGCGCGATCGCGGTGCGCGACGGCAAGGCCTCGCTGGCGCTCGACACGACCGCCGCGCGGCCGTTCGGCATCGTCGCGTCGAACGGGATGATCACCGGCGGTCGCATCGTCCAGCACGTGAAGGCGCTCGTCGGCGATCCGGCGATGACGCTGCTGTTCGTCGGCTACCAGGGTGAGGGCACCCTCGGCGCTCGGCTGCAGCAGGGTGCGAAAGCGGTCCGCATCGACGGGCAGGATCTCGAGGTGCAGTGCCAGGTGCGATCGATCAGCGGCTTCTCGGCGCACGCGGACGAGCCCGAGCTCCTGGCGTGGCTCAAGAACTTCACCCGGGCTCCGAAGCTCACGTTCATCGTGCATGGCGACCCCGCGGCGCAGGCGGCGTTCGAGCCGAAAGTGCAGGCGCTTGGCTTCGCGACAAAGGTGCCGTTGTGGCGTGAGGTCGTCGAGCTCACGTGATGTTCGAGGGCGTGTGCTTCGATTTCGGCGACACGCTCTTCTACAGCCCCGACGGAGCGGCGGTCCTTACGGAAGCGGGCATGGCGCCCGAACGGGCGCGCGCGCTCTGGGACAAGATCTGGAGCGACTCGAAAACGCCCGAAGCGCTCGCGGTGAAGCGCGACTTGTCTCCCGAGGCGCACCGCTCGGGCTGGCTTGCGCTCTTCGCGCAGGCCGATCCGCACCACCCGGGCATCTCGACGGTCCTCTACGAGCGGGTGATGGACCACACGAAGTGGATCCCCTTCCCGGACACCGAGCCCGTGCTGCGCGAGCTCAAGCGCCGCGGGATCAGGGTCGGGGTCGTCAGCAACGTCGCAGAGGATCTTCGCGCGGTCTTCGCGAAGCACGGGTGGTCGGACCTCGTCGACGGGTACGCGCATTCGTTCGAGTACGGTGTCGAGAAGCCGGATCCCGCGCTGTTCTTCGCCGCGTGCGCCGCGATCGGCACCGCGCCAGAGCGCACGCTGATCGTCGGTGATCATCCGGTGGACGGCGGCGCGGTCGTTGCCGGCTGCGCCGTCCTGCTCCTGCCGCGGACCGAGCCGGGCCAGCCGCACGGCCTCGCCCGTGTCCTCGGCCTCGTCGGAGCCGCCTGACCTAGTCCGGCGCCGATCCCTCGATGCCAATGTGGAGGATGCCGACGACCGCCCCCGTGGCATCGCGCACCGGCTGAAAGATCAGGTCCACGGTGCTCTCGCGGACCGTGCCGTCCGCGTGCGTCCACCGAACGTGCGCGGGGATGCCGCTCGACCACGGCCGGCCGCTCGCGTAGGAACCGTCGAGCGCGGCGCGGAACGCGGGGTCCAGGTCCGGGTACACCACCATGACCGACCGGCCGACGAGGCCCGCGACCGGCCGGCCGGCAACCTCCGCGGCGACGCGATTCACGAATGAATAGTGGTGCTCGGGACCCTGCGTCAGGGCCACCATGAACGGCGCGTTCGCGTATGCCGCAGCCTCCTCCTCGAGCGACCGCGGAGTGGCGACTGCGCCGAGTCCGCTCGCCACCGACCGCCGGGCGACCGCGAGTCCGAAGCCGGCTTCGGAGAGCGCGAGGGCGATCAGGGCACTGCGATTGGCCACGTCGAGCCGCTCATACACACGTGTGAGCGTCGCCTCGATGGCGCGGACGCTCACGCCGAGCCGGGCGGCGATCTCCTTGTTGGAAAGACCCAGCGACACGAGCCCGACGACCGCGAGCTGTCGCTCGGTCAGCACGGACGCATCTTGACGGCCTGTCACGCGGCCCCCCTCGCCCACATACGGCAAGCCGTATCTCGTCAGCGAGCCTACGCCACTGTCTCATGTGCGGGTGGAGATCATCGTGGCGGGGATGCGATCGTGAAGAGCCTGCTCGTGATCGAGGACGACCTGGCGGTCGCGGAGATGATCGGGCAGATGCTTGAGGACTCGCCGTACGCAGTGACGCTCGTCGCGGGACTCGATGCGGTCCCAGCCGACTCGATGCCGTCACTCGTCATCACCGATCTCATGACCCGGTCCGGCTACGACAGCGCGAGCGCGATCCGGCAGGTCCGCGATCTACGGCAACGCACCGGATCGCCCGTCCTCGTCCTCACTGCTCACCGCGAAGCGCGGGCGGATGACAGGCTCCTGCGCGAAGCGACGGCCGTCCTCACGAAGCCGTTCGACATGCACGAGCTGCTTGAAGCGGTGACGCGCCTGTCCGCCTAGCGCGGCGGGAAAAGCGGTTGCAGCTCGGCGATGTGCTCGTGCGAGTGGCGCGCGTGATACGCACCCATCCAGCCGGCGGTGACGGCGCCACGTTCGGCGTGGATGCCCGTGCGGTCGGCGACACCCGGCTGCTGCAGGTGCTTCACGATCGTCGCGTGAGCGGCCTGGATCCGCTTGCTGAGGGCCATCGCGTTGGCGTCGTTGTTCTTCCGCTCGGCGTGCACCTTGTCCTGATCCACACCGGCGAGCGCGGGCCGGTCCTCGGTCGCGCAGAGGCGGACGCGCTCGGCGAAGACCTCGGCCATGTCAGCGATATGGCCAATGACCTCCTTGGCGGACCAGTCCCCGATCTTGACGCTGCGGAGCTGCTCATCCGGCGTCCGGCGCACGATCGCCGAGACGGTCGCCGCGTCGTCCGCGAGCGTGAACGCCACGTCCTCGTCGTACCGCAGATCGTCGGTCTTCATGCGCCAATTCTGCCGCGCTTCATTCGCTCGATCTCGCCTTCGGCGAGACACGCTCAGGGCTGGCGGTCTCACTCGGCGCGGCAAAGCCGCTCCTCGTTCGTTTCTCAAAGGGCAGCCCGGCGCGATCGCCGGCGACCCGGAGGAGCACGACCGCCCACGTCCGATAGGGCACCCAGCGCTCCGCGATCGCCCCGAGCTCCGCCGGCGTGGCGGGGCGGCCGAGGCCGTAGAGCTGGCCGGCGTAGCCGAGGATGCGCGGCTCGTCACGCGGCAGGACGTCGGTCAGACCCGTCGCGCGCACGAGCACGAGGTCCGAATAGAACGGACCGAATCCCGCCAGCGTCCCGATCTCGGCGCGGGCGACGTCGATCGGCAGCTTCGCGAGCCGGCTCGCATCGAGCTTCCCATCGAGCGCTGCGCGAGCGACGCCGCGCAGGCGATCGATGCGCTGTGGCTCGAAGCCCGCGAACGACCGCAGATCGACGATCTCCTCCGGCAGCGGGAACGCCGCCACGTTGTCGCCGGCGAGCTCGAAGGTGCGGCCGTGTTCGGTGGCGAGGCGCGTCCGGAGCGGCGCCGCCTGCACGCGGCCGCGGCGGTGGCTGATGACCGACCATGCCGCGGCCTCGTAGGGCGAATGGAAGAGGACCGGCCGCAGGCCGGGATGGTCGCGCTGCAGCCGACCGATGACCGGATCGCGCTTGCCGACGGCGAGCCAGTCCTTCCCCGCATGGTCGAGCGAGAGGATGCGCCGCACCTGACGCTCGACGGCGGCCAGCTTGCGTGTCCCGTCCACCTCGGCCCCGATCGAGCCGCCGGCACGCTGTCGGAGGACGACGCCGGCGTGCTCCGCGTAGCCGTCGAGCACGAACGCGAGCCGCATGAGGTCGCCGTCGGGCTTCGGCCGCGCCGTGTTCGGACCGAACCCGAACGATGCGGCGGCCGATAGCGAGAACGGGACGTCGGGCTCGATGACGAACGTGCCCATCCCGAGAGCGGCGCTAGTCTTCGTCGGCTTCGAGCGCGGCCATGCGCTCGGCCTCGTCCTGCTGCATGAGCGCCTCGATCAGGTCGTCGAGCTCGCCATCCATCCGGCGGGGCAGGTTCGAGAGGTTATGGCCGAGGCGCTTGTCGGTGAGCCGATCCTGCGGGAAGTTGTACGTCCGCATCTTCTCTGCGCGCTCGCCGTGCCCGATCTGCGAGTTGCGGAGCGCACCGGCCTCCGCGTCGCGCTCGGCCTGCGCGCGCGCGAGGAGGCGCGAGCGGAGCACGGTCATCGCCTTCGCCTTGTTCTTGATCTGCGAGCGCTCGTCCTGCTGGATGACGACCTCACCGGTCGGAATGTGCGTGATGCGCACGGCCGAGTCCGTCGTGTTGACGCCCTG